>DASSED010000151.1:0-5327 GCA_035695405.1 Gemmatimonadales bacterium
GTGGAGGAGGGAACCCACGCAGAGCTACTGGAGGTGAGAGGGCTTTACGCCCGGCTATACCAACGGCAGTTCCGTGAGGACCCCGCGGAGATCAGGTTGGAGCCGGGTGCAGCAGTCTGAGCTGAGCCGGACCGAGGCGCAATAAAGAGCCCCCGACTTACGGGGGCTCTTTATCATGGGTTTCAGGCGGTCAAATCAGGGTCCGGCAGGTACATCGTGGGTGATGGTGATGGTAACCGTACCTGGCACCGGGCCGATGTTGTCGAACAGGACGGCGTCGATGAAATAAGTACCCGGAGTCAAAGCGGTGAATGACGTGGCTTCAGGGTGATCACCACCACTGCCCAGGAGCTGGGGCGCCGAACACGCGGCATCGTTGCAGAGGAACCCGTCGAGATCGGTATTCGGGTCATCCCAATCGAGTGATACCGTGTAGTCTCCCGCCTCGGTGATGTTGAGCCGGTAGTACTGGGCCTTGGATGGGCACGATGCGTCGCAGTCGCCGACGATATCGTTCCCCACAAAGGATCCCACATCGAATATCGCGGCAGAGAACCCGAGGCCAGGTGCGTTGGTAATAGGCGCGCTAGCCGGGCTGTTCGTGCCTCCAAGCGCGGTCAGCGGCGCACCGATGATGGTGTCTCTCGCGTTGATCGACAGCGGGAATTCGGGCAGTACCGAAATGACCGCACTATCAATGGTTACGCCTCCCACCGTACCCGGCGTGATTTGGAAGGTCACGCTACTGCTGTCGGCCGCGATGGAGTTCACGATGGCCGGTATGCCGGCCACGGCGATCGCGGCAGTAGGCTGAATCCGGAACCCGGTCGGGGCGGTCATGGTCACCTGCTGGCCGGGCGTGGGTGTGGTAGTCGAGAATACGACATCCAAGCTGTCGAAGATCGGCGTCGCTATGGTATCGATTGTCGTGAATTCCAAGCTGAACCCTGGAGCATAGTTGGGAACAACATGGGTGATCGTTGCGTGACCTACTGTGTTTGCAGCTGGCAGGAAAGTAAGTGAGCTTCCATCCGGCGCCACCGAGACGAGCGGGTTAGGCGCACCGGGGAAGGACACTACCGAGCTATCGGTGAAGGTGAACCCCGCCGGCGCTGTTAGAGTGACCTGCTCGGCCAGGGCCGGCGCCTGATTGGAGAACGTCGCGTCGAACTCGGTGGAGACCGGGACCACGCGGACCGGGATATCGAGGGTTTTTCCGGCAGCCGATACGGTGATGGTCCCGGCGTTCCGGTCGACCCCGGTCACCACCAGTTGGGTCTTGGTGGGCGTCGGGATTTGGGCCTGACCGGTGGTGTCGGTCCCAGCGAGGAAGCTGGAGTCGATCGTCACGGTGACGAGATTGGCAGGGTTGACCGAGATAGCGTCAACCGGCGCGATCACCTCGTTCCCCTGCTCGTCCACCGCCCGAACGACCACGTTCTGGGTGGCACCCTGATCCAGAGTGACCGCCGACGGAGTGGCGACCAGTTTGTCGACATTGCCGCGCAGATCTCCGGTAGGATCTCCGCAAGACGCAGCGGCCACACTGAGGACGAGGACAGCCGTACCAAGGGACAATCGGTTCATATGTGGCACTCCATGACGAGAAGTTTCCCAGTCTACCGCGGAGATCGAAGTCTGATTCAGTACGCCAAAAGGTTCTTGCCGAGATAACGTCCGATGTCCTCCACCGCCTCATACGTGATAATCTGACCCCAGTTGGCCAACCGGCTCTCGTGGG
This sequence comes from Gemmatimonadales bacterium, assembly GCA_035695405.1. GTDB lineage: Bacteria > Gemmatimonadota > Gemmatimonadetes > Gemmatimonadales > GWC2-71-9 > CAVVWJ01. The sequence continues at coordinate 1,742 of DASSED010000151.1, forward strand.
GATCTTCGGTATAGAGGAGGTTGTATGCTCCAAATCCGGTCCGGTCGGCAAAGATGTAGTACTCGTCCCGGTTTCGGGTGTAGCGCCAGACTTCATAGGGTGGCGCATTCCCTTCCTGTTGCCGATGGTAGATGTCGTCGGGCTTGCCGTACTTGGCGAAGATTCTCCCCCGGTCCGAGCGCCAGCCCGGCACGGTATTCCTGCCGCCCTCGCGGAAGGCTCGATTGGCGTAGGCAATGGCATCATAGAACACCTCGCGACGCTCATTGCGAACCGTGCCAGGCGTGGGGTCTCTCTTCTGCCAGAACCGAGTCAGGAAGCGGCGCTTGGCTTCCAAGCTCAGGTCTTTCTTCCAGCCGGAGAGCTCGCCGCCCTCGGCGATGTACAGCAGCGGTGCCTTGGCATCCTCCAGCTCCTTCTCCGACATGGCGGCGAAGTACCCTTCATCGGTAGCCCGCTCGGATTCGCGCCGAACCGAGTCTCGCACCAACGTCTGCTGCAACCCAGTCATATAGATCGCGGCCGACCGCTCGATACGCTGCCCGGCCATGCTCAAGGTGGCGGCGACGGTGTAATTGCCCTCCGGCAAACCGGTGAGATCGAGCTGCCCGTTCAGCACACTGCCTCCCGCGGCCACCGTCACCGGGACCTCGGGAGTCTTGACCATCTGCTTTCCAGTGGAATCCCGGACCAGCACGCTCAAGCTGCCGGTCTGATTGCTGGCCGCGTACGCCTCGAGCAGGTAGTAGACCTTGGCGCGAAGCGGGGTCAGGATCACTCTGGCCGCGGCGGTTACCAGGTTGTTTCCGGTGCGGAATTCACCCGAGCGTGGCACCGTATCGGTGGCCGTCGCCAGCCGCATCTCCGGAGCCAGCAGGAGGTCCGAGGCCTTGTCGGAGTCGGACAACGCCTGAATCTCGGTCTCTCCCTGAGCCTTTCGTCCGGAGATGGAATCCTCGACCGTCACGTCCAGGCGGTAGCGCCCCGGCGCAACAGCGAAGTCCACGATCTCCACCGTGTATGCGTCGGCCACGCCAGGAGTGGGTGCGTGATTTCTCCACGCCTGCTGATACAGCGTGAGGCCGGTGGAATCGGCGACCCGTACCGAGATGGCATAATGCACTGACCCATCGGGACCGGCGGTCGGCTGCATCATGGAGAAGGGAATCTGCACTAGCCCTTTGACTCGAGTACGATCCTGATCCGCGCGATAGAAACGCACCGTGCGCAGAACCAGACCCGGGCTCGTAGGGGCGGGGGCGGGGGCGGCAGACGCCGGCTTGACCTGCCACCCGGGGAGTGGTCGGGAAACCAACCCCGCCACGGCCCCGAGGGTTATGACTGTGATACGCAACATCGTGCTGTATGCCCTTCGAGTGGTGCTAGGCTACCACCCAAATGAGAAGCTGAAGAAATTCGTGGCCCCGAGAATGCCCATGTACCGGTAGGCATAATCGACGCCGACATTGAAATTGTTGTGCGAGTAGTTCACCCCTCCGCCTAAGCCCAACCCCTGAAGGTTTTCTTCATCATTGAGCGCGGTATCGCTCAACGGATTGGTCAGGTCGAAGTTATTCGCGGGCGCGTAGGTATAGCTGCCCCGCAGGGCCACACCGAAGGGCGTGCCGCCCACCTGGTTGAGGGCCCATTCTCCACCGGCCGAGAAGCCGGCCCGGTTACTGCTCATCTGGTTGAAGTCGGAGAGCAGCGTCAGGCGGTTCGAGTTGCCGCCGAGGAGGTCGTAGGCCAAGCCGACCCGGAACACCGTCGGCAGGTTGAAGCCCTTGGTCCGGAGCTGCCCCGGCTGCGGCAGGTTGGTAACGTTGCCGGTGTTGTCCCGGGGCACATCGACGTTGAGGGCATCACCCGAGTAGCTCAGGTTGGTGCCCAGGTTTTGCAGAGTGAAGCCGAGCCGGATGGGATGCCCGCTCAGGCTGGCGTGGAAGTTGGCTCCGAAGTCGACCGCGAAGGCCTGGCCGGTGGCCTGGCCCAGGTTATCGAAGATTCCCTTGGCGGTGATGCCCGCGGAGAACCGGTCCGAGAAGTTCTGCGCCAGGCTGAGCCCGACGAAGGTCTCCCGAACCGAGTAGGTGCCGGTGGCCAACCCATCCGGGTCATCCACCGTGTACACCTTCTGATCGCCGAACCCGAAGGTGCCCACCTGAAGTCCGATGGCGCGAGCGCCCTCGGAGAACGGAAATACGATTCCGCCCCAGGTGTAGCGGGTCTCGGCGACATAGTCATACGTCCCGATGCTCACTCCGGGCCGTGACATGGCCGCCATGCCGGCGGGGTTGTAGTAAAGCGACGTAGCATCGTCCGCGATGGACGAGAACGCGCTTCCCAAGGCCGTGCCCCGGGCGCCCGCACCGAGGAGCATGAACTCCCCCGCCGTAGTCCCGTAGCCGGTATTGTCCCGTTGTGCATCGGCTGCAGTCTGGGCCTGGGCCAGGCCGGCGCCCAGATTGCCCAGCAGTGCCAGCGCCAGGACCCAACGGGATGATCTCACATTACTCATAGCTCTTCTCCTGGAGGGGAGCGGGCCCTTGCGAGCCCGCCCCGGCATAGGCCCTACTGGGCGAAGTTGACCACCGTCATGCGGCCGACGCGTCGCGCGCCGCCGGCTTCGATGTGGAAGAAGTACACGCCGCTGCCGACGATCTGGCCGTTACGGTTTCTGACATCCCAAAGCTCTTCACTACTGCCAGAGCTGTGGTGCTCCAGCACCCGGACCAGCACTCCGCTCAGCGAGTAGATCCGGATGATCGCGTCGGTCGGCAGGTTCACGAATTTGATGACCTTGTTTTCCGTGCTCTGCTCGAACTGATCGGTGACGTAGTACGGATCCGGAACCGGATGGACCCGGTTCAGGTTCGAGTCGGCCGTGGCGACAAAGGCGTTGGTGACCGAGTAATCCACGCTGAACGAGGCCCCCACAGCCGACATCGTCCTGGGCTGCGGAGTGAACTGATAGGGCCCTTCGTTCCCGGGATCTCCGTTGCCGCCCTGAATGGCGCCGATGTAGGTCCGCAGGCTCCAAACCGTCCCTTGCGCCGGCACCGTACCACCGGGGGGCAACTCGAACATGAAGACATTCCCCGGCATGTACATCGCGAACCCGAGGCCGGCTGACGGCGCATGGGTCTGCGCATCCGCCGGAGTTCCGCTGAACTCCGCGACGGTTCCCGGCACCGCGGTCTGGCTCAGCTGGTATGGCGTCGTCGCCGTGCAGGCGATGACTCCGCTGACAGGTGCTCCCACTGTACCGAAGGTGTTGAGCGGAGCGACGCAACCAAAGTCAGTCAGCGTCAAAACCGTCGGTCGGGCGTCGAACGAGCCTGCTCCCGCAGTCGCATCCGTGTTGAGGAACCCCCAGGTACCGCCGATGTGGTCGGCGGCAAACGGGACCACCACGTTGTGGGTCACATCGATGACCGAATCCACCAGGCCACCGGCTCCCCAGTACACGTTGTAGTCCGCCGCCCGCTGAGCCCCTCCCAGGGCACCCTCGAACTGGCGCCAGAGGTTGAACAGCGTCTGATACGCCAGCGGGTGGTGAATGACCGCGACTCCGGTCAACGCGCCG
>DASSED010000152.1:0-9731 GCA_035695405.1 Gemmatimonadales bacterium
ACGCCGCCCTCATTCCCCGCCGCTCCATGGCCCCCCAGGACAGATCGCCGCGCCAGAATTCCCAGTACGCCCGCACCCGCCACCACACCGTGAGTTGCCGGTAGCCCAGATTCTCGAGGATCGCCGCGGCCAGGAGCAACAGCAGATCCGGGAACTTGGGATACCGACGAAAGACCAAGTCCTCGAGCAGAACTGCAAGAACCGACACCAAGACGGAGTAGAGCAGAGAAAGGGTGAGAAATCCCAGTGCGTACGAACGGTTCAGCTGGCCGAGGAGCCACATGAGCGGCAGCAGGGCATAGCCGGAGAGCTCGATCAGTGGGCTCAGCATCTCGAACACCGCGAAGCTGGGTAATGCCACCATCCCCACGCTACCGTAACGCGGTCGGCCGATCATCTTGCGGTGCCGCCATATGGTGTCGATAAGTCCGCGTTGCCACCGGGTTCGCTGGCGCCGCAGGACCCGCAGTCTTTCGGGGACCTCGGTCCAGCAGATCGGATCGGGGACGAATCCAATGCGATAGGCTTGATTCCGGTCGTGCAGGCAGCGGTGCATGCGTACGACCAACTCCATGTCCTCCCCCACTGTGTTCGTTGCATAGCCGCCCGCCAGTACGGCCGTGCGCTTATCGAACAGCCCGAAGGCGCCGGAGATCACCAGCACACTGTTGCCGCTGCTCCAGCCCATCCGCCCGAAGAGGAAGGCCCGGAGGTACTCCACGATCTGGATCAGAGGTAGCGGCCGGCGCACCAGCCGAACCTTGCGAACTCGTCCTCCGTTGACTTCGCAGCCGTTGGCCACCCTTACCACGCCACCGGCGGCAATGGTGATACCGGGCGCCTCGAGGAAAGGCCGCACCAGCCGAAGCAGCGCGTCACTCTCGAGAATCGAGTCAGCGTCGATGGCGCAAAACAGAGGATACCAGGCGAGGTTGAGGCCGGCGTTCAGGGCGTCCGCTTTCCCGCCGTTGATTTTGTCCACCACGACCAAGTTGGGGTATACCGTGGATTCATAGACACACCGGATCTGCTTACAGGGAACCGCATATTCGAAGCTCCGGCCACTGGGCCGGAGACCGAACGCTTCAATCAGATGATCGAGCGTGCCATCCTTGGACCCGTCATTGACCAGGATCACCTCATACAGCGGATAATCCAGCATCAGGAGAGAGCGCACGTTCTCCACTACGTTCGCTTCCTCGTTGAACGCCGGAGCCAGAACCGATACGGGAGGAGTGAGTGGAGAGCGGAGCAGCCTTCGCTGATCGGCGCTCTGCAGCTCCATGACTGCGCGCAGAGTACGCCAAAATCCGGCGATGGTCAGGATCAGGTAATACGAGTTGATGGCAAAGAAGAAGATCAGGATGAAGCCGGCATACCAGCGTAGTGCCTGGTCCAGGACGGGCCAGATCACGGGAGCGCCGGGACGGCATCGCCCCGCTCGAGGAGGTATCGCGCCATCTCCCGCACCTTCGATGAGGGGTCATCCAGAGCGCGCTGCAGCGCCGCTTCGCCGGCTGTTCCGGTTTCGGAGAGCGCGGTGGCAGCATAGAAGCGGACCCACCACTCGGGATCGCGCAGTGCCGCTTCCAGCCGCGGAATCGATTCGGGACTTCCGAACAAACTCAGGCCCTTGGCGGCCTGGCAACGAACCTCCCACCTCGGGTCACTGAGGAGAACGTGGAACACCTCGAGAAATCGAGGATCGCCGATGGCGGCAGCAGCCTTCACGCTCTTGACCCGCACCTCCGGATCCAGATCCCGCATCAAACCGACAAGCAGGTCCGCTGCTTCCGCAATTCGAAGCCAGCCGAGTAGCTCAATGGCGGCCAGCCGGCCGGGGCGAATGACAGCCCTGCCCGCATAGGCCAGAATGACATTCTGGATCTCGCGGCCGCGCTCAGCCAGCACCTCTTCGACCCGGCGTGCCACCATGCGACTGGGATCGCCCAGGAGTGGCACCAGGCCGGCGAGAGTCTCCCGATCCGCCACCTGACCCAGAGCCCAGACTGCTGATTGGCGAACGCGAACATTGGGGTCGTGGAGCATCCGGCCCAGGATCGGCAGGGACTCCTGGAGCGGGATGAGTCCGAGATCGGCGGCCGCTCCCGCGCGAACTGTCGCCCGCCATGAGCCCAGCCGATGGATATCGGCTTCAAAGAAGCCAAGACCCTGGTACAACGAGGCGATGGCCTGGCCACTATCACCCCGGAGATCAATGGCGAGCCGGAGGAGAATGCCGCGCACCAGCCGGCGATCGGCTCGTGAGAGCTGGGCCAGGGCTGCCGGGCCGGCGTGGTCCTCAATGGCGCGACATACCCTCCCGGTGAGCGCGGCCTCTCTCCGCTCCGACCGCGCACTCCGAAGACCGGCGACCGTGCGCTCTGCCAGAATGATGATGAGCAAGAACACGACCGAGGCCGTCAGCATCAGCACGGCAAACCGGAGTGGCTCCAGGGAGACTACAGGCGACATGTAAGAGCAGTCTCGAGCAGCACGTTGTCTCTGAGTGGGAGCCGGGGGTGGGCTTCAAAATTGCAGGGCAACTTCTGTTCCCCCTTTCGCCTTTCGAATTCACACAGGCAAGTCCTTGATCGATACCAGATTGGGTAATCGTCACCGAGTCGTCGTTCGGTTCCGAGGCCACCGCCCGTGCAAAACGCGCGCAGCCGCGTGGCACGGAGCAGTGCTCGTGTGTCTGACGGTCCTGCCGGCTGGGTTGCGGGCCCAGGAGCAGCAAGGGGATCAGGCCTGGGCCCATGGTAGTTTCGATGAGGCCCGGACAGCATACCTTCGAGTGCTCTCCAATGATCCGACGGCAGTTCGCCCGAATCTGCGGCTAGGCGTCATGCTTTCCTGGACGGGTCAGCTGGATTCATCCCTCATCTATCTGGCACGAGCGCGAGCGGCGGATCCGGCTGACCCGGAGATCCGTCTGATCCAAGCTCGAGTCCTGGCGCGGGACCAACAGTATTCTGCTGCACTCATCCGCTACGACAGCCTCTTGGCTCAGAATCCAAGGCTCCACGACGCGCAACTGGGACGGGCCCAGACCCTCGCGTGGTCGGGGCGGCTGGACGAGGCCCTGCGAGAATACGATCGCATGTGGGCCCAGAACCCATCCGACTTTGAGGCGCTGCTCGGAAGCGCACAGGTGAACGCTTGGCAGGGCCGGCTGAACCAGGCAGAGCGGAAATATCATCTGGTGCTGAAAAGCCAATCGCGTAACATCGATGCTCGCGTGGGACTGGGGTACGTATACCTGTGGCAGGGACGTGATGCGGCAGCGAGACGGCAGGCGGCTCACGTGCTCGCAATCGATTCCACTCACAAGGGCGCGCGAGAGCTTCGGCACCTGGCTCGGCAAGCCAACCGATCGGCGGTGGAGAGCTCGGCGTACTGGAGTAACGATTCAGACCGGAACACCGGCTTCTGGCAGACACTCTCGGGCACAGCCGGCGTGACTGACGGGGTAGCTGTGTTCGGATCGGTCAATGCCCTGGAGACGAGCGACCCGGTACGGGCAGCAAGTCGTGTGGGAGGTGAAGCTGGCGTCACCGTGACAGCCGGAGGGCTTCAGGTGACCGGTGCTGCGGGGGCTCGGCAGCTCAGTCCTGCGATTGCTCCAGAGCGGACCGCCGAGACCTATCGTGCTCAATTACGGTATCGGACGAGCGGGCGCCTGGGGATGAGCGTCGGCTATGCTCGCCTGCCGTTCGACGAAATCGCTTCCCTGTTCGACCGCCAACTCGACATGGAGTTGCTGGAGGGCGGGATCGATGCCCGCCCGCGGACCAATCTGCGAATCTCCGTCGGAGGTGGTGCCCTCTGGCTGAGCGATGGCAACCAGCGGACCAGCGCGTCATTGGGTCTCACCCAATCCATTCGACGACAGTTTGCCGTCGGTGTGTTGGGGCGAACGCTGGCGTATGAGCGTCGCGGAATCGGCTATTTTTCGCCCGACCGTTTCTCAGTGCTCGAGGGCAATGTGGCATACGGTTCCGAGACCCGGAGCTGGATCGCCGGCCTGAGTGGAGGTTTGGGGGCTCAGCAGGTCGGGAAGCGAGGTGCGGCCCAGACCGCATGGCATCTGGAAGGTCGGGTTGGTCCACAATGGGGCGACGGGAATCGAATCGAATTGTTCGGCCTGCTTACCAACAGCGCAGTCAGCTCCACGACTGGAGCGTTTCGCTACCGGTCGGCGGGAATTACGGTGAAGCTGGGGTTGTAAAGGTGGGAGCTGCTGGATGCGGGCGCTGATCATAGGTGGAACCCACTTTATCGGTCCCCACGTCGTCTCCGCGCTTCACCGATTCGGTCATGAAATAACACTCTATCACCGGGGCCACCACGAGCCCGATCTCCCCGAGGCTGTGCGGCACATCCATAGTCCCCGGGCCGGCATTCCCGTGCTCCACTTCCCACCCGCCCTCACGGACCCGCCGCCCGAGGTGGTGCTTCATATGTTCCCGGTTGGCGAGGACGACACCCGGGCTATAGTCGGGCGCTTCTCCGGCCTGGCTCGCCGGCTCGTAGTAATCAGCAGTGGCGACGTATACCTGGCGTATGGTCGGCTGCTGGGAAAGGAGCCCGGCCCACCGGAGCCGATTCCGTTGACAGAGAACGCAGCGTTGCGATCGGTCCTCTATCCCTACCGGCATATGGCGGCGGGACCGGCAGACTGGACCTTTCACTATGAGAAGATCCTGGTGGAGCGAGAGGTGCTCGGTCAGGCTTCCCTTCGGGGGACGGTTCTGAGATTGCCCCCGGTCTATGGCCCTGGTGATCCCTATCGCCGGCTCCGGCCATACATCAAGCGCATGGTGGACGGTCGGTCCACCATACTGCTCGAGTCAGCCCAGATGAATTGGCGATGGACCCACGGTTACGTGGAGAATGTAGCCGATGCCATCGCACTTACGGTGACGGACGAGCGATCTGCCGGGGAGGTATACAACCTGGGTGAAGCGGATACCCCCACGATAGGTCAGCGGGTGAATCGGATCGGAGCACTCATGGGGTGGGATGGCACGGTAGTCTCGCTCGAGATGGATCGACTTCCCCCCCATCTTCGAGCCCCGTATGAACCGCAGCAAGATCTGGTGCTGAGCACGGAACATATTCGTACGCAGCTAGGATACACCGAGGCCGTGTCACCCGAGGAAGCGCTGCGCCGGACCATCGCGTGGGAACGCGCTCATCCCTCAGCGGTGGGGGACCCAGGAGCCACGGAGTATGCGGCTGAGGATGCGTCGTTGCTGCATGCCTAATGAAGGTCATAGGTCTCGAAGAAGCCGGCTCCCGACTCTGCCACGGTCTCGCCGAGTAACCGGCCTCTGAGGTGAAAGTCACCCCGCATCTGAAGAAACCTTCGCCGGAAACTGGCGGTGGACATGTCGGTAGCCAGAGCCTCCGCCACTCGGACGTTCAGGTGAACGCTGTCCGCTTCGCGGGTGGCCGTGATACCGAACGCCGTCGGAGACCGGGCCTCGGAGGATCCCTTAGCTGGGCGCCTTCCCTGGTATCGCGCTTGGCTGAAGCGGAGTACCTGTTTGACTCCCAGTGTATCCCACACAGCAAGAAAGAAGGGTGACGTCCCGCTCGAGCTCCCCGAGACTGAATCTTCCCGCCCGGGGCCATAAACCCCGCCGTACAAAAAACTCAGTCCACTGCCCCGGGCCGCTCCCCATTCCCAGGTCACATCCCGCCACACTCCCCAGTTGTGATCATGGTACGCCGGGACCCCGCTGAACCGGGTACAACGCGATCTCAAGCAAATCCTCCCCTTGCCGGTCGCGACCAGAGCGGGAACGACGTAGCCGGAGACGAATGCTTCATCCTGCAGCTCGACTGGGGGGAAATACCGGTTGGCAGCTGGGGTCAGGTGCACGTCGAGAGTGAGCCGGCTCGATGGCACCCGAGCCCGAAGGTGATACACACCTTCTCGCTGCTCGACGAAGCTCTGGCCCAACCGCACATCGGCTTTACTGGTATCGAAGGCAACATGCTGAGGTGGAGCCTCGGTAGTAAAACGCTCGTAGCGCCCGTTCGGGCTGCGGTGAGTGATGAGAAGTCGGCCCCCCCACCGGCCCGACTTTTCTGGGTTCGGTGACAGCGCGCCTCCGACCAGATACGTGATGTACCACCACTCGCTGGCCGAGGTTACCAGGTTGAAATAGTGCCACTCGCCCCAGGATGGGTCCTGGGTCACCGGCAGGTGAAAGTGGTCCAGCTGGTCGTAGAGTTGCTGCAGCGTCGGCGTGATATACGCGGAGTCATCGGGTGAGTCTTCCCAGTGACCCGAGTGCAGTATCAGTCCGGCACCGACCCCGCGAGCCCGGGAGGGGATGTCGCCGCCGGCGCGGACGGGAACGACTTTCTGATCCCGGCGCAGGTAGAGCAGCTTGCCTTCGATGGACGGCGAGACCACGCGGACTAGAGCCCGATGCCGGGGACCGCCGAGCAACTGCCGGGTGAGAAAGCGGGCCCGGTCGATCCCGAAGAACATGCCACTCAGACCACCGGTCCGCATTGCCTCGATATCGATCCCCTGGGGCAAAACGGTGATCTCACCGCCTCCGACCAACGATACGTCTCGCGACTGCGCCAGCATTGCCTCGCCCACCGATAGTAGTACGATCATGACTCCCACTCCCAGGGAGAAACCCAACAGGAGAAAGAGCGAGCGGAGCTTTCGCACCACCAGGTGCCGGAAGGCCAGAGTGGTGATCACCGTGGGGCGGCAGGGTAGCGAGTTGATTGGTCGGCAGTCTGGAGAGAGGCTTCCGAATCGATACGTCCGTCAAGCATGTGAATCACCCGGCCGGCCTGCGCTGCCAGCCGATCATCATGGGTCACGACCACAACGGTCGTTCCATCTCGATTGAGTCGGGTGAATAAGTCGAGAATTTCCTCTCCGGTGGCCGCATCGAGCTCTCCGGTAGGCTCGTCGGCAAGCAAGACCGCCGGCCGGTTCGCGAGCGCCCGAGCAATGGCAACCCGCTGCATCTCACCGCCCGAGAGCTGGGTGGCGCGGTGTCCCGCTCGATGCGCCAGCCCCACATAGCCCAGCAGCTCGAGCGCGCGTGCCCGTCTCGCGGCCGGCGACATGCCGGCCTCGGCCATGGGCAGCTCCACGTTCTCACGAGCCGTGAGCACGGGAAGTAGATGGAACCGCTGAAAGACAAATCCCAGTCGGATGAGGCGAAGTCGCGTGAGCTCCCGGTCGGAGAGGGTATCGAGTCTGGTGCCCATGATTTCCACCGTACCCGAAGATGGAGCATCGATTCCTCCGAGCAGCTGGAGCAGCGTGGATTTGCCGCTGCCCGATGGTCCGGCAATAGCCAGGTACTCGGCTCCCTGTACCACCAACGAGACACCGCGAAGCGCGTGGACGGTATCTCCACTCATCGGGTAATCCTTCACCAGGTTGCTGGCGATCAGCACCGCCGTCATGTGGCTTCGGCGCGCAGAGTCGCGGCAATCGGTGCTCTGGCAGCCAGCCATGCAGGGTAGAGACCCGCGAGTGAGCCGCTCACCAGCAACACCAGGCCGGCCAGCGACAGGCTTTCCCGGCGAGGCACAAAGAAGGAAAACGCGGCGGGTAGCCCCGGAAAGCTGGTCAGTATGCCATCCAGATATCGCGCAGTTGCGAGGCCGAGCGTGAGTCCGAGTGCCCCGCCGATCAGGGTGAGGGTCGTGCCTTCCAGGAAGACTTGGCGAACGATGGTAGCCCGACTGAGCCCGATGGCTCGCAACGTCGCGATTTCACCCAACCGCTCGTTGGTCGTGATCGTGAGCAGAGTCGCGACCAGAAGCACCGTCACAATCAGGCTCATCGTCGCCAGGATAAATGAGAGCTGGCGGAAATAGACCAGCCGTTGCTTGAACTGCTTGACCAGATCTGCCACACTGCTGACCTCGAGGCTGGGCAGCATTTGGGACAAGCGCGCGGCGACCGCACCGGCGGCACGGTCATCCCGAATCTTCACCATGATCAACGAGGCCCGATCGCCGGCTGCGCGATGGGCCAGAGACTGCATTACCGGCAGGATCGTCCCAACCGAGGGTTGCCCCTTGTAGTCGTACACCCAGCGCACCAGACCCCGTACTGCAAGCTTCCGGCTCACCTGCGCAGTAACCACTTGGGGATCGAGACGTCCGACCAGAGTGACCGTGTCTCCCACCCCCGTACGGAGGAGTCGCGCCGCCGGCCGGCTCAACAAGACCCCGGCTGTATCGTCGGGAAGGAGGTCTCGGCCGACTTCCAGGGAGTACAGCCCCTGCGCCTCCGGCTGAATTCCGTAGCCGAACAACGTGACCAGGGAGTCGCGGGCGCGACCAAAAAGCGAGGTCCCCAGGACCGCCCCAGCGGACTGCACCGCCGGCTCGCTACGCAACATCCGGATTGTTCGGCCGGCGCCGGGGAACGTGGCTTCAGTGTCGAACGGAAGGGTACCCTTGGGTGTGAGCCGGATTTGAAAACCGCGGGCCAACACAAGCTGAGCGAACGACTTTTCGATGCCGCCGCTCAGCATCACCATATCCAGCAACATGGCCGCGGACACCGCGATTCCGGCTACCGCCAGCGCGCTTCGAAGCGGGTGACGTCCCAGACTTCTCCGGAGCCAGCTCATCCCACTCATCCCCGCCCCCACAAAGCCATGGGCCGAGTGCGAACCAGTCGCCAGGCAGCCAGTGCACCTGCCCCGGCGCCAAGGAGGAGAGAAAGGACCACACTAAACGCCACGATGCCCGGGGTTATCCGAGAGAACGTCAAGGCCGTGTTGAAGAAGCGGCCGTAGTAAGCATTGGTCGCCAGGCCGGCTAGCCAGGCCAAGCCGGTTCCGACCAGACATCCCAGGGCGGCTATGATGGTCGCCTCCAACAAGAGGGCCCCAAAGATGGTTCGCCGGCGCACCCCGACGAAGCGCATGACCGCCGCATCGAGCCGCCGCTCCTCCACCTTGAGCAACATGATGCATAGCAGGAAGACGGCGCTCGCCACGACCGTGATCACGGCGATGGCGCGGTGAAAGCGAGACACCACGAGAAAGGTCTGGGACGATTCGGATGCAATCACTGCCGTGCCATAGGCGCGGTAGCCGAACGCATTTTGGTTCAGTGCGGCCAGGGCGGAATCTGAAGAAATGTGGGGGTTCAAGCCGATACTAAAGCGATCCACCTTGTCCGGCGCACCCAACACCCTGGCCAGGAAAGGCAGGTGCAAGCGTAGGTGGCGCTCCCGTTTGGCTACTTCGGCTGGATCCGGACGGGATTGATAGATCGCAACCACCCGGACGGGGCTGGTCGCCGAGTCAGGAGCAGGACCCAGGTAGACCGTATCGCCCACCGAGAGCCCTAGCTCTGCTGCGACCGGTTGGTCCAGGGCCACCTCGTTCACCTGGGCCTCGGCCAAGGTGGGCAGGAGTGAACCGGCAAGGGCCAAGAGTGACAAGAACTGCAGTGCTGGGTTAGGTATTGCGGCCCTCTGGTGGAAGTAACCGGATGATTCCGGACGGCTTAAAGCTAGGAGCTTTCATGGTCGGGCAGAACCAACCTAAGGTTGCTGTTCTCGGAATGAGCGAGGCAGGTCGAGGGTGGGCTGCACTGGTGTCCGCCAGCGGCTGGCAGGTCACCATCTACGACCCCGACGCCGGGCAGTTACACCGGGGTGAAGAGGAGATCGCCTCACGAAAGCGGCACTCGCTTCCCACTGGAATCCCTGCCCT
>DASSED010000153.1:0-14719 GCA_035695405.1 Gemmatimonadales bacterium
GGCGCTTCCTCGCTGGCCGAGCCCGGCGCAATGCTGGCCCGCTCCGGCGGCCAGTATGTAATCGTGCGCCGTGGACTGGGCGAGTACCCCGGGTTTGTGGTGGGCTGGAGCGACTGGATTTCGACCTGTGGTCCGGTTGCATTGGGCGGCATGGTGTTCAGCGAGTATCTGGAACCGCTGATACCGGCCCTGGCAGGGCGACGGGTCGTGATTGGTGTCGTTCTGGTGCTCCTCTTCGGCCTGCTGCTCTGGCGCGGGATCCGGATCGGCGACATCTCGCAGCAGGTTCTGAGTGCGGCCAAGGCGCTGGCTTTCGGCAGCCTGATCGCGGTCTGCCTGCTTGCCCCGTTGCCCGCCAGTCCTGCCGCATCCTCAGTAGCGGGAGCCGGGGAGCTCCCCTCCGGTGTCGCGCTGATCTCGGCCCTGGTGCTGGCGCTCCAATCGGTGATCTACACCTACGACGGCTGGACCGGACCGCTCTACTTCGGCGAGGAGACCCGGAATCCTGGCCGCGGCATCCCGCGCTCGATGGTATTCGGCGTGCTCCTCGTCATTCTGATCTACGTGCTGGTGAACGTCGCCTTCGTGCGTGTGCTTGGCGTGAGCCGGATGGCGGGCGATCCGTTCGTGGCCGCGAGCGCTGGCAAGGCGCTCTTCGGTCCGCGGGGCGACCTGGTGATTCGCCTGCTGGTGCTGGTGTCCATCTTGAGCGGCATGAACGCCTGTGCGCTGATGGCGTCCAGAATTCTGCTGGCTATGAGTCGGGACCGGCTACTCCCCGCTGTGTTCGCGACGGTAAACCCGGGCGGCACGCCGACCGTAGCGCACTGGACCAGCATCGCGGTAGCGGCCGGCTTCATTATTACCGGCACGGTGAACTCGGTGCTCGCGCTGTGCGCCTTTTTCTTCGTGGCCAACTACACTCTGTCGTTCTGCAGCGTCTTTGCCCTCCGGCGCAAGGAACCCGACACGCCAAGGCCCTGGCGGGTGCCCGGGTATCCCTTCACCACCGGACTGGCGCTAGTCGGCTCGCTGGCGTTTCTCGCCGGGTCGCTGGTCAGCGATTGGCGCAACAGCTGGAAGTCGCTTCTGCTGTTGGCGCTCAGCTATCCGGTGTATCGGGCATTTGTCGCCAAGCGGGCTGTCATCCTGGGCGCAGCGAAGGGGCCATGATCAGTATGCGCTTCACCCGCGCGATCGTCCGTCCTCCTGCAGCCACCTTTGCCGACGGAATCACATCATCCAGCCTCGGAGCCCCCGACCTGCCGCTCGCACTGGAGCAGCACGTGACCTACTGCCGGACGTTGGAGCGGCTGGGACTCTCACTCACTCGACTCCCGGCCGATCCCGAATTTCCCGACTCCACTTTCGTCGAGGACGCGGCCATCGTCACCAGCCAAGGCGCGATCCTCACCCGCCCCGGTGCTCCCAGCCGTGCTGGCGAGGTCAAGGCACTCGGCGCGGCACTCGGGGAATGGTTCCCCCAGCTGGATCGAATCACTGCGCCCGGCACCGTTGATGGCGGCGACGTGTGCGAAGCGGGTAGCCACTTCTTCATCGGCATCTCGCAGCGTACCAATCCTGAAGGAGCGGCGCAGCTGGCCGCATGGCTGACCCAGCGCCGCTTCACATCGAGTGTAATCGACATCCGGGAACTGTCGGGTATGCTGCATCTCAAGACCGGGCTCTCTTGGCTGGGCGGGCGGCAGTTGCTCGCTGCGGCCGAGATCGCCGCGAATGAGGCACTCCGCGGATGGGAGGTGTTGGAAGTGCCGAAGAAAGAGGCATACGCGGCCAACTGCATCAGGGTCAATGATGCGGCGCTGGTCGCTCGAGGCTTTCCCCAAACCGCGGCGCTACTGCGCAGGTTGGGCCATGATGTCGTGGCGATCGACATGTCCGAGTACCGGAAGATGGATGGGGGGCTAAGCTGTTTATCGGTGCGATGGTAAGACGGTAGGGCGGTAAGGCGGTAAGGCGGTAAGGTGGTACCCACCCTAGACCCTCGACTCTTCACCCATGACTCCTGGCAGCTGCTTTACCCGTGCCGCAGCAAACCTTGCGCTCACCATCGCGCTTCCGGTCGCGGCCCAGGTGCCCGTGCGGGTGGACACCGGTATCCCGGTGCCGATGCGCGACAGCGTGGTGCTCCGGGCCGATCTCTACCGACCGGCCCGAGCGGGAAGATTCCCGGTCCTGGTGTACCGCACACCCTACGGCCGAACCGACACCACCGGTGGATCTCCGCTCATCCTCGCCGCGGTGCGCCGAGGCTACGCTGTTCTGCTCCAGGACGTGCGCGGACGCTATGCATCGGGTGGCGTTTTTGAGCCGTATCGGGGGGAGGGCAAGGACGGCTACGACACCATCGAATGGGCCGCGCGTCAGCCGTGGTCAAACGGCGCAGTCGGGACCTTCGGCCTTTCCTATCCCGCAGCGGTGCAGTGGCTCGCCGCGGTAGAGCATCCCCCGTCGCTCAAGGCGATGGTACCGGCCATGACGTTCTCCACGCCGCAGAGCTTCTGGTACTCGGGAGGCGTGTGGGATGGGTCCTGGCTGGATTGGACCTGGTTCAACATCGCGCCTGATCTTCGCAGCCGCCTTCACATGGCCGGCCCCCGCACGTCCGACGAGGTAGCCGCGGCCTGGAAGCGGGACGGCGACGCCGCGCGGCGGTACCGTCCCATGCTCGACTTGCCGGACTTTCAACGCGTGGCACCCTGGTATTACGAGTGGATGCGCCATCCGCCGGGCGATGATTACTGGAGCTTCGCGACACTCCCCGGGCACTACGACCGGGTAGACGCGGCGGTGCTCAACCTCTCGGGCTGGTTCGACGAGGCGTACGGCCCGGTCGGGGCCGTGGAGAACTTCCAGGGTGCGGGCGATGCGCTCGTGCTCGGCCCCTGGACCCACGGTGTGGCCGCGGTACAGCGCACCAAGGCCGGCGAGCGGGAGTTCGGGCCCACGGCATCACTGGACTACACCCGGACGGTTCTGGATTGGATGGATCGCCACGTGAGAGGCGTGGACTCGGTGCCGGCATCACCGCCGGTGCGGGTATTCGTGATGGGCGCGAACCAGTGGCGCTCCGCCGATCGGTGGCCGTTTCCCGGAGTCGGAGCCGACACGCTGTACCTGCAACAGCGGGGAGGCGGGGAAGCGGGGAAGCTGGAAGGGGAACGTCCTGCATCTGGTGCCGGGGCGACCATCCGCTCCGATCCGGCCCATCCGGTGACCGACCCGTTCGAGGGCAAATTCGGCGCGCACGATTATCGGGCACTCAGGCCCGGTGCCAGAGTCGCCGTGTTCCAGACCGCGCCCTTCTCGGCGCCGCTCGAGATCATCGGCCGAGTGGTCATCGAGCTGGCGGCGAGCGCGTCAGTGCCGGACTTCGATCTCTGGGTCCAGCTCTTCGATGTCGCGCCCGACGGAACCGCGTGGAATCTCTCGAGCGCAGGCACCGCGCTGCAGCGGGCAAGCTACCGCGAAGGCGGCCCCAAACGATTGCTGATCGAACCGGGCAAGACGGTGCGGCTGCGGATGGACCGGATGGTCACCGCGAACCGATTTCTTCCGGGACACCGGCTCCGGGTGGTCATCACTCCGCAGTTCTATCCCCTGTTTTCGGTGAACCCGCAGACCGGGGTGCAGGAGTTCGAGAGTGACAGCGTGCGTGCGGGGGAGATCCGGATCGAGTCTGGATCGAGAATGATTCTACCGGTTGTGTCATTCTGACTATCTGGACCCTGAGATCTCGGTCATCCAGACGTCGCTCTGGAAGTCCCCCCGGGTGAAGTAGATCCGGTTGCCCCAAACTCTGATCCAGGGTCGGACCAAGTAGCGGGACGGCTCGTCGAATCGCACCACAAGGCGTGGCGCTCCACCTGCTGCGGGTACCCGCCAGATACCCGTCTCATCGCTTGCCTGGCTCTTCCCGATGTAGTAGACCATCTGGCCATCGGAGGACCAGGCCCAGATGAACCCGGGAACGGGGCGAGCTTTGGACGACCCGAGGAGTGGTTTGGGTGGGCCGCCACTCACCGGTACAGTCGCCAGCTCGCCGTCTTCCGTAATGGTCAACACCCTGGCTCCGTCTGGAGACGGAATCGCAATGTCACCGCCTTTGACCAATAACCGGGGGACACCCCACCGACCCTCGGCGTCGCGGCTCACGATCCCGCTGGCATGAGAAGGCATGCCCGCGTCGATGTTGTAGGTGAGCGATCGGCCATCGGGTAACCAGAAGGCCAACCGGTTCTGAGCGCTGTCATGGGTCACCTGGAACGGTGTTCCGCCCTCGGCGGGCATCACGAAGACCTGCCGTAAGCCATTGCGAAAGGTGTGATAGGCGACCTCCCGGCCATCGCGGGAGATAGAAGGACCCATCGAGGGCTCCGGGGAGTTGGTGAGCTGTTGCACCTCGCCGCCCTGGACCGGCATACGATAGAGCTGCTGGGTCCCGCTTCGGTCGGAGTCGAACACCAGCCAACGGTCGTCCGCTGACACGTCGAAGGCCTCGATCTCCTGATTCCCGGTGGTCACCGGCTGAGCCCGGCTCATCTCGGCCTGGCCCGTCGGTGGAAGCGTGATGGACCAGACGTTGGCTGTCCGGACATAGGCCGGATAGACCAAACGCCGTCCATCTGCCGAGGCGCTCACGCTGGCGGCGTTGACGCCGGTGGTGAGCCGCACAGCCTCACCCGACGGCCGTCCCGAGCGGGAGAGCGTCACCTGGTAGATGTCGCGCCCTCCTTCCCGGTTCGAGACGTACAACAACGATCCAGCCCCGGGGAGCCAAACGGGGCTCACGTTCAACGACTGTTCATCACTCACTCGAACCGGCACACCTCCAGTTGGCGGGATGACCCAGATACTGCTCGCGGCGATGTTGCCGAAATCCCCGTTGGTCACGAACTGGCGGTTTCCTGAGGCACACGCAATCCACCGCCCGTCCGGCGACCAGCTGCACGAATGCACCTCGGCGATGCGCCCCACGGCTCGGCTGGTCCCGCCGTTCACCGGCCGGATGAACACCGAGTCCTCCAGCGCGTAGGCGATCGACTCGCCGTCGGGTGACCACACGGCATCGAGCCAGGCGGTTGAGGGGAGTGGAACCAGCAGCCGGGGTGCTCCACCTAACGCGGGCATCACCTCGATGCCTCGCTCGGAGCTGAAGACCAGCCGTTGGCCATCGGGAGCCCACCGCGGCATCCGTGCAAAACCGTTGCTTTCGGGCGTGATCGCGACTGGACTGCCGCCCTCGACCTGGCGCACGTACAGCCGGGTGCGACCCAGCGGTCCGGCCACGAACGCGAGGAGTTTTCCGTCGGGCGAGAGTGCGGGATCGATCTCTAGCCCCGGCGACAGCGTCAGCTGCAGTCGCCGTCCCAGCCGGATCTGCTCAGGTCTTCGGGTTAGAACCAGCGCCGCCACCGCGGCGAGCGCGATCACCACCGCTGCCACGGGGAGCCAACGCCGGGAGCCGGAGTGACTCGCCTCGGTGGCAACGCTCTTCATCGGCCGCGTGGTGGTCGGCGTGGTGCCGGCGCTCGGCGTCGCCAGCGGCTCGAGCTGGCTCAACAGCTCGTCGGCGCTCTGCCAACGATCGGCCGGCCGCTTCGCCAGGCATTTCATGATCACGGCCTCGAGTCCGGGCGGGCATGCCGGTCGGCGATTGCACAGTGGCTCGGGCGGCTGGGTGACGTGCGCCGCGAGCACCTCCTGCGACGTCCGTCCCATAAATGGGGTCCTGCCCGATACCAGCTCGTAGCCCAGGATGCCCAGCGCGTAGATGTCGACCCGCTGATCGATGTTGGCCTCGCCGGCCGCCTGCTCCGGCGCCATGGACGCCGGAGTGCCGAGTGCCACGCCCGCGCTGGTGAGCTGGTGGCGGCCGGTCGCCTCGCTCAGCGCCTTGGCCACACCGAAGTCGGTGACCAGCGCGTGCCGTCCGGAGAGCAGCACGTTGTCCGGCTTGATGTCGCGGTGCACCACGCCCCGCTCGTGCGCGTAGGCCAGTGCATCGCACACCTCGATCATGATCTTCACCGCTTCGTGGACCGGCAGCTCGCCCCGTTGCGCCAACCTGCGGCGGAGCGACTCGCCCTCGACGAAAGGCATCACGTAATAGAGAAAGCCGTTGGCCTCGCCCGAATCGAGCAGCGGCAGGATGTGTGGGTGCTGAAATCGAGCAGCGGTGGTGATCTCCTGAAGGAACCGCTCCGCACCCACCGACGCAGCCAGCTCGGGCCGGAGCACCTTCACCGCGACTTTCCGCCGGTGCTTCAGGTCCTCGGCCAGGTAGACCGTAGCCATGCCGCCGCTCCCCAGCTCGCGCTCGAGCAGGTAGCGGTCCCGCAGGGCTTCGGCAACGGATGGGTTGACAGCGGTCACGAATGGAGCCGGAGAAAGACGAGGGAATGTGGGGGAGCGCGGGGAGGAAAGCCAGAGATCCTACGCTGCGCTCAGGATGACAGCGGTCAGCGCCGGACTTACTTTCCAGTCGTTCTCCTCCCCGAGCGGAACCTGAACGATCTCCGCAGCTCATTGCAACGGGCCTTGGGCGACGCGTTCCTGCTCGAGCGCGAGCTCAAGGGCGGCATGTCACGGGTGTTCATCGCCCGGGAAAAGGCGCTGGGCCGCACCGTCGTTCTCAAGGTGCTGCCGCCGGAGCTCTCTGCGAGCCTGAGTAGCGAGCGGTTCCGGCGCGAGATCCAGGTCGCCGCCAACCTCCAGCATCCTCACATCGTCCCACTGCTGAGCGCCGGCCAGGCCGGCGATTTCCTCTACTACACCATGCCGCTGGTCGAGGGCGAATCGCTGCGCGAGCGGTTGGTCCACGGGGGCGAGCTGCCGGTCCGCATCGCGGTGCGGATCCTGAGTGAGGTGGCCCGGGCACTGGCCTACGCCCACCGGCACGGGATCGTCCATCGCGACATCAAGCCCGACAACATCCTCCTGACCGGCGATGACGCCCAGGTCGCTGACTTCGGGATAGCCAAGGCAATCTCCGCCTCCGCCCAATACGGTGACCTCACCAGTGCTGGCGTGGCGCTCGGGACCCCGATGTACATGGCGCCGGAACAGGCCTCAGCCGATCCCACCAGCGACGCGAGGGCTGACCTCTACTCGCTCGGCGTGGTGGCGTATGAGATGCTCGCCGGACAGCCGCCGTTCCAGGGCAGGACCTCGGCCCACCTCATGGCCGCCCACGCCACCGAGCGGCCGGTCCCGGTTCGAGAGCGCCGTCGCGCGGTTCCCGTCGCACTGGGCGACATGATCATGCGGCTTCTGGAAAAGCGACCGGCCGACCGGCCCCAGAGCGCCGACGAGCTGCTCTCGATTCTGGAAGTGAGCCAGGCCGCCGCGGACCCGGCTCCCACCACTCAGGTCCACGCTTCGGCTCTTTCCGCTCCTGCCCCTCAGCGCCGAGGCTGGTGGATCGCCGCCGGTGTCGCCGCGGTCGCTCTGGTGGTCGTCCTCGTCGTCGCCGGACTCCGCACTTGGGAGCCGGCGGTCAAAGTGAATCAGGACGTCGTCGCGGTGGTGCCGTTTCGGGTGACAGCGGCCGATTCGTCGCTGGCGTATCTCCGCGAGGGAATGGTGGACCTGCTGGCGGCAAAGCTGAGTGGAGTCGCCGGAACCAGGGCGGCCGACCCGCGGAGCCTACTCGCTGTCTGGCGCACGGCCGCACGATCGGGCGAGGATCTCCCTGCAGGCCAGGCGGCCAGGGTGGCAGAGCGAATCGGTGCGGGGCGGATGATCCAGGGCGACGTGGTGGGCACCCGGCAGCAGATCACCATCAATGCCACCATGCTGCAGACCCCGACCCGGAGTCTGGTGGCGAGTGCCACGGTGGAGGGCTCACCCGACAGTCTTCCCCGGTTGGTGGACCGGCTCGCGATCAAACTCCTCGCGCTTCAGGCCGGGGAGAGCGAGCAGCGGCTGGCCAATCTGGTCAGCACCTCATTCCCCGCGCTCCGCGCCTATCTCGAAGGCCAGGCCCAGGTCCGGCGGGGTGAGTACCGGAGCGCGGCCAACAAATTCAAGCTCGCCATTCAGGAGGACTCCACCTTCGCGCTCGCTGGGCTGGGGCTCACCCGGGCCAACACCTGGTTCGGAGGGCCGTTCGATGGTCCAGGAAGCGTGCTGGCGTGGAAATATCGCGACAAGCTCTCGGCCGCAGATCGAGCGCTGCTCGAGTCGTATCTGGGGAGCCGTTGGCCCGCTCCGCGGCAGTGGCGCGACGGGATCGCCGCCGCCGAGCGATTCGTCCAGGTCGCACCGGACAATCCGGAGGCCTGGTCCGAGCTGGCCGACAATCTCTATCACTGGGGGATGGTGGCCGGGATTCCCGACGCGCACCAACGTGCAGCCCAGGCGTTCGCCAAGTCGCTGGCCCTCGACTCGAGCTTTGCCCCGGCGCTGGAGCACGGACCGTCCCTGGCGTTGACCCTGGGTGACACTGCCGGCGCCCGGAAGGCCCTGGCGCTCCTCATGAGAGTCGACTCCGCGTCCGGCACGGTGGCCTCCGAGCGGTGGCATGTTGCGCTCGCCACGAGGGACACTGCCACCCGGCGCCGGATCATGGAGAGCGACAGCAACTACGCGCCATACATGATGTCTATCGGCATCGCGGCCGGGTTGCCGCTTCAGGATATCGAGCCGATCCTCGCGCAAAACCGCGCCCGCGCTGTCACCGTGGACGATCAGGCCTCGATGCAGCGTTTGACCCACAACTACTTCCTCATCACTGGGCGACCGAGTCGCGGCGTGCCTTTGCCGTCCACATTGCCGGAGCCCGCCCGGCTCGCCATGCAATACACGGAAAGCCGGCTCGCCGACGGCGATACGACGGCCAATCCGGTCATCGGCCCGGCGCTCGAGCGGCTGATCGGAATCCCGTTGAATGCCGATGAGCGCTCCGCCGCGGTCCGGTTCGTCGCCGGCCAACTGGCGCTTGACCATGGCCGCCTCGAGCTGGCCCACCGCGCGGTTGCTGATTTGCGGGCAGCGAGTGCCCCGCCGGACAGCGCAGCGCGCCGCGAAGTCCCGAGCGGGTTTGCCATCCTTCTCGAGGCCGAGCTGGCTGCGAAACAAAAGTCGCCCGAGCTGCCGAGACTGCTCAACCAGCTGGACTCGGCGCTGGTCTCGGCCAGCTCCATTCCGTTCGCCCTCATGGGCAACTTGATCGCCAGCCGGCTGTGGGAGGAGCAGGGCGACCTTCCCCGAGCCCTGGCCGCGATCCGCCGCCGCATTTGGGACCTGGTAGTCAACCCGTATTACGTCACCTACCACCGCGAGGAGGGAAGGCTCGCGGCGCTCAACGGTGACCGGCAAGGGGCTATTCGAGCCTATCGGCGCTACCTCACGATCCGAGCCAATGCCGAGCCTCGGCTGCAACCGCAGCTACGCCAGGTGCAGAATGAGCTGGATGGATTGTTGCGGGAGACCACCGATAAGTGAGCGTTGTCATTCTGAGCGCAGCCAAGAATCTCTCAGCGTGTCCTTCGATCTAAACTCTACCGGAGTGGTTCTCCTCCTCGCTGCGGGCCTTCTCGGCCTGCTCCTCATTCCTTTCGGTCTTCCTGGTCTCTGGGTCATCCTGCTCGGCATCCTGGGCTACGGCTACCTCACCGATTTCCAGACCATTCCGGTCTGGTTCATGGGTCTGGCGATCGGCCTTTGTTTTCTGGGCGAGCTGCTCGAGTCCTGGATCGGATTCAGGTTCGCCAAACGCTACGGCGGATCGAGCAGGGCTGGGTGGGGCGCGCTGGTCGGCGGCTTGATCGGCGCGATCGTCGGCGTGCCCATCCCCATCATCGGATCGGTCATCGGTGGCTTCGTCGGCGCATTTCTCGGAGCCGCGCTGTTCGAGTATTCCCGCGCCCGGCATGCGGAGGGATCGGTCAAGGCCGGCTGGGGTGCGGTGCTGGGCCGCGCCGCCGCGGCAGCGATCAAGATGGCGTTAGCGATTGTCCTGGTAGCCTGGGCGATGTTCTTGGCTTTGTGATCTGATCGCCGCGCTCATGCCTATAGCAGGGCCATGGTCCACTCCTTATACTACTCATCCCCGTTCTTGAGCCGCACTCGAGCAGCAAGCGCCCTGTAAGCCTCTGACCCGGAGCCGCAGTTTGGCCGGACCAATTCCTCATGGCCCCATTTGGCGCGGCGCCACCGTACTCGTGGTCGATAACGAACCGGTCATGCGCAACCTGGTTCGCCGCACACTCGAGGCCGAAGACTTTCACGTCCAGGTTGCCGAGGATGGAGAGGCCGCGCTCAAGCTCATCCAGAGCCGCGAGGAAGCCTTCGATCTGGTGCTGACGGATCTGTCGATGCCGGGAATCGACGGCCGCCAGG
The DNA here is from genome assembly GCA_035695405.1 of Gemmatimonadales bacterium. Taxonomy (GTDB): domain Bacteria; phylum Gemmatimonadota; class Gemmatimonadetes; order Gemmatimonadales; family GWC2-71-9; genus CAVVWJ01. Next base: position 10,366 of record DASSED010000153.1, read on the forward strand.
TTTCTGAAATTCTGGCCCGCTATCGGCCGAGCGTGGCCGTGCTCGGCATGTCGGCCAATCCTGACGCGGTTCCGCATATCGGTCCCACGGATGTTCCGGTCCGGGTCATGCTGAAACCATTCACTGCAGAAGACCTCTACCACGCGGTTCGGGATGCGATCACCCGCGCCGCCGATCTGAATACAGTTGCTGAGGACGAGATCGTCCAGGCGCATGCCGGGCTGGGCCGGTTGGCCAAGGCGTTGGAGGAGAGCCGTACCATGCGGGTGCACACGCTCGACCTGGTCGTGGCTGCGCGGGAGTTGCGCCGGATCAAGACCAGCGATAGCCAGTAGGTGGTTACCAGACACACAAAGGGGAAGAGCCGATGAGCAGCTCTTCCCCTCGGCGTGACCAATCGGTCAGCTTAGACGATTGCGTTCTTGTGGAAGGTCGAAATTACCGCTTCGTACCCCCGCACTTGCGGCGTCCCCTCGATCAGTCGCGTTAAGCTCTTGAGCACCTGGGGATAGGTCTCGCGGTTGTAATTGTCCGCGCTTTCCTTGCTGTCCCACAAGCTAATGGCCAGCACCTGCTTGCCGTCCGGGTCCACCAAGGTGATCTCGTCGGTGAAACCGTTCTGCTTCTGCAGCAACGGCAGAATCTCCCGATCGAACATCTGGGTTAGCTCTTCCCGCTTAATCGGCTTCAACTGAAAACTGACGTGTCGTGCGTACATAGGAACTCCCGGTATAAGATCAATAGTGGAGATTCCACTATGGATGTGCTTGCTACCCAGGAACTTAGCGGACTGTACTAACTTTGTCAAGTAACAGACTGCCATTGCGTGCGAATGAGCGATCAGTTAACTTCAATTTGTTAACCACACTGCGTCAGCATCGCGGGGAGGATCACATCGTGGACGTTCCTTTGATCATAAGGCAGCGCTTGGAGGAATTCGGATTGGAGCAGCGCGGGCTCGCCCGCGCCGCGCAGGTGACCGAGTCATACATCTCCCAGTTGCTGACTCGGCGCAAGGCACCGCCGGCGCCGAACCGCACCGACATCTACGACAAGATGGACAAGTTCCTGAAGCTTCCCCGCGGAGAGTTGGCCCGGCTGGCGGATATCCAGCGGAAACAGGAGCTCAAGAAGGAGTTGGCAGCCGAGCCCACGCCCTTGTTCCGGGAAGTTCGCGAGGTGGTCCTCGGAAAATGTGCTCCGGCGAAGGCGCCCGATGTGCGCGCCATCTTCGAGAAGGAACCCTTCGGCGAGCTCGAACGCCTGGTGACCCAGATGCTGCTCGATGTGGTCAAAGGTGTAGCCCGACTGGAGCTGGCGAACGACTACTGGTTGCGGATGGTGGCGGAGCTCAGCCATCAAAGCTACGAAGAGACTCGGGTGATCGTACTCGAGTTCCTGGACACCGACGTCTTTCACCTATCGGCGGAACACTGTGCGTCATTCCTGGAGCCGCTGATCCTGACGTGGGATATCGATCTCGGGACCTTTGCGCTCGACATTGTGTTGAACCCCAGGGTAGTCTCGGGGCACGTGAAGCGATTCGAGTACGTCGAGAGGAAATCGGACGAGTCCGATGCTGAGCCGGGGCTGGAGGAATTTCTGAAAGACCCCTCCCTCAGCGGCACCGCGACCGCGGAGGAAGTGGCCTTTCTCAGGCATCTCAAGTTTCACGGCAAACGTCCGACAGCGCTCTACTACTACCGAGAGTTACAGAACCTGAGAGACCCACTCCATTTTCAGGCTCCGTAACGGTCGGTCACCATATCACGCAGGATCCGGTTGGAGGAGTACCATGTCCACTGTTGCCAAGACCAAGCCTAAGATCAAGATCCAGCCGCTGGAGGACCGAGTCGTCATCCTGCCCGCGGACGAAGGGGAGGCGATGCGCGGAGCGTTGTACATCCCTGACACCGCAAGGGAAAAACCGACCCGCGGCGAAGTGCTCGCGGTCGGCCCTGGGCGGATCGAAAAGGGCGAGCGGGTGAAGATGGACGTTCACGCGGGTGACCACGTGATTTATGGGAAATACAGCGGAACGCCGTATGAGGTCGGCAATGACGAGCTGATCATCATCAAAGCGTCCGACATTCTGGCCAAGATCGGCTGATGGAGCTTACTGAGGAACTGAGGACTTATATGGCATCAAAAGAACTGCTTTTCAGCGTCGAGGCGCGGGCGAAGCTCAAGACCGGCATCGACCAGCTGGCGGAGGCCGTCGGGATCACCCTTGGGCCTAAAGGCCGCAATGTTGTGATCGACAAGAGTTTCGGTTCACCTACCGTGACCAAGGACGGTGTCACCGTAGCGAAGGAGATCCAACTGAGCGACCCGATCGAGAACCTGGGTGCCCAGATGGTGAAGGAGGTGGCTACCAAGACCAGCGATCTTGCGGGCGACGGCACCACCACGGCGACCATACTCGCCCAGGCGATCTTTCGTGAGGGGCTTAAGAATGTCACGGCGGGCGCCAATCCTATGGAGCTCAAGCGTGGGATCGATCGTGCGGTCGCGGCCGTGGTCCAGCAGCTTCAGAGCATCTCCGTTCCCTCGGCTGGAAAGAAGGAGATTGCCCAGGTGGGTACCATCTCCGCCAATAATGACAGGGAGATCGGGGACCTGATCGCCGAGGCAATGGAGAAGGTTGGGAAGGACGGCGTCATCACTGTCGAAGAGGCGAAGGGCCTGGAAACGACGATGGAGACGGTGGACGGCACCCAGTTCGACCGGGGTTATCTGTCACCTTACTTCGTGACCGACGCGGAGAAGATGGAGGCGGTGCTGGAGGACTCCTACATCCTGATTCACGATAAGAAGGTCTCTTCCATGAAGGAGCTGCTCCCTCTATTGGAGCAGGTCGCCCAGACGGCCAAGCCGATGCTGATCGTCGCCGAGGACGTCGAGGGCGAAGCGCTCGCGACGCTTGTGGTGAACAAGCTGAGGGGCACCCTGAAGGTGGTAGCAGTCAAGGCACCCGGTTTCGGTGACCGCCGCAAGGAGATGCTCCGCGACATCGCGGTCCTCACCGGTGGCCAGGTCATTTCCGAAGAGGTCGGCCTCAAGCTGGAGAACGCGACCCTCAAGGATCTGGGCCGCGCCAAGCGGATCGTGATCGATAAGGACAACACGACTATCGTCGATGGCAAAGGCAAACCCGAGGACGTCCAGGGCCGCATCAGCGAGTTGCGTGGCGCCATCGAGAAGAGCACCAGCGACTACGACCGCGAGAAGCTGCAGGAACGGCTGGCCAAGCTTGCCGGTGGGGTGGCCATCATCAGCGTAGGAGCCGCGACCGAGACGGAGATGAAAGAGAAGAAGGCTCGGGTCGAGGATGCGCTGCACGCTACCCGCGCCGCGGTCGAAGAGGGAATCGTGCCTGGGGGCGGCGTTGCGCTGCTCAGGGCGCAGAGTGTGCTCGACCGGATCAAGGGCACCGAGGACGAGAAGGTCGGCGTCGCGATCGTGCGGCGCGCACTGGAGGAGCCCATCCGGATCATCGCCCAGAATGCGGGTGCCGAGGGCTCGATCGTAGTGGGTCGAGTCAAGGAGTCGAAGGACAAGAATTTCGGCTACAATGCCGCGAGCGATACGTTTGAGGATCTGGTCAAGGCTGGAGTCATCGATCCGACCAAGGTCACCCGCACCGCGCTGCAGAACGCGGCGTCGATCGCTGGTCTGCTCCTCACCACCGAATGCGTATTGGTGGAGAAGAAGGAGGAGAAGCCGGCACCCGCCGGGCCGGGCGGTGGCATGGGCGGGATGTATTAAACATCGGCCGGACTTGCGGCGGGAACGCGCCGCCGCAGGTCTGGTGTTCCATTTCGTTCGGTCGGACCGAGCGCGGTATAGCTGGGAGGTGCCGGCATCCGTTTTACTATCGAGCGAGACCCAGGAAGAATTGCCAGCATCCAGGCCGCCCTAGCCGAGCGGCACAGGCAAATGATGCAGTCCCGTGGGGCCTTGCTGCGCTACGAGACACCGGCCTTTCCGAACGCATTCCCCCAACTGAGCGGCATTCTGGAAGATTCACCCCACCGGATCCTGTTCCGGGACATTTACTATCACATTGAGAGCGAAGACGGAAGGATCGAACGGCTCATCCCGGCCGCCGACTATTACAAATTTGTCTTTCGCGCGGTGGCCGACAAGCGTTATGCGCTGGAGATGGGACTCCGCCGGATTCACGAGCTCGAGCGGTGGATCCAGAATTATTATCGCCAGACTCGGGATCCCATGCTCAGGACCGCAGAGGCTTCTTCCCGGGTTGTGGAACAGGTCTACGCGCTCAAGGCCGAACTGGGCAACATTCTATTCCTCGCTCGAGGAGCCCTGGACACCATCGCCACTCTGTTTC
>DASSED010000154.1:0-17148 GCA_035695405.1 Gemmatimonadales bacterium
GTACATCGGCACGATCCGGTCGGTGGAGAATTCGCCGGCTTTGGCCACGGCGGCAGCCCGCATCGCCTCGTGACGCTGGGGGTCGCGCAGCAGCTCCACCCCCCGTCGACCCATGGCTTCGACCGACCCCACCGGCTCCAAAATCCCGTTGATGCCATCATCGATGACTTCCGGTAGTCCGCCCGCGCGAGTCGCGATGACGGGAGACCCGCACGCCATGGCCTCGAGCGCAGCGAGTCCGAATGATTCCGTTTGGGAAGGAAGGATGAACAGGTCACTGGCTTGCAGCAGCGAGGCCACCGAATCGAGTCGGCCGAGGAATCGGACGTAGGGAAAGACACCCAGCTCTCGAGCCTCGTTCTCCGCATCCACCCGCTCGGGACCATCGCCGATCATCACCAACGTCGCCGGCATGGCCCGCTGAATTCGGGCAAAGACCCGGACCACGTCTTTCACCCGCTTCACTTCCCTGAAGTTGGAGACGTGGGTCACCACCTTGTGATCCGCCGGTGCGAGCTGCGCCTTACACCCCGGCTCGGCTGGACGGTACTCCTGGAGATTGACGAAGTTGGGGACCACCCGGACATCACAACTGACACAGCCGAACGCGCGATAGGTCTCATCCCGCAGATAAGCGGATACCGCCGTGACTCCATCCGATTGCTCGATGGAAAATTTCGTGATGGCGTAAAAGCTGGACTCCTGGCCGACCAGGGTGATGTCGGTGCCATGGAGCGTGGTAATGACGCGGAGGCCCCGCTCCCCGTTCAACATCTCGCGGGCGAGGTACGCCGTCGTCGCATGAGGAATGGCGTAGTGGACGTGAAGCAGATCCAGGCCTTCCCGCAGAACGACCTCGTGCTGCTTGGAGGCGAGAGCGAGCGTGTAGGGGAAATGATCGAACAGCGGATAGTGGCCCATCCGGGTCTCGACTTGGTGGAAGAAGACCCGCTCGGAGTATCCCCGCAGCCGGAATGGCGAATCGTAGGTGATGAAGTGGACCTGGTGACCCCGACGAGCCAGGTCCAACCCCAGCTCGGTGGCAACGGCGCCGGAGCCGCCGTAGGTCGGATAACAGGTGATTCCGATCTTCACGTAGCCGCCACGTTCTGATCCATCCACTGCTTCTCCCAGATGCGCGTGATTTCCGATGCCAGCTTCTCCGGTCCCCGGGTTGCGTCCAGGGTCACCACCTTCCCGGTAAGCTGGTTGCGGAACCAGGTCTGTTGCCGCTTGGCATACTGACGCGTCCCGATGGTGATCGCGTCTGCCACGGTCTCGCGGGTACGCTTGCCATGCAGGTACTCGACCGCTTCACGAATGCCGATCCCGTCGAGTCCGGGCGCTCCGGGGCCGTGGCCTTCCGCCAGTACCGCCGCCACCTCCTCGATCAGCCCTCGGCGAATCATCTCCTGGGCTCGCCGCGCAATCCGTTGATGCAGCACCGGCCGCGGCACCGTGAGCACCACATACCAGGGATCGAGCGCTCCGTGAGCCCGCGCTGCCTGCTGCCAATACGAGAGCGGGTATCCGCTGAGAAGCGCGACCTCGATGGCCCGTGCGGCCCGTTGGCGCCCGCCCCCTCGAAAGCTCGGATCCAGGCGAGAGGCCCAGCGGAGCAATTCGAGCGGCTCCATTCTGGCGGTCCAGGCATCCAGTGAGCGGCGCTTGGCGGGATCTAGCGATGGTTCTGCAAACAACCCGTCTGCCAACGCTCGGATGTAGAGTCCGGTTCCTCCCACAATCAAGGGCTGGTTGCCCCGGCGCTTGATGTCGGCCAGCCAACGAACTCCATCCCGTGCAAAGTGGCCCGCGCTGTAGCGACTTCCTGGCTCGACCACATCGAGGCCATGATGCGGCACCCGGGCCTGTTCCCGTCGACTCGGCTTGGCTGTGCCGATATCCAGCCGGCGATAGACTTGCCTCGAGTCAGCCGAGACCACCTCGACCGGCCAGTGCGCCGAGAGCGCCAGCGCAACGGCCGTCTTTCCCACCGCGGTGGGACCGACCAGAACCGGAACTCTATCGCCGGCCAAACCGGCGCTCCAGCTCCTCGCGGGGAAGTTGCACAATCGTGGCCCGCCCATGCACATCATGGGGCGGGAGATCGGTGGCGAAGAGGCGGAGTAGTAACTCGCGCATCTCCCGCTGCTCCAGCCTCTGGCCCGCTTTGACCGCTGCACGGCAGGCGAACGTGGCGGCAAACCGCTCCAATCGGTTGGACCAACCGCCGAAGCGGCCCCGGGCCAGATCGGCGATCATTTCCTGAAAGCATGCACCCGCATCAAAGCGAGGATGCGGCGCCGGGACAGCGTGCAGCACCACCGTCCGTCCCCCAAACGCCTCGGCCTCGAAGCCCACTCGCCGGAGCTCGGCCCCATGCGTGTCGACCGCATCGAGCTCTTCATCGGTCAGGTCGAGCGTCAGCGGCAGCAGCAGCCGTTGTGCCGGCGCACCACCGCTGCTGAGCTGCTCGAGTATCCGCTCATAGAGCACCCGCTCGTGAGCCGAATGCTGATCCACGATGACGATGCCATCCGGCCCCTGATAGAGGATATAGCTGTCGAACATTTGGATCAGCGGAACGTCAAATCCCTCATCCTTGGCCACGACAGGGACATCGTTGGGCTGTTGAACCGGGAACAACTCACTGAGTTCTCCCGGGATGGGGGACGCACTCTCCATCCATTCTCCCCTGCTCGGGAGAGGCCGCCAATCCCCCACTGGCGCCGCGGCAACCAGAGCGCCGAGGGCGGCGCGCACGGCTTCCTCCACCACACGCTCGACCCCGATCCGATCGCGAAACCGGACCTCCAGCTTGGCAGGATGCACATTGACGTCCACGTCCTCCGGAGCGACCTCGATGCGCAGATATAAAGAGGGGCGATCTCCCGGGTGAATCGCTGCGCGATAGCCGGCTTCGGCGGCGCGAACGAGAAACGGATCCTTGAATGGCCGCCCATTGACGAAGAGCTGGGTCCGGCGTCCAGTTGGCTTGGCGTCGCCGGGTCGCTGGATGAAGCCCTCCACTCGGAACGCGCCGGCGGCATATTCGACCGGGATCAGGGTTCCGGCCAGATCCCGTCCCCACACATCCGCCAGTCGCTCGACTGGGTCCTGCTCTGCCGGAACCGACAATCGACAGGTCGAGTCTACCTGGAGCTCGAACCCGGTTTCAGGATGGGCCAGTGCGAGGGTCGCCACTGCCTCATGTGCGGCACGGGTCTCACTCGCGGCAGAGCGCAGGAACTTGCGTCGGGCGGGCGTATTGAAGAAGAGTCCTCGAACCGTGACGGTGGTCCCGCGCTGACGCACCGCAGAGGCTACCCGCTCGAGACGACCCCCACTGACCGCAAGCTCGGAGCCATCCGATAGGCCATCCTGCGTGGCCAGCGTCAATCGGGAAACCGAGGCGATAGCGGGAAGCGCTTCGCCCCTGAAGCCGAAGGTAGCCACGCCCACCAGATCGGCCACCGAACGTACTTTGCTGGTTGCGTGGCGGTCGAGCGAAAGCACAGCATCTTCTCGGCTCATGCCGGTGCCGTCATCGCTGACCTGGATCAGCACCTTGCCACCGTTCTCCAGCTCGATCCGCACGTGTCGAGCTCCGGCGTCGAGCGCGTTTTCAACCAGCTCCTTGACCACGGAAGCCGGACGCTCGACCACTTCGCCGGCGGCGATTTGATCGGCCACCGCGTCAGGAAGGATGGCAATGCGACGGGTCATGAGGGAAATCTACCGCCGATGCCTGCAACGACCTCCTGTGGGAGCCAGCCCTCCTTGGCACCGGAGGCTCGGACCAACACCCAACCGCGTTCCTGTCGTATGGCCCGAACCGCTGCTCCCTCTTCCACCGGACCTACAGCTGGTGCATGGCCATGAGGAGATAGTCGGAGCGTGCTCTGATCCAAGACGATGGCGACTGGCCGCTGGTACCAGGCGCGAAGTCCCCATCCCCCCAGCACCGCCACTCCACCGAATACCAGCAGCACCACCCAGCGATCTCGGGCCCTCGGGCGGAAGATCCAGGCGGCCCAGCCTGCGGCCCACGCCAGTGTTCCCACCAGGAGCAACTCCTCAGCAGTGACCGGGGCAGACCAGAGTGTTCGGGCGGAGGCGCCATCCGGTGGCGGTGTGAGACGTAATGCTCTTCCGATGGTCGGCTCCCGAGGCTCGAGCCGTCGAGCCTGAAGCCATGCGGCGGCAGCGCGACCCTTGGATCCCAGGCGATAATACGTGGCCCCGAGGTTGTACCAGTGCGCGGCCACTGCCGGCTCGTCTTCCACTCGTCGGGTGAATCCCTCGACCGCGGCGCGGAGAGATCCAGATTGATAGAGTCTCTCGGGAGAAGGGGCCTGTCCGTCGACCCGAGTCGCGAGCGCAATCAGCATACCCAGGAGCACTCCCCGGCTACGCCAACCCCGTAGCGAGACGCCGAGGCGCCGTACCAGCTCGTCCACCTCGCTCGTGAGCGCCTCATCGTCAGCCCCCAGGCTCGGTGGACCATAGCGCCTGGCCAGCAGCCGTTCCCGGGCTGCTGCAATCCGCGAAGCCGTTTCCGCATCGGCGCCAGCAGCTCGGACGGCGGCGGCAAGGCCGACACGAGATCGGTGGTCCGGGTCCGGTACCAGCCCGCGCACCACCGCGTCCAAGGTCTCCTCGGCCGCCCGAAGCCCAGGTATGGGGGCCGGTGGTCCGCTCCGCTTGCGATACCGTAGCTTGCCGCGCGACAGGACCAGCAACGGCGGAAGGATCAGGATTCCGACCCAAAGCCAATCCGGCAAACCGCGCGCGAGTCGCCAACTCCACGCCGGACCGGACGGTGTCAGCAGCTCAGGCGGGAGTGCGACCGAGAGTGCCGGTTCGCCTCCCACGGCTACCGGTAGCGCGGCCGGCCCTGCCGTCGCCGAGCGGTAACTTCGAGAAGCGAGATCGAAGTACCCGTAACTCACCGCGGGCAAGGCGACCGTGCCGGCCGAGTCAGGGACGACCAAGTAGCGAAAGGTTTTGGTACCGCCCAGGCGGCCATCCTTCGTGCTTACCTGCTCGTCCACCCGGTCTACGTAGGCCCGGACCGAGCTGGGCCATTTGAGGGCTGGTGGTGGCCACAGTGCGCTGTTCCCTTCTCCGCTCAACGCGAGCTCCACGGATACGCCTTCGCCGGGATGGGCGGTGGCGGGAGTAATCCGTCGCTCGAGCTTGAGTCCTGCCCCAATCGCTCCGTTGAAATCCGGCGGTCGTCCCTGGGGAGGAAGCGGCCGCACCACCAGCGTTTCCGGGCGGCTACTTAAGGCGAAACGCTCTTCCTGACTGAAGAATTGCAGCGCCAGCGGCGTGCTGTATTTCAGCATGGCCCGCGGAATGGCGATCGTTCCAGGCAGGAGAGGAAACACCACCTGATGCGCCACGAAGAGATCGTAGGTACTCCCCGCCATATTGCGAGTGACCGCGATCCCCGCGGGGGTCGCCTGCGGATAACTCCACACTCCGTCAATGACCGGGGGCTGCAGCGTCGGGGGCCGTCGCAGCTGTAGTCTGAGGTCACGAGGAAACCAGGCAGCGGTCACCACGTCCACCTGCTCGCCGACGCTCACGGTATCGGCAGAGACGACCAGTGCCACCGCGGCCTTGCCTCGAGGCGGAGGAGGCGCACGCTCCATAAGCGTACGAAGCCGGGGGTTCAGTGCCGTCGCCGTGGCGGCCGGGCTGGGGTCCACATCCACCACTACTGCGTCAGCCTCCAGAACTTCCCTGCCCTGCGCGGCCCGGGCCGGACCGATTTGCCACCTTCCTGGCCGCAGAGCCCGGAGTCGCAACTCGAGTGTGGTGATCCGAACCGGGCCACCCGAGAGCGACACCTCGGTTCTTTCACTTCGAGACAAAACCTCGAAACCGTTCAGCGGTGCGACCGTGAGATCAATCGGATCCGAGGAATGGCTTACCGCTCGAACGGTATACACCACTTCTTCACCCACAGAGACCCGGTCCTGATCCACGGACACGTGCAGCTCGGGACGAGCGATCTGAAGCAGGGCCAGGAGCACGATGGCGCTCACCAGTCCTTCACTCCCGCCGCTGCACCACCACGGAGCCTACGTTGCTGCTCGGCCCGGGTCTCTCGCTCCCGGCGCTCCATTGAGTTGAGAATCTGCTCGGCTTGACTCTGGCTCAGTCCCTGAGTCTGCGGCTCAGGTCGGGTCGGCTGAGGCGTAGGGGGCGCGCCTCCACTCGACGGCGGCTTCGATGCCCCACCACCACCGCCACTGGGTGGCGGCGGCTGCCGCTGCTCGGCCAGCTCGAGATTCCATTTCGCTCGCGCCGACGACGGTTGTAGCCGCAACGCCTCTCGCAGACGGTCTGCTGCCTGACCCAGGATCTCCTCCTGCTTGGTCGAGTCGGCCTTGGCTTCGAGCAGGCCCAGCAGACCGAGGTTGTAGAGGGCACGATAGCGGAGGTCTGGATCGAGCGACTTGGCAGCTTGCTCGAGCGCTCCCTTGGCAACCTCCAGCCGGCCCGCCTCCAAGGCCGCGGTACCGGCATTATAGAAGGCAGTGTCCCGCGCGGTTCCCCCGCCCGCCTCCTTGAGAAACTCAGCGGCGGCGCGGGCGGGGTCTCCTGCGGCCAAGGCTCGGGCACCGGGGGTGGGTCGCTGTGCATCCGCTCGAGTGTTCAGGAGCAGAATGCCGGCGAGCCCTACCAGGGCGGGTCCCGGCCGGGCCAGGGTATAGCCGATCAAGAGAAGAGCCGCGGCCAGCACCGGGATCCATGCCCGAGGTACCAGGTCAGCAGTCCGGGTTTCCGAGGTAGGGCTGCGTTTCATCGCGGCGACCAGGTCGCGCACCGCGCCGGCCTGGTCGGGCAATTCGTTCGGAACCAACGTCCCTTCCGCGGCATCCACGATCGCTTGCAAGACGTCATCCCGCCGCTGAGTTCGAACCACGTTTCCTTCTTCATCCTGCTTGTAGGAGATCAACGTGCCCGACGAATCCCGAATGGGAATGCGAGTGGGCAGCGCTCGGCCTTCAGCTACCACGATCAGGTGAACCCCGGCTTGTTTGAGCCCTTCGGCCTGAGTCACCGCGTCAGGTAGCGTGTCGTGGGCCTCGCCATCGGTGAATAGCACCAGCACCCGGTCCGCGGCATCGGTGGCCGCGGCCAGCAGCTCGGCACCCTGGGTGAGCACCGCTCCCAGGTTCGTGCCACCTTCGCTGGCGAGGTCGGGATCGAGTGCATCCAGGTACATCCGGATAGCGCCTCCATCGACTGTAAGTGGCGCGAGGATGTAGCTCCGGCCGGCAAAGGCAATCAGCCCGAGCCGGTCGCCCTCGAGATCCTGAATCAAGCGGCGAGCCTCACGCCCGGCTCGCTGCAGCCGGCTGGGCTCAACGTCCTCCGCCAGCATCGACCGGCTGATGTCGATCGCCATGACCATGCTGAGTGCACGAGTTTGGGTTCGAACCTCGGTCCGTCCGGCGCGCGGCCCTGCGAGGCCGACCGCGGCGAGGAGGGCGGTTATCCCGATGACAACCGGCGCCCAGCCTCCCCGGGAGCGAGCCAACCGCCCCAACGACGGCGACCAGCGGCGGGCCAGACGAATACGCCTAGAGCGAGCCAGCCAGGCGCCAAAGCCGAAGGCCAACGCCAGCACGGGCGCGAGAAAGAGCAGCAGAGGAGCGTCGAACGTCATGGCACCCGTACAACCAGCGTTGTGCCGATGAGAAGCTCGAGCGCCAGGGCACCCACGCCGAGGAGGATCAGCGGACGGGTGGTCTCGTCGTAACGAGTGTATCGGGTCACGTGGATGGGGGTCTTTTCCAGGGCGTCAATCTGGCGAAAAATGCGGCTGAGAGCCTCACTGTCCTTGGCCCGGAAGTATCGTCCACCGGTCTTCTGCGCAATCTCCTCGAGGAGCGGCTCGTCGATTCGGACCGGCAGGAGCTCGTAACGGAAACCTCCCAGGCCCCGCCCGGTAGGAATAGGCGCCTCACCGATCGTGCCCACTCCAATGGTGTAGACCTTGATCCCGAAGGCTGCCGCTGTTGCCGCGGCCGTGCGAGGATCGATGAGGCCTTTGTTGTTCTCTCCGTCGGTAAGCAGCAGGACCACTTTGGACTTGTCGGGGGCCCGGCGGAGGCGATTCACGGCCGTGGCGAGACCGCTCCCGATTGCGGTGCCGTCCTCCAGGCTGCCGATCTTGAGGTCCATCACCGCCTGCTCGATCACCGGGTAGTCGAGCGTCACGGGCACCTGAGTCAAAGCCTCACCCGCGAACGCGACCAGTCCGATGCGGTCTGCGCTGCGGCCGCGGATGAACCCGACTGCCTGGCGCTTGGCGACTTCCAACCGGTTGGATGGCGCAAAATCCTCCGCCAGCATGCTGCTGGAAATGTCGATGGTGATAACGATCGCGATCCCCTCCTGCTTGATCTCGACGGTATCACCCCCGAAGCGCGGTCCCGCAGCTGTCAGGACTAGCGCACCCAGGGCCAGCCCGCGGAGCACCGGAGGGAGTACCACCCACCACCGGCGGCGTGTGGCCATCGCCGGCAGGCTCACGTCACTGTATCTCGCGGCTGGGACTCCCCGGCGCCGGCGCAGCAACCACCAGAGCGGCAGGACCAGGAGCAGCAATAGGAGCCAGGGACGGGCGAAGCTCATGCAGCCTCACGGAGCAATCGGTCACGCAGCTGGTGCGACGCGCGGGACAACTCTATCGTGTCGGGACTACCGGCCAGGCCAAATCGAGCTTGGTCCAGAGCGCGCAGGATCTGCCCCAGCTCACGAAGCGGCCAATGCGGCCGCACCGCCGCGAGCTCGGAGAGCAACCGCTCGGTATCCAGCCCCGCGTGCGCCGGAGGCACTCGTTGCGCAATCGCGGTCCTGAGCCGAGCCGCGGAGATGTTGGCGACCGCGCGGTACTCGCCATCATCGGCCCAGCTCAAAAGTGGCGGTTCTGGAATGGGCAAAGCGGGAGGCGTGCTGGGTAGGACTTTTCCTCGCCGTCGCCACCAGAGATGAAGCGGCAGGAGCAGGACCAGAGCCAACGTCCACAGGATCACGAGGGGAGACGCGCTCACAGTATCACGGGACACGAACGCCGCGCGAGGCTGGGGTGTGAGGGTCGATTCGGGCACCCCGGGTGGGAGGACGCTGCTGATCGTCAAGTTCACCCGCTGTCGGCCGAGCGAGTCCACCGTGCCACCGGGGCCGAGTAACAAGGGACCGGGAATGTCCAAGGCGAGCGGTCCTGGCCGCCACACCACAATGGGATATTCGATTCGGGCCGAGTCCCCGGTGAGAGCGATGCGGGGGCGGCCGAGCAGCTCGACCGGATCATCGGGGGTCCAATCACCCGCACGGACGACATGGCCAGCCGGAACCGCGATGGAGCGGCTGATCCACAAGGTGTCCCCCACCGTCGGACCGGGTCCCTGCAACCCGATGATCGCGAGCAAGCCGAGCAGGGGCATTGTCAGGCTCGGTGGATGCGCCGCGCCCGGAGTGCGAAGGCGCGCCGGAGTGGGATGGCGTAGCTGCTCCCGGTCTCCAATCGGACCTGATCGGCGCCGGCTGCTGCCAGAGCCCGGGCACGCTCCTCCCTGCGGCGTTCGGCCAGGTGAGCCACACGCAGCCGGACCTCGCGACTGCCGGTATCCACCAGGACCCTCCGGCCGGTTTCCGCATCGAGTATCTCGATCCAACCGGATTCAGGGAGGTCGTGCTCCCGAGGCTCATCCACCGTGATTGCCACAACCTCGTGACGTGCCCCCAGGCGGCTCAGGGGGCGCTCCCATCCTTCGGCGATGAAATCGGAAAGGACCACAACGATGCTGCGGTGCCGGAGAAGTCTGCTGGCATACAACAGGCTCGCGGCCAGATTGGTGCGCCGCCCGGCCGGCTGAAATGCCACCAGGTCGCGGATTACCCGCAGGGCATGCCGACGACCTTTACGGGGCGGTATGACCCGTTCGACGGCATCGGAGAACAGGAGCGCGCCGACCCGGTCGTTATGGTACGCGGCCGCCAACGCGAGGACTGCGGCCACCTCGACTGCCATGCCGGCTTTCGTGAGCGGCTCCCCGAATCGGGTCGATCCCGACTGATCGACGATCAGCATCAGTGTCAGTTCGCGCTCCTCGGTGAACGTCTTGACGTAGGGACTGGCGAGGCGCGCCGACACATTCCAGTCAATGGAGCGAAAGTCGTCGCCGTGCTCGTAGGCGCGCACTTCCGCGAACTCCATTCCCTGCCCCCGAAAAACCGATCGGTACTCCCCGGCAAAGAGCGAGCCGACCAGGCCCCGGGTGCGGAGCTCGATGGACTTGACTTGCTTGAGAATTTCGGGGGAGACTGCGGGCATGTAACAGGAGTCGAGAGTCGTGAGTCTAGAGTCTTAGAAGAATACGGGTGGTGGAAAGTCACATACGTCCGAGACCTTGGACCCTTGACCTGTCATGGCACCTTGACCGCGCCCAAGACCCTGGACACCACGTCATCCGTGGTCACATCCTCCGCCTCGGCCTCGAAAGTGAGCACCACTCGATGCCGCAGCACGTCCGGTGCCAGGGCACGCACGTCTTCCGGTGTCACGTAGGATCGCTCCCGCAGGAAGGCGTGCGCTCGCGCAGCCTGAGCCAGCGCGATAGAGGCACGGGGAGAGCCACCAAAGGCCACCAGTGGCTTGAGGTCGGTGAGACCGACCAACCCGGGGTCTCGGGTGGCTCGGACCAGGTCCACGATGTAGTCCACCACCTTCTGATCCATATACAGGCTCGCGATGGCGTGGCGGGCCGACAGAATGGTCGCGGGCTCGAGCAGCCGCTCGACCGCGATCTCCTGACCACCGCTCATCCGAAGCAGAACCTCCTTCTCTTCATCGCGGCTGGGATACCCAACCCGCACTTTCAACATGAAGCGGTCGAGCTGAGCCTCGGGCAGAGGATACGTCCCCTCACTCTCGATCGGGTTCTGGGTCGCCAGCACGAGGAATGGCTCGTCCAGCCGGAAGGTGGTGCCGCCGATGGTGACCTGGTGCTCCTGCATTGCCTCCAGCAACGCCGCCTGCACCTTGGCGGGGGCCCGGTTGATCTCGTCCGCCAGGATGATCTGGGCGAACAACGGACCTTTCTTGACGTGAAAATCCTGGGTCTTCTGGTTGAAGACCATCGTGCCGATCACATCGGCCGGCAGCAGATCGGGTGTGAACTGAATTCGGGAGAAGGAGGCGTGAATGATCTCCGCTAGGGTTCGCACTGCCAAAGTCTTGGCTAGCCCGGGCACACCCTCCAGCAGGATGTGGCCTCCGGTGAGCAGCCCTACGAGCAGCCGCTCCACCATCGCATCCTGGCCTACGATGCGGCGGGAGACTTCCTTGAGAATGCGCTGGACCGGCAACATCTCGGCCGGCTTTTTGGTCAACTTCGGCGCGCTCATTCCACCAGAGCTCCTGGGATCGGATCGTCAAACATAGTCGTGGACCAGGCAGTCACCGCCGGTTTTTGCGCTCGCGCCGACGCCTTGGCTGTCCGGACGCCGGGGGAATCTCGCCGGTTTCAGGGCCCTCTGGTTCCAGGGCAATGGCATGGTACACGGCCTGTTCTTCCCGCGGAGTGAGCGGGCGGTAGTGGCCGGGCGGAAGATCGCCCAATCGCACCGGACCGTACGAGAGCCGCGCCAGGCGATCGACTTTGAGTCCCAGGGCTTCGGCCCAACGGCGTACGATCCGGTTACGCCCCTCTTGAAGTGTGAGATCGAGAATGGTGCGGCCCTCGGTGCCCGGGCGGACCTTTACTTCGCTCGGCACCACCGGACGTCCGTCCAACTCCACGCGCTGACGCACCGCCTGAGCCACCTCGGCAGTGGGACGGCCGTGAACCAGGGCCGTATATCGCCGGGGGATCCGATAACGCGGGTGGGTGAGACGATGGACGGCCTCTCCATCGGTGGTGAGCAGCAGCAAACCCGTGGTCATCACATCGAGCCGCCCAACGTAGGTGAGCGCCGCGGAGTCGGGAATGAAATCGAGAACCGCCCGACGGCCTTCCTCATCCCGAGCGGTGGTCACCACGCCGAGTGGCTTATGGAAGGCGAGCCAGCGGCGCTGCTTGAGCTTCACCGGCCGGTTGCCGACGGTAATGCGCTGGCGTTCGGGATCGACCTTCATACCTAAGGTGGCGGGTTGGCCATCCACCCGCACCCGGCCGTCCTCGATCAGCCTTTCTGCTGCCCGGCGTGACGCGACCCCCGCCCGGGCCAGCGCCCGTTGGAGTCGCATCTGGGTCACGATTCTGCCTCCACGTAAGCCGCGGCGTCGTCCACTCCTTCAGTAACCGGCCGATGAGGCCGGAGCGCTATCGTGAGCTCCTCTGCCTTAGGCAGATCGGCCAGATCACGTAGCCCCAAGAGCTCCAGGAACAGTGCAGTGGTCCCATAGAGCAAAGGCCGGCCCAAGGCCTCGCTGCGACCCACCACTTCAATTAATCCTCGCTCCTGTAACGAGCGGAGAACCCCGCCGGCCGACACGCCTCGAATTTCCTCGATCTCGATCCGACCAACCGGTTGCCGATAGGCGATCACGGCCAGCGTCTCCAGCGTGGCGGCGGTGAGTTTGGGGGTACGGGTCGAGAATTGGGCCCGCTCAATTGCGGCTGCGAACACCGGCCGGGTCAGGATCTGGTAGCCTCCGGCCAGCTCGACCAGCTCGATGCCGTGCTGATTGAAATCGTAGTGCTCCCGTAGCTGGTCCAAAGCAACCCGCACCTCGGCCGAACCTGCATCAGGATCGAGGACGGTCAACTCCTCCAGCGTCAGTGGTCGCGAGGCACTGAACAGTGCCGCTTCAAGCAACTGGGCGAGCGGAGTCACGGGCGATCACCATGGGTGAGAAAGGAGACGGTTGCACCAACCGCAGCGCACCGCGTTTGGCGAGCTCAAGCAGGGCCAGCAAGGTGGAGAGCACGTCCACGATTGTAGGCTGATTTCCCAAGGCTTCGAGCCAGGGAATCTCCTCCTTTTCCGCGAGTAACTCCTCGATGCGTCTGGTGGCGTTCTCAACGTCCAGCGGGCGAGCCACCACCCGATGCAAGACCGGAAAGGGAATACCGGCTAAGACCCGGTCGACCGCGGTGAGGAGGTCGAGTAGCTGGAGCGTAAGCGGCGGCGGCGGCACGGCCGGAGGGGGCGGAAGATATCCCCGGGCGAACTGCTCGGCTCTCCGGTCGGCGGCGCGACCCATCCATACCGCCACCTCACGAATCTGCTGATACTCCAACAACCGCCGTACCAGCTCGGCTCGAGGATCTTCCCAGCTGTCGTCCTCGGATTGGCGAGGGAGAAGCATCTGGGCCTTGAGTCGCACCAGCCGACTGGCCATGTCCAGGTAATCGGCAGCCTGGTTCAATCCCAGCTCATGAATAGCCTGGAGGAACTGGTCGGCGATCCGGGCAATCGGGATGTCGGCGATCTCAATCTGCTCTTCTCGCAACAGATGCAGCAGCAGGTCGAGTGGGCCGGAGTAAGCCTCGAGCTCGATGACGAAGCCGGGAGATGGCGTCAGCGCAGGGGGCGGCGCTTCGATCTCCGGGGCGAACGAAAGCTCCTGCATCACGGGCTCACGCTGTAAGGGGAAATGATCCGAAGGAGGAATGTCATTCCGAGGGATGCTGGAGCCAGCAGCACCATCATCACCGGCCGAAACAAGAAGATGAGCGCGAAGATTGGAAGGTACCCGAAACGATGGAGCCCGCGATACCAGCTGCCGAGCCGCGGGGGCAGCGCATGATAGAGAAGGTGGGAACCGTCCAGTGGCGGTACCGGAATCAGATTGAAAAAACAAAGGATCAGATTGAGCCAGATCCCGTAGACCATCATCTTCTGGGCCGTAGCCAGCACCGGAGCGAACGCCGGCAGTGCGGCCGAGAGCATGCCGAGCAGGATGAAAACCACGGAGCAGACCAGGGCAAGCACGAGATTGGTTGCCACTCCAGCCACCGAGACCAGCAGGTCGCCCTTCACATAATTGCGGAACTTGCGCGAATTGACCGGCACCGGCTTGGCTCCGCCGAAGGTGTAGGCACCGTTGGAAAGAAACCAGATCAACGCCGGGAGAGCGATGCTCATCCAGGGATCGATGTGAGGTAACGGGTTGAGCGTCACCCGGCCCAGCATGTAGGCGGTGTCGTCGCCCTGACGCAATGCGGTGACCGCGTGGGCGTACTCATGGGCTACCATGGCGAACACCAGCATTGGGAGCGCCAACACGAAGTTACTGAGTTGCTGATCCAGGAGGCCGTTCCTACGTTCGAAGGCGCCGAACGTTATATGCCTCGAAGAACCAAGTCAAAGCATCGTGCTGCTTGATTTTGCAAAGTTGGGGGCCTAAGTTTGCCGGCTGGTTCTCCGGAGCCGCTCCGGATTTACTCCACTGTTCGACGAGGTTGCCGTGCCCCGAATCAGGTCCGCCGCTAAACGTATGCGTCAAGCCCGTGCTCGGGCCGAATTGAATCGTACTCAACGCAGCCAGCTCCGCACCGCGCTCAAGAAGGTCCGCAGTGCCACCGGAGCCGAGGCGGTCCAGGCGTACCAAGAGGCGGTTATGCTCCTGGACCGGGCGGGGCAAAAAAGCATCATTCACAAGAACGCAGCAGCCCGGCACAAGAGCCGGCTCGCCAAGTTGGTGGCCGGAAAGAAAGCGTAGCTGGAATAGGAGCGAAGTGAGCTAAAAACAGCGGAAGCGAGAAGTACCACGTGGAAAGGGGCGCCGATGCCGTTTCGGGCGCCCCTTTTGGTTGAGACGAAGCCGCATAAGAAATAGCTTGAGCTTGACGTCGCAAGCTATTCAAACCAGAGCACCTCCGCTGATGTCCCACCGGTCTTGCCCCGTTTCAAACCCCAGCCAATTCCGCCCCGCACCTCTCACAATACCATTCGGTGGGCCGATTGAGGGTCCCGCAGTCGCTGCACTTAAGGGTTTTGGCCACGGCAGCCGCGGCTTTACCGGCGGCGGGCGCCGTCTGAACCGGAGCTTCGGAGGCCCGCGGTGGCGCACTGTTCACCGCAGCTACCGGTCCCGATGGCCGACGAGGCGGGGTCTTCAGCTCTTCGTCCGATACCGACTTGAGAAAGGTGAGCTCGTCGACGGGAGCGGCGACAGGCTCCGCTGGCTTGGGACTGGGGCGCTGAGGCGGAGGTGGCGGTGGGGCCGCCGGGTCGGCCATGGGATCGGCTACGTGAGTCACGACCAGCGCCTGCTCGCTCACCTCGGGCTTGGGCGCGGGCCGAGGTGGCGGTTGGGGGGGAGGAGCAATCGATCCACTGCGAGGCGCCGAGATGAGCGCCTGCACCTCGCTGAGCCGAGTGATCTCGGCTCCCACGCTGCGGAGTTGGGCCCGCAGCTGTTCGACCTCGCGCCGGCTCTGTTCGCTGACGCGGCGCCACTCTTCTTCGGTATACTCGCCGACTGTATGGCGGACCTCCGCTTCCGCCAACGCTTCCTCCGCGGCCCGTCGTTGGCGATCGAGCTCGGCTTGTGAGGCGTGGTGGCGCTCCAGCTCCTCTGCGATGGCGTTTACTCGTCCGCGCAGCTGCTCCATCACATTCTGAAGCCGTGCCTGGTAGTCGCCTCGTACCCGCTGCCGCACCGCGGGAGGCGCCTTTTCACCCGAGTTATCCAGCTTGGCTAGCCACTCTTCGTACTGGGTTCGCTGTTCCAGAAGGGCTTCGATCGTCACGTCGGTGTCCGAGGTTGATTGGGCCATGGGAAGACTTCCTCTCCTCCGCTCTAATCAGATCAGTTTTCCGAGTGACGCTGTCCAACCCTGCCGAGTTGTCGCGCTCGTCACCCAGGCTGAGCCCGCTGTCGGTGTGCGTGACAGGGCCTTGCTGGGCGACCACACGATTTCAGGGGGCACTTCACCGGGAAGCTCCTCACCGGCTACCAGGAACGCCATAGGTCCGGGAGGATGGGTATGGACGACCGCGTCACGATCCGGCTGCCGTCGACATCTAATCTAAATCACTAATCCTCTGCCGGGAGCCCTTTTCCCGAATTCCGCTCAAGCGCAGCTTTACCGGTCTCCAGCTCCGTCTCAGCCTTCCCGCTGATACACGACCTGTCCTCGTACGATCGTTACCTCGGCGCGTCCCACCAGCCTCCGGCCGGCGAACGGAGTGTTTCGGCTCTTGGAGAAAAACTCGGAAGGATCAACCACCCAAGGTTTCTTGGGGTCCGTGATGGTGAGGTCGGCCGGCGCGCCGGGGGCCAGCGTACCACCTACCAGGTTGAAGATTCGGGCGGGCATGGTACTCATTCGGTTGATGAGATCGCACAGCGTGAGCAGCCCGGTTTCCACTAGCTCGGTGATCGCAAGACCGAACGATGTCTCCAGGCCGATGATTCCATTGGGGGCGTCGTCGAATTCGCGCTCCTTGGCATCGTAATGATGGGGGGCGTGGTCGGTGCAGATCACATCGATGGTTCCATCCCGCAGACCCTGCCGGATTGCCTCACGGTCGGCCGGTTCACGCAGAGGCGGACTCATCTTTGCATTGGTGTTGTAGCCTTCGCAGCTCTCATGCGTGAGGGTGAAGTGGTGGGGACACGCCTCCGCTGTCACCCGTATTCCCTTCTCCTTGGCCCGCCGGATCAACTCCACCGATCCCCGGGTGGACATGTGGCATAGGTGGACGTGGCCCCCGGTCAGCTCAGCCAGGAGGATGTCACGCGCGACCATGATCTCCTCGGCGGCCGCCGGAATCCCCTTCAGCCCGAGACGGGTAGACACGATTCCCTCGTGCATGGCGCCACCGGCCGAGAGCGTGGGGTCTTCGCAATGATCGGCGACGGGAATGCCAAAGGTGCGGGCGTACTCCAGTGCGGTTCGCATCAGATGACTCGAGACCACCGGCTTACCGTCATCGCTCACGGCCACGGCACCGGCCCCGACCAGCTCACCGAACTCGGCCAGCTGCTGTCCCTTCTGACCCAGCGAGATGGCCCCGATCGGATAGACCCGCGCCTTACCGGCGCGCTGGGCCTGACTCACGATAAAACCAACAGCGGCCTGATTGTCGGTCACGGGATCGGTATTCGGCATGGCACATACGGCGGAGAACCCACCGGCGGCCGCGGCCATGGCACCGGTCGCAACC
>DASSED010000155.1:0-24206 GCA_035695405.1 Gemmatimonadales bacterium
TCAGGGCTGCTGGTCAATTTCCACTCGTTGCATTTAGCCTGAGTCTCTTGGGACGGGTCCTCAGGTCCGCGGAAAGCTCCGCTAGTCACCCCTACCAGGGGCAATGAGGGGACAATCAGAGTAGCGTTCGTCGGTCCTATGGTGGGGGGTAAGTCGTTGCGGGACAGAGTGCCCGAGGCGAGAGTCGAACTCGCACGAGGTTGCCCTCGGCGGATTTTGAGTCCGCTGCGTCTGCCATTCCGCCACTCGGGCCGACGTCTAAATTCGTCGGGGCGTCCGGGCGATGCAAGCCGCCTGGATCGGTACATTGCCCTCTTCCGCCCTCAGGTGCGGTAGTGACCCAACGTCGGCCTCAGCACTTCCATCCCTGGCACGACCTCTCTACCGGACCCAATCCGCCGGTCGAAGTCACCGCCGTCATCGAGATCCCTACCAACGAGCGGAACAAGTACGAGCTGGACAAGGAAAGCGGGGTGTTCCGACTGGACCGGGTTCTCAGCAGCGCGGTCCACTACCCCGGCGACTACGGCTTTCTCCCGCGCACCTTGGGCGACGACGGCGATCCCCTCGATGTTCTGGTGCTGATGACCATTCCCGTTTTCACTGGATGCCTGGTGGACGCCCGTCCCATCGGGCTGTTCCATCTGGTGGATTCGGGGGTAGCCGATGAAAAGGTTCTGGCCGTGCCTTTACGCGATCCGTACTCCGAGGGACTGAACGAGCTGGCGGACATTCCCCCGCATTACCTCAAAGAGATCGAGCATTTCTTTCGGGTCTACAAGGATCTGGAGGGGACGCGAACCGAGACGAGAGGCTTCGAGGGTGCCGCGGCGGCACGTGCCGCCATCAGCCGGGCGATGGCAACGTATCGGGAGCGGTTTGGAGAGGCCGTGAGCGGTTAGCGGTAAGCACTGAGCGGAGCGCCACCTGTCGTTGGCCGCTCACCGCTCACCTCTCTCAGACACCGGCGGACCCAGGATCTCCCGCCACACCACCGCGTCTCGCAGCTGCCGGCGGGTGTAGCCGCGAGTGGCGGTGTGATCGGCGGGCTCCTGCCGAATGGGGTTGCTCGGCGTTTGAGGTGCCGCCGGTTGGCCCTGGTCGCGCGCGGCTGCGGCTTTGATGCGCCTCGCCGCGACCGCCTCGGCCTCGTCGTCCAGATCGACCTCTTGCCGATCGGCCCGTGCCACCCCATCCTCGAGACTTTTCGCTTCCGGCTCGATCTCGAGCGAGCCGCGCCGTCGCATCTTCTCGGCCTCCTTCAACGCACTCTGAAGCTCACTCAGCATCAGGTTGAGCCGGTCACGTTTGGGCGTCGTCGGGTAGCGGCCGTGCGTCAGCTGGGGAGGACGCTGCGACCGGAGGTCAGGACCAGGTGGTAGGCGACGCGAGTTTCGCCCCACCCGGCTCACCGCGCTCACCACGAACCAGACCGCCAGCGCCAAGAAGAAAAGACTTGGCTCCATCGTCAGGCGCCTGCCGGGGTACTGTCGCCCTGGCCGGCGATGGCTTGGCGCATGGTAGTATCCGCCTGCACGTTACGATACCGCTGGTAGTCCATGACTCCGAGATTGCCGTTGCGGAACGCTTCGGCCATCGCGAGTGGCACCTGAGCCTCGGCCGCAATCACCTTGGCTCGCTGGTTCTGGGCCTCTGCTTTGAACTCCTGCTCCATCGCGACGGCGAGCGCGCGGCGCTCCTCCGCCTTGGCCTGAGCAATCCGCTTGTCAGCTTCGGCCTGATCGGTTTGGAGTTCGGCGCCGATGTTCTTGCCTACATCCACGTCGGCAATGTCGATGGACAGGATCTCGAACGCGGTTCCGGCATCGAGCCCTTTGGCCAGCACCGTCTTGGAGATCAAGTCGGGATTCTCCAGCACGGCTTTGTGAGATGTCGCCGAGCCGATGGTGCTTACGATCCCCTCTCCTACCCGGGCGAGGATCGTCTCCTCGCCTGCCCCACCCACCAGCCGGTTTACGTTGGCGCGCACCGTGACCCGGGCCAACGCCAGGAGCTGAATTCCATCCTTGGCCATGGCAGCGACCTTGGGTGTGGTGATCACCTTCGGGTTGACGCTGACCTGCACCGCTTCGAACACGTCGCGCCCGGCGAGGTCGATCGCGGTTGCCTGCTTGAACGTGAGCGGAATCTGGGCCTTATCCGCGGAAATCAGCGCGTTCACCACTCGCTGGACGTTTCCTCCCGACAGATAGTGGATCTCCAGCTCGTCGATGGTCACGCCCAGACCGGCCTTCCGCGCGGTGATGAGAGGGTCCACGATGGCGGCGGGCGCCACCTTGCGGAAACGCATGCCGAACAACGTCAGGAAGGACACCCGTACCCCAGAGGCCAGTGCTCGGATCCAGAGACCGACGGGGATGAAGCGGAAGAAGATGATCAGAAAGATGAAGGCGATGAATATCAGCGCCATCGCGAGCCCGATGCTCACCGAGGTTTCGTCCACGTCGTGCCTCCTAACTCCTGGTGTCTGGGTCTCGAGGCTTCACTCGGCGCACCACGTGCCGGTATCCATCGCTGCGCACCAACTGGACCTGGCTTCCCTGCGGTACATATTCGCCCTCGGTCACGACATCCAGGCGCTCGTCATCAAACTGGGCCGCACCCGCCGGCCGGAGATCGGTGAGAGCCAACCCACTCCGCCCCACTAACTCCCCTCGGGAGGGCGCCGAGGTAAAGCCTTCGGAACGATGACCCGCGCCCTTGAGAAGAAGCCCGCTGAACCGGTCACTCGTCGGGAGATGCCGAAGCCAGGCATACGTCACGGCCGCGGTGATGAACAGGCTCGCGCCAAGGACCGCGAGCGCTTGCGCGACATCGCCGCTGCTGGGATGGCGTCCCAACAAGGCGAGCAGGATCGAGCTCGCAATCGCTCCGATACCCAGAATGCCGGCCAAGCCAAACCCGGGGATGATGAAGAGCTCGGCCGCCAATGCCAGGAGACCGAGCCCGAGCAGCAGCACCTCATGCCAGCCGGCCAGCCCAAGGAGAAAGCTAGAGCCAAAGAACAGGGCCAGCGACACGATGCCAAGCAGCGCCCCTGCGCCGAATACGCCGGCTTTGATCTCGGCCAACAAACCGAGGATCCCCAACGAGAGGAGTATGGGCGCCACCAGCGGACTGGTCAGGAAACGGCCCAGGGGCTCGATCCAATTCGCATCGACCACGAAGAGCCCAGGTTCGAGCGCGCTCGAGACGGGAAGCAGAATCATAGGGGAGTGCAGGAAAACTAGCCCGAGCGGGGAGTGGGGGTAAGACGAGGCAAGCGGCGACATGGCTCGCGCTTCTCTCGCGCGCTATCTTAGCCCGATGCGACGCCCAAGCATCATTGCCCACCGAGGCGCGTCCGGATACGAGTACGAGAATTCACGCGCCGCGTTCCGGCGGGCGGTGATACTCGACGCTGATGGCATCGAGCTCGACACTCATGCTACGTCGGATGGTGGCATTGTGGTTCACCACGATCCTGATGTCCCCGGATTTGGCGCGATCGCCGAGATGACAACCGCACAGGCCCGCCAGGCCCGGATCCGGAACGGAGAGTCCCTTCCCTTCCTTTCTGAGGTGCTGGAGCTGGCCGGGGACCGCGATGTGTACGTGGAGGCCAAGGGGCTCCCCGCGGCGCATGACGCGGCTTTCCTCTCCGTGCTGGAAAGAGGCCCGTGCCCTGAACGATACGCGGTTCACAGCTTCGATCACCGCATCGTCCACCGTTTAGGATTGGCCTGTCCCGGCCTTCGCCGTGGGGTGCTCCTGTCGGCATACTTGCAGGATCCGCTAGCCGTGATGCGCGGTGTGGGAGCGTCGATGTTGTGGCAGGAGTGGCAGCAGATCGACGAGGAGCTGGTCGATGTGGTGCATCAGGCTGGAGGAACGGTGATCGCCTGGACTGTAAACGAGCTCGGTGACCTGGACCGCATGGTCAGGCTGGGGGTCGATGGACTGTGCGGCAACTACCCGGACCGGATCCGGGTGGCCATCGCTCCACCGCTGGACCAGGTCTCTCGCGCTTGAGACTTAGACCGATGTCGTTTGGCTGCTGTCCGGCGTGGATGATTCGGTGGTCTCTGACGCCGATCCGCCCTTCCGGCGAGATTCGTTGATTCTCCGTTCCAGCCGCGCTATCTCCCCCTGAATGTCGTCGATCCTCTGCATCAAGGCTTCGATTCGCCGTGGCTCGGTCTCGCCTCCCCGCTCGCGCCGGTGTACCAGCATGCCGAGGTCTCGCGCGGCGCTGTCCTGGCGGCGGCGCAGGCGGAGCAGCTCGATCTGAAGCTTTCCTTCATCCAGGGCGGCCTGGGCCTTCTTGCCGAATGCCTCCAGCTCCTGATTCAATCGGTCGAAGAGAGTTGATCGGGTCATATTTGATCTCCGCGCGAAGGGCCCAAAGGCCGGTAGCCAGCGGGTAGATGACGAAACGAAGGGGGCTTCTGTTTCAATAGTAACCACAAAAAAGGGACGCGGTGGCAACCCGCGTCCCCACGAGATCGGTTGGGTCGGAATTCAGGAAACGACTGATTCGGCGGGGTAGACCGAAACCTTCTGGCGGTTCTTGTCGCGATACTCGAACTTCACCACGCCATCGATGAGCGCAAAGAGGGTATCATCGTTGGCCCGCCGTACGTTGCGACCGGCGTGGAATTTGGTGCCGCGCTGCCGAACCAGAATATTGCCGGCGCTCACCCGCTCTCCACCGTAGCGCTTGACGCCGAGATATTGGGGATTGCTGGTACGTCCGTTGCGACTAGAGCCTACGCCCTTCTTGTGTGCCATGTCTGCCTCAGCCCAGCTTGACGTCGGTGATGCGAACTTCGGTGTACTTCTGGCGGTGTCCGGTCTTCCGGCGGTAGTTCTTCCGCCGCTTGAACTTGAATACGTAAATCTTGGGCTCCTTCCCGGCACCCACCACCTCCCCCACTACTTTGGCCCCTTTGACCAGCGGGGTACCTGCCTTGATCGTTTCTCCGTCCGATGACAGCAGAACCTCGTCGAACGTGACCTTGGCGCCGGCCTCCGCGCTGCTCATAAGCGGAAGTCGCAGGGTCTTCCCCTTCTCGGCCCGAAACTGTTTTCCTGCCGCCCGAAAAATGGCGTACATGCGTAAGTCCTGAACTGAGTGGTCAAAAGTCAGCCCGTAAAACTAGATGGAGGCGTGTGTTGGGACAAGGTGTGTTAAAGTCGGCTTTCGAAACCGACGCTTACTTGCCTCCCCGCTTTCCCGCCTTCATGCCACCGCGTAAAGATCCGTCACATCCCGCCCCGCAGGCCGGCTCATCAGGCGGAACTCGTCGAGACGCATCATGGGGTCGTCTCGGAGCTCGATATCCACCCCCGTGATCTTGGTGAGTGTCTGCAGCAGCTTGGGCTCTTCCTCCAGAAGATAGAGGGCCACTTCCGGGTGCAGCCGAACCGTCAGCTGGCGCTCTCGCCGCTCATGGCCGGCGCGCCTGAGCGCCCGCTCCAGCCGCCGAGCGACGACTTCCGGGGTGAATACTCTGCCGGTTCCAGCGCAGGTGGGACAATTGGTGGTCATGGAATGCCAGAGCGAAGGCCTGACTCGCTGCCGAGTCATTTCCACGAGGCCGAGCTCCGAGACCGCCAAGGCCTTGGTGCGCGCGCGGTCGCGACCCAGATGAGTCCGAAGCTCCTGAAGTACTTTGTCGCGGTTCGATCTGGTCTCCATGTCGATGAAATCGCACACGATGATCCCCCCGATGTCCCGCAGCCGGATCTGCCGGGCAATCTCGCGGGCCGCCTCCAGATTGGTCCGCAGGATGGTCTTTTCGGGATCCTTCTTGCCGGTGTAGCGCCCGGTGTTCACGTCGATGCTGATCAGCGCTTCGGTGGGTTGGATAACCAACGATCCGCCGGTTGGGAGCTCGACCCTTGCCTTGAAAAGGTCCCGGATCTCGGATTCGATGTCGAACTTATCGAAGAGGGGAGTTGGCTCGGTGTAGAGGTGTACTCGTGACATCAGCTCGGGATCGATCTGTTGCAGGTATTGCTCGATCTCGTTGTACAGCTCCTTCATGTCCACGTACAACGCATCCACCTTGCTGCTGAAGAGATCCCGGATGATGCCTCGGGTGAGGCTGGTCTCCCGTTGCAGCAGCGCGGGCGCCCGCCGGACGAAGGTCTTCTTCCGGTTGATCTTCTTCCACAATGCCATCAAGGAATCGATCTCGCGGCGGAAATGCTCTTCGGTGACACCTTCGGCAACGGTTCGGACGATCACGCCGCCAGCATCCTTGGGGAGCAGTTTGGAGACCATTTCCCGGAGCTTGGCTCGCTGCTCCCGGCTTTCGATCTTCCGGCTGACGCCCACCTTGGAGGCATAGGGCATGTACACCAGGAATCGCCCCGGCAGCGAGATCTGGGCGGTGACGCGACAGCCCTTCGAGCCGATTGGTTCCTTGGTGACCTGAACCGGCAGGTTCTGACCCTTCTTCAGGATCTCCTGGATATTGGGAAGGGCACGACGGGGAGAGATTTCGCGCTGCCGGCCCTCGGCAGTGGGTCGCTCGGTGGCTGCGTTTCCGCCATTGTTCCGACGGCGATGACGCCGATCGCGACTGCGCCAGCCACCTTTTCGTTCCTGAATCGGCTCGGCCGGTGGATCCTCAACGGTTCCTTCTTCTACAGCGGCGGCTTCGGGCTGGGGCGGATCGTCCGGCTCCTCCTCTTCGGGCTCCTCATCCTCATCGGGCTCCAACAGATCCGAGGCGTGAAGGAAGGCACTCTTTTCCTGGCCGATGTCTACGAACGCCGCCTGGATCCCGGGAAGGACCGCCTCGACCCGGCCCAGGTAGATGTCCCCAACCGTGCGACGGTGATCGGGACGGTCAACCAACAGCTCAACCAGCCGGTCGTCTTCCAGGATGGCCACGCGGGTTTCCCGCTGGCTCCCGTTGATCAGGATCTCGCGCTTCAAAATTGTCTGACCTCAGTTCCAGCCCGGTAACGCGAAACGCGCTCCTCGGCGGGCCTGCCCACCACCGAAGAAGGAGCATGCCGCGAGAGAGCGCGTCGCTGCTGGCTGCAATTATATGTGCGAGAGGAGCTTAGTTCAATCCACCAACTCCCCCAGAATGTGCCGCGCGATCACAATACGCTGGATCTCGCTGGTGCCTTCTCCGATCTCGCAGACCTTGGCGTCCCGCATCATCCGCTCGACGGGATACTCCGTGGTGTAGCCATAACCCCCGAAGATCTGAACCGCTTTGGTGGTTGTGCGCATAGCCAGCTCGGAGCAATACAGCTTGGCCATGGCTGCTTCTTTCTTGAACGGCCTTCCGTTCTGTTTGAGCCATGCGGCGTGATACAGCAAATGGGTACCAGCTTCGATTTCCAAAGCCATATCGGCAAGCTGAAAACTGACCGCCTGAAAGCTGCCGATGGGGCGCCCGAATTGCTTCCGCACCCCGGCGTAGCGGAGGGCTTCCTCATAGGCACCCTCGGCAATCCCCAGGGAAAGCGCCGCAATGCCAATCCGGCCTGCATCCAAGGTCTTCAGAAAATTGATAAACCCAAATCCCGATTTCCCCAGAAGGTTTTCCTTGGGGACCACCGCATCTTCGAAAATCAGCTCACGAGTGTCGCTCGCGCGCCAGCCCATCTTGTCCTGTTTCTGACCCGCCCGGACTCCGCGGGTCTTGGGGAGGTCCGGTGCGTGACCTACACCCAACTTTCGGCACTGGTCCAGGTCAACCGTGTCCTTGGTAACGATGAAGCTGGTTATCCCCTTGTTGCCTTTACCGGGTTCGGTCCGTGCGGTGACCACAAAAACTTCTCCGACGCCCGCGTGGGTTATGAAGATCTTCGATCCGTTCAGCAGGTAGTGATCGCCCCGGTCCACGGCCGTGCTCGCCGTACCGCCGGCATCGCTTCCAGCACCGGGCTCGGTCAGGCCAAAACCACCGAGCACGTGACCCGAGGCCAGCAAGGGCACATAGCGCCGCTTCTGCTCCTCGGTGCCGAATTCCACAATGGGGGACGTGCCCAGATTGGTGTGGGCACTGATGGTGAGGGCATGACTCGCATCCACCTTGGCCATCTCGTGGATGGTGATGTAATAGGAAAGCTGGTCCAATCCCGCCCCACCGAGCTCCTCGCTCCAGGGCACACCGAGGAGGCCCAACTCCCCCATGGCCTTGATGTTCTCCCAAGGAAACGTGGAGGTCTGATCCAGCTCGCGGGCTACCGGGGCGATGTGGGTTCGGGAAAAATCGCGCACCATCTCGCGTACCTGATGGTGCTGCTCATTGAAGTAGAGGGCGTCGTCCATTGTCTCCGCCGATGCGTGGGCTTCGAAATCAGCACCAAGCTAACCGGTCGGCCCGGCCGGGTCCAACGAGAGGCATAGTGGTGCAGTGTGCTCGAGCCCCGGCGCACTCAAGCGTACCAAGTCATCGCCGAATTTGGCCAGGATTCTCGGCCCGATTCCGCGAATGGAGGCCAACTCCAGCCGCGAGCGCGGCCGTTCCTGGGCCACGGACTTCAGCACCGCATCGGTGCAGACCGCGTATGCCGGCACACCCATCATCTTAGAGACGTTGCTGCGCCAATCTTGCAGGGATTCGAGAACCGGATCGGGCGCGACCTCACCCGGCTGAGGAGTGGCCGGTCCGAGAGCCTCAAGAATGGAACCGCCGAGGCGCTCCGTAATGGCAGGTCCGACGCCAGGGACATCAGCCAGCTCGGCCGCGTTTCTGGGCGGACACCGGCACAGTCGGAGCAGTACGTCGGGCTCAAGGGGACAACCAGCCCAGAGAGTCTTGGGCCCGGCCAATGATCGTGTCAACCGGCGGAGTCTCGCCGCCACCGCAGGATCGGAAGGGCACTCAATACGACGCCGTCCGCAGCGATCGCACCCTGCACATTCCGCGAGCCGCTCGCCGAAGTAGCCCACTAACCGGACTCGCCGACAGTCCGTACTTCGGCCGTACCTCTCTACGGCATCGATCCGCTCCTCAGCCCGCCTCCGGCGTTCGGCAACGGGACGCCAGTCCACCGCACCCCTTTCCGGACGCAGCTCCCGTCTCAAACGTTCGGCGGAGTCCAGTACGTTTTGGGGAACTCCAATGCGTCCGGCCGGACCATTCCAGACTCGCTCCAGCAAGCGTTTCGGGGGGAAGGTGACATCGAGCTGTCGGCGGTGGAGGTTGGTGTCTGCCGTTCGATAGATCAGCACGCAACGAGCGAACTCACCATCTCTCCCTGCTCGACCGGCCTCCTGATAGTAGGCCTCGGGGGTTGGAGGGGCCGTCCAATGCACCACCAACCGTACATTGGGCTTGTCGATGCCCATGCCGAACGCCGAAGTGGCAACCACCACATCGATTCGATCCAGTAAGAAGTCTTCCAGGGTGCCGGCTCGACGGGTTTTGGTGAGGCCGGCATGGTATGGCGCCGCCCGGTGTCCCGCTTGTACCAGCGCACGGGCTACGGACTCGGTGGTGCTCCGGGTAGGGGCGTACACGATAGCCATGGCGTCGTCCCCACGCAGAAGCTGCAGCAGCGCATTGAGACGATCTCGCTCGCTTTTGACTGGAACTACACCGAGCCAGAGATTGGGCCGATCGAACGAGCCAAGATGGAGGGCGAATCCCGGGCGAAGCCGGAGTGCTCCAGCAATATCCTGCCGCACCATCGGGGTGGCGCTTCCAGTGAGTGCCACGGCTTGGGGATTGCCGAGCCGGTATCGCGCGCGCGAGAGCTTCCGGTAACTGGGACGGAAGTCATGACCCCACTCCGCTATGCAGTGCGCCTCGTCCACGACGAACAGGCGCGGCTGGATCCCCTGCGTATCCAGCTCCTGGCTCAGACGCTCCAGCCGCTCGGGAGAGACATACAGCAGATTGAGCGACCGATTGCGCATGGCATCCTGAACCGCCAGTTGCTCCGCAGCACCAAGGCTGCTGTTCAAGCATGCCGCCGAGATTCCCCGAGCGCGAGCCGCGGTGACCTGATCCTGCATCAGCGAGATCAGTGGTGAGACCACCACCGTGAGCCCGGCGAGAACAACTGCTGGAACTTGGAAGCAGATGGATTTCCCGGCACCGGTAGGTAGAACTGCGAGCGTATCCTTTCCGACCAGTATGGATTCGATGACCGCGGCTTGAGCAGGGCGAAAGTCGGGGTAGCCGAAATGCTGCTGGAGGACGCGGCGGGCGTGGGCCATGGGTTCGACCATGGCACTAAGGTGGGGATGACGACGTCCGCGCTCGGACCACCCAGGCGCGGTCTGCATCAATTCACGGCGTCGCTGTTACCCTCCGCCGAAACGAACGCCCAGGTTGATAGGAAAGAACTCGATGTTGGGACCGTTCACGAAAACGTTGTGAAATCGTCCCTCGACAAACAGTCCCACGCTGCCAGCCTTGAAGTCCAATCCTGCCCCGGCGTTGAGACCGAGCTTGGTGGTTGAGCCATTCAGGGCATCACTCCCCGTTTCCTTGGAGTTATAGATGCCCAGGCCACCGATAAGGTAAGGCCTCATGCTGGTAGCTTCGGCAGTGTGAAAATGGTACGTCGCATCCGCGGTGCCGTAGATGATTTGGCTTTGTCTATCGAAGGTTTGGTCGCTAAAGCGGCTGAAGCTAACATCTACCTGGAGGCCCACGGGCAGCGTTCTAGGTTGGAAAGAGACCCCGCCTATTCCCTGCCACCCGATCTTCACGGCATCGTCGAAGCTGCCTAAGGGGATCCCCGGGCCGGCCCCGACCGAAAACTCAACGCCCTGGGCCCGGAGCACCGTTGCTCCGAGCACCAGGGCGAAGTTTAGCGAAAGACCGACTCTTCGGATCATTCCGTAGGTCAGCTTCCGCCGAATCGGATGCCCACGGTTATGGGAAGGAATTTCACGTTCTCGCCGGTAGTGAACACGTCGTGGAACCGCCCCTCGATAAAGAGGCCAGCGCTACCAGCCTTGAAGTCGAATCCGGCGCCGGCGTTTAGACCAAACTTGGTGGTCGAGTTGTCGGTACTGAATAGCGGCCCTAAATCGTTGGTGCCGGTAGTCTTCAGATTGTACACGCCGCCGCCACCGATCAAATACGGGCGGAATCTGGTCTCTTCAGAGGTCTTGAATTTAAAGACCACATTCCCGGTCCCCATGATGAGGCGATCCTTGAGCGACGTTGATCCATCCAGTTTGTACTGCTGGAACTGTCCGTCGATCTGAATCCC
The DNA here is from genome assembly GCA_035695405.1 of Gemmatimonadales bacterium. GTDB lineage: Bacteria > Gemmatimonadota > Gemmatimonadetes > Gemmatimonadales > GWC2-71-9 > CAVVWJ01. The sequence goes on from DASSED010000155.1 coordinate 11,206, forward strand.
CACTGGCGATCCGTTGGGAACAAACGATACCCCGACGAGGCCCATCCAGCCCAGCTTGACGGCATCGTCGAAGCTGCCCAACGGAATGCCGAGTCCACCGCCCAATGAGAACTCCGCGCCCTGTGCCAGGGCCGCGGGGGCGCTCATAAGCATTCCAGCTGTTAGCGCTGCAAAGCCCTTCGCGAACACCCTCATACCTCCTCCTTGCCGAGAGACGACGTCGTTGCCGGGTCTGTGCCCGGGAAAGTAGTTGCCCCGAACCTAGGTACCTGTGAGCCCCATCACACTTCACCGTTTGTCCCTGGAGTGCCCATGTGGCGATTCAACAGCCGCAGGATTAAGGAGATCGCCAGTGATGCTATGGCTCCCCACGCAAGCCGGTGATCATCCCGAGCCACGCTCAGCACACCGAGCGCAAAACCCGTGAGGGCAAAGCCGATCCTGAGCCGTCCAATCAACGGAGAAATTGGCTCACCGCATCCCTGAAGTCCGGAGTTCCCCGGGCAACGGCGTTCACCCGCGCCCCCAGCTCCACCCCTTCGGCAAGCGACATCCCCTCGAGTTGAAAGAGGAGCCGCTTGGTAAGGGCCAGCGCCGACTGGCTCAAGCCGGCCAGATCCTTGGCAACCGCCTGCGCTTCTTGTTCCAAGGTGTTGTCGGCTATAACCCTGGTCACGAGGCCTATTCCACGGGCCTCTTCGGCGCTGAGAAGCCGGCCGGTGAGCGCCAAGTCCAGGGCGATCTTTTCTCCCACCATTCGCCGTAGGAAAGCCAGGACCATGGCCGGCGCAAAACCCCGCAGGATCTCGGGGTAGCCTAGTTGAGCGCTGCGTGCCGCCAGCACCAGATCGCAGGCGGAGGCGAGTCCGGCACCACCAGCCAGGGCCCGCCCATGGACCACGGCTACAACGGGCTTAGGCATCTCGCGAATTCGGATGAACAGGGTACCCAGGCGCAGCGCGGATGCCTCGTTCTCCGCCAGCGAGCGGGAGGTTGAGTCCAGGAGCTCTTTCAGGTCCGCGCCAGCGCAGAAGTCCTTCCCGGCACCCCGGAGCAGGACCACGCGGACGCCATCCTCGAGATCGGCTCGCTCCACCTCATGATGCAAGCAATCGATGAGCTCGCTATCGAGAGCGTTTCGCTTCTCGGGTCGGTTGAGGGTAAGGCTGAGAACCCCATCATCGAGGAACGTTTTGAGCGGCGGTGTCATGATCGACCTGCGGTGTGGCTTCGGGCTCCCACCTTCCGGGCCAGGGATCGAGGCACGGGAATTTCCATCCGAAGGAGAGCCGTGGAGTACACCTTCCCTTGCGCATCGGTCTTGAGTGAAATCGTGCCACCACCATCCAGCGCGCCGTGCAGCAGAAAGTTGAGAGCATTGAGGTTGGGCAGTTCAAAGCGCTCCACTCCGCTGACCATGCCCTTGAAGTGTCGGGCAACCCGGGCAACAGTCACTTCTTTCTGCAGCAAGGGATAGAAGTCAGGCTGGAGGGCAATGAGGCCGACGTTCGCGGTATCCCCTTTGTCCCCGGAGCGCGCGTGAGCCAGCCAGCGGAGTTGCACGCGGGAAAGTGGGGAAGCTCTACTAGTTCGCGTTGCTTTGCTGGGCACGAACACTCCTGACTGAATCGAGCCGTGCTTCCTGTTTCGCCTCCCCGCTTTCCCGCTTCCCCGCTCCCAAAATCTCCACTCTCACCTGGGGTTCGATCTCGTTCCGATCGATCAGGGCGGGCCAGTATGCCACCACTTCCTCCACCGCGGGTCGGCCCCCGGCGAAACCAGTGACACTGGGAGGACCGGTCAGCACCAACGGGGCAATCTCTCGAGTGAAGCGTTCGACCGGCGCTCGCTCGCGGGCCCGTACTCCAACTCGTAGCTGGACCTCGGGGGCATCAGGGTCCGGCGGTCCACTCAACGGCCCGTGAGTCGCGTTGACACCGACGAACTCCGAGAGGATCTGCTCGAACTGGAGACCCAGGTCCCGGAGTCGCTGCCGGAGGATCTGATCTGCGGCCTGGGCCTTGGCGTAAGCCTCGGGCCAGGAGTATACCAGCGTGCCGACGGCCTTATAACCGTAGGAGTACGCGATAGAGACTTTGAGCAGGGGCGTCCGGGGTCCTCCTCGGATCCCGCTCACGCGAACTCGATCTCGTCCCATCTGGCGTAGAGTGATGCTGGTAAAATCCGCGATTCCGTCGGGGGTGATGTAGCTCCGGGGGTCACCCATCTCATATACCAGTTGTTCCGTGACCGAAGCGACCGAGACGACGCCACCGGTTCCGCCGTGCTTGGTCACAACAAAGCTCCCATCGGCCGACGCCTCTACGATGGGGAAGCCGGGATTCGCCAGATCCTTCACCGAACGCCAGTCCTTCAGGAGATTCCCCCCGGAGCATTGGGCGCCGCACTCGATGATGTGCCCAGCGACGGTTCCAGCCGCCACCTTGTCCCAATCGTCCGGCCGCCAGCCGAACTCGTAAAAGAGAGGACCCAGGGTGAGACCGGTGTCGGTCACCCGACCGGTAACCACCACGTCGGCTCCCTGATGCAGCGCTTCAACTATGGGCCCCATGCCGAGGTACACATTGGCCGACTGAACCCGGTCCCGAATATCGGTCACGGGTTGTCCGGTTTCCATATTGTTCAGCGTGTGCCCGCGGGCAATCAGCTCATCCAACTGCCCCAGGATATCGTCGCCAGTCACCAATCCGATGCTGAGCTTATCACTCACTCCCAATCGCTCAGCCACCTCCAACAACGCCTCCGCACAGCCGCGGGGATTCACCCCTCCCGCGTTGGAGGTGACCCGGATTTTCTTGCGGACGAGATCCGGAAGTATTCGCTCCATGAGGGGGATGAAGTCACGGGCATAGCCCGCGCGCGGATCGCGTGATTTTTGTTTCTGCATGATGGACATGGTGACTTCGGCGAGGTAATCCATCATCAGGTAGTCGATCGGGCCGCCCTGAACCTGGCGTACCGGCGCTTCGAGCCAGTCCCCCCAGAACCCCTGCCCCGCGGCGACTCGCACGATCCGATCGGTCATCGAGCGATCGGCGGATTGGGGAGGGGGAGACCGCTCTCCCGAGTCCAGGTGTGGTCGTTGGCACGCACCGCAAAGATCCCCAGTGGGAAAAACCCGTCTCCCAGGGGCCACGGGCTTTGCGGCAGCTCGAACTTGGCGGTTTCGGTCTTCCCTGGCGGGACAGTGATGACTGAGTGGGTGGCCGCCTTCAGCGTGACAGCCGAGTCGGCGTACAGGCGAATCGACGCGCGCAAGGTGTAGGACTGATCGCTGGCGGTGTCGGCAAAGCCGGGAAAGAGCCCCAGTTCGACCGCCATGTCGGGATGACCGCTGGGAAGCTTGGCCTCGAGCCGTCCAAAGGCGTAGTTCAGCGGTTGCTTTCCAAGCTGGCGGCCCAGTGAGTCGAACAATGTGACACCGAAGTCGGTGAACCGGGACCACTGCTCTCGACTCATGGCGATGTCAACGACCACACTCTTGGCCCACGCCGGCGCAACAAATGGTATTCGTCTGACATCCGATCCGGTGGCCGCGACGGTCTCGACCCGCTCGCCGCCGCCGAGCAGCATGGCCAGCTCGGCTTTGACCGCAGCCGTTCCGGTGTTGACCAACGTGCCCATCACTGTGGCGCTATCGCGGCCCACGCGCAGGAGAACCGGCGATTGGCTTATCCGCACGTTCACCCCGAACGGTTGGGTCGTCGGTGCTACCGCATCCAGTTCGTATGTACCAGTCACAACGTCCCGCCCGTCCACCTGGTACACAGCTTCTCCCTGGGGCGCCCCGACCGCCCGCGCGCTCTCATCCCGATACGGCATTCCGTGTGGCTCATGTAGAAATGCCAGTCCCTTTTGCCCCAGGCTCGCCGGTGAAACTTGGATCTCCACCGGTCGCGCGCTGTCTGCCCGGAAAAAGGTGCGGAGCACCGTACCAGGCTCAACCCGGGAGTTCGAGCGGAGATCGTGAGAGCCCAGGCGTACCGGAGCCGGCAGTATCACCGTGCTCACCAGCCTGAAGGCAGGGCCGGCCAGCGAGTCGGGGCCGCCGCTCCATCCGCTGACCGTTCCGATCACCGCGCCCGGAGTCTCGAGCGCGGTCAGGTTATAGCGCAGCTCCACTGTGGTTCGGGGCCCGGCGAGCGTAAGCCGTGCAGGCGCAGTAATCCAGGGTGCGTCGGAGCGCAGGCGATACACTGCAGCCGGAGCTCCAGCGGGCCGGATCAAGTCAAACTTTTGAGAAACCGCGGAAGCGCCAGGGTGGACTTCGAGAAAAGCACCGGTCGTCTGGGCCGAACCGCCCACTGATCTGACCTGGATATCCGGCACCGGACGCTCTCCGATCAGCCACCGGTACGCGGGCTCGATGTCGGGCAAACCAGTCCCCTCGTCGATAAAATTGCCGCCCGCCAGCGGGCGAGCGGTCACCATCAATGCTTGTTTGATGGCGCGGGCATCGATCGGGTGCTTTTCCTGAGCCAGGGCGGAGATGAGGAGGGCCGCGAGTCCGGCGGCGTGAGGCGAAGCCATGCTGGTCCCTTGCTCGATCTCCTGTCCCGTGGCCCACCGAGGGACGCTGGAGTACGCCACTCCTGGAGTCACGATATCGGGCTTCGCGAGCTCCCCGCCACGGGAGCTGAAATAGGCGAGCAGGTCCTCCCGCGCACCACTCGATGAGGGAGGGAGAAAGCTCGCGGGCAGCGTGGCACCTACACTGATGGCCCGCCGGGCCGAACCAGGGAACCCCAAGGTCGAAAGTCCCGGCCCGTCGTTGCCGGCACTGATCGTAAAGACCAGGGTGGGATTGGCCGCCAACACCGAATCCACCATCGCATCAATCCGAGCCGTCCCCTCGATTTCATTCCCCACGCCGAAGCTCAGGTTCAGAACCAGGGGGAGATGGCGCGCGGTGGCAAAGCGAATGGCGTAGTCGATCGCCCGAAGCATGCTGCCCGTGGTTGTGATGCTCCCTTGCGCGCTGTTGGCGATCTTGAGACCCAGGAGCTGCGCTCCGGGCGCTACGCCCTCGAAACCCGGGACGCCATAGAGGTCGTGTGCTGCCGCGATCCCCGCCACATGGGAGCCGTGGCTGAAGCTGTCGAAGACGAGATCGAGCCGGGGGACCTGGTCGGTTCCCGAGAAGTTGGCGGCGATGGTGAGTCGAGGGGTCCGACCCTTGGCAGCCCAGCCGAATGTTTCACGCCCAGTGAGATAATCGTGAATGGGACGCTCACCGCTGAAGGAGCGGTCGCCATCGGTATCGGCGAACATCACCCATCCATCCGTCGCGCGAGTCACCAGGACCACCAGCGTGTCGGCCACTCTGCCATTGCCGTTCAGGTCCGCAGCGGGTGGTTCTCCCAGAGGAATTTCCCGGATGGTCCCGCCGAAATAGGGACCCCCCGTGTTTACCGCCGCCACGCGACTGAATCCGCCGAACCGTCGCCCCGCGATCTCCACCGAGTCGCCCGACGGCGTTATGCGTTTGAGTGAGACCGCTCCTTCATCCGAAAAGTCGCGCAGGTCGAGAATCTTGGGATCACCGGTCGAGGTCTGATTCAATCCCGGAATGCCCGGGTCAATACCGGTGTCCAGGATACCGATGAGCACGTTGCGTCCATCGTAGGTGGGATGAGCCTTGAGGAACTGCTCTACCCCGGTGCTGGCGAGCGGCATCCAGCCGTGGGCGTACGCCGCATTCGCCGGCACCATCGGCTGGAGGGTGTCCTCCGGACTCGGCTCAGGCGCTGTGGCCGACGGCTCCTTCCCGGAAGCGGGCATACGACCGGGATCGATGTTGGGCTTCGGGAGGGGTCGCTCGGGTTCGGATTGCTTGGCGGCGCAAGCCACCAGCAGCGCCAGTGTGGCAAGACGCAGGCGCGAGTGGATCATGCGGCTCCTAGCGGGCCGGGGATGCGTCAAGTGGCGGGAGAACGAACGGACCGAGGTGAGGACCCGCGTAACTGGCCGAGACTCGGAGCGTGAACGCCAGCATATCCCGGGTCTCGTCCGGCGTGATGATGGCGTCTACGTATCCACGTGCGCCCGCGAACTTGGCATCGAGCTGGTGCTCGTAGTCCGCTCGCATCGAGTCGATGGATGCCGCGGTTTCGGCGGTGGGCTCGCGCCCTTCGCGCTTGGCCTTCTCCAACTCGGCGCCATGCACCGCCATCACCGCCGATTCCCCTTCCATGACGCCCATCCGCCCGGTGGGCCAGGAAAGAATAAAATCGGGATCGAACCCCTGCCCTGCCATGGCGTAGTATCCGGCGCCCGAGGCGTGATTGATGGTGAGCACGATCTTGGGCACCACCGCGGTCGCCATCGCCTCCACGAAGTGAGCGCCCGCCCGAATGATGCCTGAATGCTCCGCCTCCGGTCCGACCATGAAGCCGCTGACGTCCTGGATGAAGACGATCGGAAGCCGCTCGCGGTTCGCGGTTTCGATAAAGTACGCCACCTTTTCCGCGCTCCCGGTATACACGATGCCGCCAAATCGGGGCCGCTCGCCCGGAAGCCCCTTCACCACCCCGCGTTGATTGGCGATGATGGCGGCCGGTCGCCCCTCGATGTGGGCGTGCCCACAAATCATCTCTCGCGCCGCGTCCGGCTGGAACTCATCCAGTGCACCCTCGTCGAGAAGGCAGGCAAGCACCTGACGCATATCGTATGACAGACGATGATCCTGCGGGAGTATGTCGTACAGATCAGTGGATGGCCGGGCAGAGGGACGGGCTGGTCGGACGCTCTGAATCAAACCCGGACTACGAGGCAGCCGGGTAACGTACTCCCGAATCCGTTTGAGACACTCGGCATCGTTCGCCGCGCGATAGTGCGCGACCCCGCTCACCTCGGTATGCGTTTTGGCCCCGCCGAGAGTTTCGGAATCGATGGTCTGCCCGGTGGCGCCTTTCACCAGATTGGGCCCGCCGAGTCCCATGAAGCTGGTGCCTTCGACCATGAAGATGACATCAGAGAGCGCCGGAAGATACGCACCACCCGCGACACAGCTCCCCATTACCGCGCTGATCTGCGGCACGTGGAGATAATGCCGCATGATCGAGTTGTAGTAAAAGATGCGGGCCGCACCATACTGCCCGGGGAAGACCCCTTCCTGATAGGGGAGATTGACTCCGGCGCTGTCCACGAGATAAATGATCGGGATTCGCTGCCGCATGGCCACTTCCTGGGCCCGGAGCATCTTGCGTATCGTCTCGGGCCACCATGAACCCGCCTTCACAGTGGCATCATTGGCCACAACGACGACTTCACGTCCCTCAACCACTCCGACCCCAGTGATGACGCCGGCGCCGGGTGCCTGACCCTCATACCGGTCGTAGGCGACCAGGAGCCCGAGCTCCAGCCAAGGTGTGTCGGGGTCCAGGAGCTGCTTGACCCGCTCGCGCGGAGCCAGCTTCCCCTGGCCGTGCATCTTGGCCACGCGAGCCGCGCCGCCACCCTCGCGCAGCCGTTCAGCGAGCTTCTGGTACTCGTCGGTCAGCGCGCGAAGCCGGCTTCCCCCGCCGGTCACGATTCGAGGTGCGACTCGGCCCATGTCTGGATGTACTCGATGAGTTCGGACGTCGGCGTTCCCGGCCCGAAGAGGCGTCCGATGCCCTGCTGCTGTAACGCAGTCATGTCCTCGGGCGGGATGATCCCGCCTCCAGTCACCAAGGTATCGGGGCGGCCCATGTCGGTGAGGAGCTGACGCACCCGGGGAAAGAGGGTCATGTGAGCCCCGGACAGAATGGAGAGTCCCACCACGTCCACGTCCTCTTGAACTGCGGCTGTGGCAATCATCTCGGGAGTCTGATGCAGTCCGGTGTACACCACTTCCATCCCAGCATCGCGCAACGCCGCGGCTACCACCTTCGCACCCCGGTCATGACCGTCGAGGCCAGGCTTGGCCACCAGCACGCGGATAGGCCGGCTGCGCGGCCGCCGGGAGTTATCTGATCGCAGGGCCGTCACAGATCTTCCATTTGGTTGCACCCGTCGTCATGGGGCTTCACCGGCAAGGAGGTCGTCGGCCATCTCCTTGATGGTGGCAATGGTTCGACAAGGTCCGGCCGGATCGGTGGTAGTCAGCAGCACACCTTCGATCCCGGCGGCGCGAGCACCTAGAATATCGACGTCATAGAGATCACCAACGTAGATGGCCTCATCGGGTTCAACACCTATCTCCCTGAGAGCAATCTCAAAGATACGGGGATTGGGTTTTTCGATCCCCACCAGGCCCGAGTCTACGATCACGTCGAAATACTGACGAAGGCCAGCCGCTTCCAGCGCCTCACTCACTCGACCCTCGCTGTTCGACACCACTCCCAGCTGGAATTTCGCGGCCTGCAACCGCTGCAGAGCATCACGGGTTTCCGGAGGAACCGAACACCAGAGGTGTTTCTCCTGGTGGAGTGCGATCAGCGTCGCACGCACCTCTGGCAGACGTTGCGCCGGCACTCCGGCTGCCAGGAACAGGGCTTCAAGATACGCAGATGCACGTTCCTGGTCAGAGCCGGCGCGCTCCATAGCCTGCGCGGCTGCCGAGGCGTGCGAGATGAGCTGGTCAGCACTCAGAGAGATCCCCAGGGCGACGCTGACCCGATCGGCTATGCGGGCATAATCGAGGAAGACGAGCGTATTCCCCGCATCGAAGAGAACGGCCCGAATCGGCCGTTGCGATCCGGGGTTCAGCGGAACCGGAGGAGCGCGCCCAGACCGTCGATGGCGTCGCGGGCTTCGGATTGATACACCACGTTGACATCAACCCCTTGCCGCAGTGCCTCCTCGATGGCGTCGTCAACCACGTCCAGCACCGGAACGGGCTCTCCTTCTCCACCGCATTCCCGCTCGGTGAGTGCGAGCCGGCCCGAGTCGCCGCAGCGAAACCCAGGCTCGCCGGCATCGGCGTTGACCAGCAGCGATCTGACCTGTCCCCGGGCCAGGGCCCGAAGCGTCGGCTTGAGTCCATTTACTCCCCAGCCGGTCCCGATCCCTTCGTTCATTTCGTGGACCAGATGCAGCTCGGTGGTACGTTCGTGGCTCTCCCGCACCGCCAGCGTGGTCTGGTGGACCGTAGCGAGACTCGCGTCTTTGGGATTGAGTCTCGCCGTCCCGATGAGTCGCTCGGCTAGATACGAGTGGAGGAAGGGTTCCACCGCGCCCGCCTCGGGACCAGGGCCGGCGAGCACGATACCATGGGCCGGGTGCCGGCGATCAAGGGCGAACAGCTCGCGCGCGATCGACTCATAGTGACGCTGCTTCTCCTGGCGGATGCGGTTGTGATAGGTGTGCTCGCCCCAGCCGGGCCCATCCTGATCGCCGTGGAATTTCTTGCCTCTGGTGCTGTCGGCCCTGAGGCCCGATAGCTCGCGGGTCTCGTAGGCCGTCACTTCGAAGAACCGGGCGCTCTTGCGATCGAGCACCACGGTCACGAGCCGGCCGAACTCGTCTTCGACCGCAGCCAGCTCCCGGATAAGGGGACTCCCGTTCACCGCCAAGCGGGAACGGTGCACCAGCGGCAGCGGCACCGCCTCAAATAGCTCGATACCTTCACAGGCGAAGATCGCAACCCCTTGCGCAGCAGGAAGATTGCTTGGCACCCTGAGAAACTGCTGCACCCGTTCCAGATCCCGTTCGACCGCCTCGCTGAGAGCCCGGTCCAGGCCCAGCCGGGGCAATCCTCGGACGGCTTCTTTGACCCGGTTCTTGAGCTTGATGAGGTACTTGCCGCGGGAGCGGTCACGGGGTTCCAGCTTGAGATAGCAGGTGACCACTGGATGATTGCCGGGGTGAACTCGAGTCAGTCGCTCTAAGATGCCGACCGGCGAGCGATCAACCCACTTGTACTGAAGCTCGCCGGTGCTACCGGCGTTCTCTGCAGTCACCGCGTTGGGCGCACCTCCATCTCGTCCATTCCGTCGCTTCCGTCCCTCCCGCTCTTCCGGTCTTTTAGAAGAATACCGGCTCGCGATAGCTGCCATAAATCTCCTCGAGCACATGCCGGATCTCGTAGAGCGTGCAATAACCACGCGCACAGTCCAGCATCGCGGGTATGATGTTTCGATCCTCGGCTGCAGCCTGGCGCAGCGCGCCGAGCCGTTGCGCCACGAGCGTCTGGTCCCGCCGGGATCGCATCTGAGCCATCCGTTCTCGCTGGGTCTGCTCAGCGGCATCGCCGACTTTGAGTATCTGCACCGGGGCTTCCGCCTCTTCCACGAAGTCGTTCACCCCGACGATGGTACGTCGTCCCTGCTCCAGTTCGGCCTGGAATCGGGCCGATGAACGCGCAATCTGCCGTTGAAACCAGCCCGATTCGATCGCCTTCACCACCCCACCTTGGGCCTCGATCTCGGAGAAGAGTCCTTCGGCTTCGCGTTCGAGACCGTCGGTCAGCGCTTCGATATAGTAGGAGCCGCCCAGCGGATCGGCCACGTTGGGCACGCCACTCTCGTATGCGATGATCTGCTGAGTGCGGAGGGCGATGCGCACCGATTCCTCGGTCGGGAGCGCGAGAGTCTCGTCCAACGCATTGGTGTGCAGCGATTGGGTGCCGCCCAGGACCGCGGCGAGTGCCTGATAGGCCACTCGTACCACGTTGTTGTGGGGCTGTTGAGCGGTGAGCGTGACACCCGCGGTCTGACAATGGAACCGCATCCTCCAGCTGCGAGGGTCCTTCGCTCCGTATCGCTCGCGCATGTGCCGGGCCCAGATTCGGCGCGCCGCCCGGAGCTTGGCAATCTCCTCGAAGAAATCGTTGTGTACGTCCCAGAAGAAGGAGAGTCGAGGAGCAAAACCATCCACATCGAGTCCGCGGGCAACACCATGCTCCACGTAGCAGAAGCCGTTGGCCAGGGTGAACGCCAGCTCCTGGGCGGCGGTCGCCCCAGCCTCACGAATGTGATAGCCCGAAATGGAGATGGTATTCCATTTGGGCGTGTGCTCGGCGGCCCATTCAAAGAGGTCGACGATGATCTTGAGTGCCGGCTCGGCGGGGAAGATCCAGGCGTGCTGCGCCATGTACTCCTTCAGAATGTCGTTCTGGATCGTGCCCTGGAGCAGCTCGGGGGGGACGCCCTGCTTCTCCGCCGCCGCCACGTAGAAACAGAACAACATGGCGGCGGGGCCGTTGATGGTCATGGACGTGGAGACCTGATCCAGCGGAATACCCTCGAAGAGGGTCTCCATATCGGCCAGGCTGGAGATGGCGACCCCGCACTTCCCGACTTCACCCTCGGAACGGGGGTGATCGGAGTCGTAGCCCATCAGGGTAGGAAAGTCGAAGGCCACGGATAGGCCCGTCTGCCCCCGCTCCAGCAGGAACTTGTAGCGCTGATTGGTGTCATCCGCGGTCCCGAACCCGGCAAACTGCCGCATGGTCCAGAGACGTCCGCGGTACATGGTCGGGTGGATGCCGCGGGTAAAAGGGAAGTTGCCCGGGAGACCAGTGGCGGCGATGATGTCCGAAGGCAAGTCCAGGGCCGTGTAGACCGGCTCGACTGGTCGTCCAGAGACCGATGTCAACTCGGCGTCGGCGCGCAGGGGCAAACCCGCCGCGCGGGCCCGCCACGCCGCTACCTCCGCCCGTAGCCGCTCCAGCTCGACCTCTTGCTCGGTGAGTCGCTCGACCGGTTTTGCTCTCCGCCTGTCCTCTCGACGTGCCGTCATATCTTCTCCCCTTGCTTCAGCTCTTCCAGCACGTCTTGAGCCAACTGGTAGGGACTCACCTGTCCTCCGGTGACTTCATCCAGGCGCTCCTCGATCAGCTGCTCGGCGCGGGTCTCCTCCCATACCCAGCGGCGGGTGGCCCGATCCACGACTTCCCGGGTACGTTCCCGGAGTCGGCGCCGACGGCGCTGCTCCAGCTCACCGCTCTCGACCAGCCAGCCATGATGACGGTCCAGGACGGACCCGAACTCAGGGATGCCCTCACTTTTCACTGCGCTGGTGAGAATTACGGGCGGTTCCCAAGCCCCGCTGGCAGTGGGTTGCTCGGATTTTCGGAGCCCCATCCGTGAGCTGGTCCGCTCCCCTGCGGTCCCGCTTCCCCGCTCCCCATGATGCGCCGGCACATTGCGAAATGCGTTCCCCCGGCGAATTCCCAGCGTGATTTCGATCTCCTGTCGCAGTTTGTCCCCGCCCGGACGGTCTGCCTTGTTGACCACGAAGACGTCAGCGATCTCCATAACGCCGGACTTGAGGGTCTGAATCCCATCGCCCGATTCCGGCACCAACACCAGCACCGTGGTGTCGGCCATCTTGGCGACATCGAGCTCCGACTGGCCCACGCCGACCGTCTCGACCAAAATTCGGTCGAATCCAGCCGCATCGAACACATCGCAGACCTCGCGGGTCGTCGTGGCGAGACCGCCGAGCGAGCCGCGTGTCGCCATGGATCGGATGTAGACGCCTTGGTCCAGGGCAATGGATTCCATCCGGATGCGATCTCCGAGGAGCGCGCCCCCGGTGAACGGACTGGTAGGATCGACCGCCACCACCGCGACCTTGAGGTTATTCGAGCGATAGTGCGAGACCAAACGCTCGACCAGGGTGGATTTTCCGGCTCCGGGCGGACCGGTAACCCCGATACGACGAGCCCGGCCGAGCGATCGGTGAACTTCACCGAGCAGACGCTCGAAGCCGGGCCGTGTGTTCTCGACCACCGAGATCGCCCGAGCCAGTGCGGCAGTCTTGCCCGCCACCAGCTCGGCGATAAGAAGGTCGAGATTCATGCTGAAAGGTCGCCACAGGCACGGGGTCAGGCAAGCTGCCGGAATACTGCAAGATTTGACAGCGTTGCGGCTGTGACGAAGTAAATTCGAGGTATGAGTGTAAGATCGTCACAGGAATTCGAGACGGGAGCAGTGCTGCGGAGCAGCTGGACTATTATCGAGAGCGCGCTGTCGAATACGATCAGTGGTGGCTCAGGCAGGGTCGTTACGATCGCGGCCCTGCCCAGAAGGCGCAGTGGTTTGCCGAGGCAT
>DASSED010000156.1:0-7554 GCA_035695405.1 Gemmatimonadales bacterium
GGATCGAAGGCGACCGCGCAAAACTAACCGGCCGCCGAAAGTTCCATCACTATGGAGAGCCCGGTCGGCCCCCAGCAAGGCCGGCCGGGCTTTGTTCTAAGGAGCATTGGTGCCGCAACCACGAGTTACGATTATCGGCGCGGGGCGGATGGGGCAGGGCCTCGGACTGGCATTGAAGCGCCGGGGGTACCGCATTGTTTTGGTAAACCGTTCCCCGCGGGATGTCATGCCCCCGCTTGTCCTGCATCAGGGCAGCCTATCTGAGGCGACGGCCGATGCGGAGCTGATCCTCATCGCCACCCCGGATGAGCAGATCACGGCCGTCGGACGCGATCTTCTCGCCAATCAAGCTGTCAGCCGGGACCAAGTCGTTCTTCATTTATCAGGACTATTCGATCGTGGGGCCTTGGCGCCTCTCGAATCGACCGGAGCCGCCTGTGGGTCATTCCATCCGTTGCAGTCCGTGGCTGAGCCTGCGACGGCAGCGGAACGGCTGAAGGGCGCCTACGCCGGGGTGGAAGGCGATGAGCGAGCGTTAGTGGGTGCCGAGCGTCTGGCCAACACCTTGCGCATGATTCCGGTGCGCATTCCCGCGTCGGCCAAGCCGGCATACCACGCGGCAGCCACTATCGTCGCGAATTATACGGTGGCTCTCGTGGGCGTCGCCGAGCGCATCGCGCGATCCGCGGGTGTGTCGGACGAGGTGGCCAACCGGCTGTACCTCCCGCTGCTCGGTGGAGCAGTGGCGAATCTGACCACGTTGGGGCCGTCGGCTGCTCTCACGGGCCCAATACGCCGAGGTGACGTGCAGACCATTCTCTCACACATCCAATCCCTTTCTCCGGAAGACCAATGTCTGTACCGGGTTCTCGGACGGGCGACGCTCGCCTTAGCCCGGGAGGCAGGGCTGGGTGATCCCAAGGCCATCGAGGTGGAAAGGGTGCTGGACCAGGAGACGTGAGCGGGGTTATTGGTCTACGACGCGGGCGCCTTTGGGGACCTGGAATGCGAAGGTGCGGTTGGAGACCTGCTGGTTGACCCGGAGATTACTCAAGCTCAGCGTGCGGGTTGCCCCGGAATGTTCGTGGATCTCCAGACGCCGAGGCAAGCCGCTTTCGCGATCCAGCCAAATCACCGCCTTCTCGAAGGGCAAGTCCGGAACAGCCGGGATCAACTGAATCACGTCCATTGCCCGCCCGCCGATGCGATCGTCCTTGAGGTACGATGCCTGATAGCGCTCGGACGGGCGATCGAGAAACCAGGCCAGCAGGTTGTAGCCGTAGGCCGGCCCACCGCTCGGGACCGCCATCCGAATCACCTGATCAGGCACCGTACTCGGGGTGTACACCCAGACATGCTGTCCATCGATGACGATGGCCTCGCCTGGAGGCTGGCTGAAGCGCATCGAGAGCTTGTCCGGCCCGGCCTGCACCAGGGTCCCCTTACTCTCCGCGCTGTCGATCATCGGATTGTCGATCACCTGCACGAAATCCGCCTGCAGGCTTCCCAGCGAGCGGTACACCCGGGCAGACCGGCCAATGATGGCGTTCGCATCCTGCTGGGCTTGAAGCGAGCCCGCCAGCAGCAAGGCCACCAAGGTCAGAGAGCCGGTTCTCACGCACGCATCTCCGCTGGCTCAGCGACTCGTCGTCCGATCGCTTCCGCGATAAGACGGGCTTCCTTCATCATTCTCTCGAACTGCTCGGGGTAGAGGCTCTGTGCTCCATCGGACAGAGCTCGATCAGGATTCGGGTGCACCTCAACCAGCAGACCGTCGGCGCCCGATGCCACGGCGGCCCGGGCCATCGGAATGACCATGTCGCGGTGGCCTGTGCCGTGGCTCGGATCGGCGATGATCGGCAGGTGTGAGAGTCCGTGGACCACTGGGATGGCGCTCAGATCGAACAGGTTGCGGGTCGCAGGGTCGAAGCCGCGCACCCCGCGCTCGCAGAGGATGACATTGGGATTTCCCTCAGCCAGGATGTACTCGGCGGAAAGCAGCAGCTCCTGAATGGTGGCGGAGAGTCCCCGCTTGAGGAGGATGGGCTTGCCCGAGCGACCCGCCTGCTTCAGCAAGGAATAGTTCTGCATGTTGCGGGCGCCGACTTGGATGATATCGGCGACTTCTGAGACCTGATTCAGTCCCTCGCCATCCATGGCCTCGGTAACGATCAACAGTCCGGTCTCCTCGCGGGCCCGAGCGAGCAGCTTCAGTCCCGCGCGACCCATGCCCTGGAAGGCGTAAGGTGAGCTGCGAGGCTTGAAGGCACCCGCCCGAAGCACCGTGGCTCCGGCCTCCCTCACCGCTCGTGCTGCTTCGAGAATCTGCCGCTCGTTCTCGACCGAGCAGGGACCTGCCATCACTACCACGTCGTCTCCCCCAACCGACAGGCCACCCGAAAGCCGAACTATCGTCGATTCCGGTCTCCATTCCCGGGAGACCTGCTTATATGGCTTGGTGACGTGGATGATCTCCTGGACCCCAGGCAATGCGGCCAGCCGGGAACCATCCACTCGACCATCGTTGCCGACCAGCCCCACGGTGGTGCGCTGCTTGCCGGGCATAGGGCGCGCCTGATAGCCCATCTCCTCGATGGTTGCTACCACCCGGCGGATATCGTCCTCAGGTGCGCCGTGGCGCATGACAATGAGCATGTGGGCGCTGTGTCGGGGTTTAGGAAGCCTACAGTCGAGGGTTTACGGCCAAGATCGAGCGTCAGAGTTTAATGATGCACCCTGCGTGCCAGGTTTGCGAGCCTGTGACGCTGCTCTTGACGCTGAACTCTAGGCCCTACACATGCTCCTTCTCACCCAGCCTCACGCCAACGATGGTCGATACCCCGGGCTCCTGCATGGTCACGCCGTACACCGCGTCGGCGGCCTGCATGGTCCGGGGATTGTGAGTGATGACCAGGAACTGGGTGTCGCTCTTGAACTCCTCCAGCAGGCGAGTGAACCGGCCCACGTTGGCGTCATCGAGCGGAGCGTCCACCTCGTCCATGAGGCAGAAGGGACTGGGTTTGGTGAGATATATGCTGAAGAGCAGTGAAACAGCCACCAGCGTTCGCTCTCCCGACGAGAGCAGGTGGATTCGCTGGGTCCGTTTGCCGCGGGGAGCCGCGTGAATGTCAATCTCGCTTTCGAGTGGATCCTCTGGATTGGCGAGCCGCAGCTCGCACTCGCCGCCCCCAAACAACGTTTGGAACACCTTGGTGAAGTTGGCCTGGACGGCTTCGAACGTCTCCACAAACATGGTTCGGGCAGTACCATCGATCTCCCTGATGGCCTGAATCAAGGATTGCCGAGCGGACACCAGATCGTCCCGCTGAGACGTAAGGAATTCAAGTCGTTTGGTCTCTTCCGCATGTTCCTCGACCGCCAGTGGGTTCACCGGACCGATCGCGTCCAATGCCGCGATGATCCGGCCGGCTTCAGCCTCGAGGGTCTCAAGGTCAAGGTCGAGCAGGACGGCGGTGTCCATCAATTGCTCGAACGGCCGGTGCCATTCAGCTTCGACCCGCTCCACGATACTCCGCCGAGTACCAGCTGCTTCCGTCAGGCGCACCTGGAGCCCGTGACTCTCCTCGGCTGCCTGGTCCAGCTGGACTCGATTTTCCGTGACCTCCTGTTCCGCTCGGGCCACAGCCGCGTCGGCAATCGACAGTTCGCTTTCTGCTGATACACCTGCGGCGTCCAACTCCTGCAAGGCCACGGCTCGCTCGGCCCGGGACTCGACCCATTCGACCCGTTGGGCTGAAAGGGTGCTGATTTCGCTTTCCAGGCCGCTGATCTCCAGGGCGAGACTTCGGCTTCCTTCCTCCGCTTGAGCCCGCATCTGACTCGCACGCTCGAGGCGTTCAGTGGCAGCTCGCAGGCTCCCCGCCAGGTGGGCTTCCTGCACTTGCCAGTGTGCCCGCTGTTCGCGGGCGGCTTCCTGTTCCGATTCGAAGTCAGCCAGCGAGGCACGGGAAACGGCGAGCTGGCTCTCCAGCCGATTTCGGATGACTTCGGCCGACTGTGCCGCCGAGTCGATTTCCGATAGACGCTGGGCGCACCGATTCAGCCGCTCGGTCAGTCGCTGTAGCTGTACCTCGGACTCCTCGACCTCGCGGGCAAGGTTTGCCACCAGTCGCAACAGGTCCTCTCGGGCTACAGCCGCCTGGCGTTCAGCATCGCGGGCACGCTCGGCAGCGATCGCCAGTTCGCCGAGATGGTGCTCGCGATCCACTACCAATCCTGCCGCCTCGGTGAGTGCGGCATCCGCTGAGGACATCGAGACCTCCGCCTGGGCCACGTCTTCGATCAGCGAGGCCAACTCGGCCCGGCGGCGTAGCGGTCCCGAGGGAGCTTTTCCGGCCAGAAATATTGCCCCGCTGGCGCGACGGAGGACCCGTCCACTCTCGTCGAGAACTTCGGAGCCCATAAGCGCTGCCCGGACCCACCCGGCGGCCGGTTCTTGTGCTTGGAGCCTTACATCGAACCCGGATTCGGTTTCCGCCAGCGATGGTCCAGGAACCAGGGGCAGAAGTACCAGTGCCCCCGGCTGGTGCTGTTGATGCCAGCTCTGAACGGCGCCCACTGCGGCAGCGTCCCGGACCAGCACCGCGTGCATCCAATCACCCAGGAGGCGTTCAGCCAGTTCCGCGTCTTCCTGACCGGTCGTCACGTAGTCGCTGAGTGGTCCCAGCACCGCGCCATCGAACCGATCGCGCGCGGCCAGAAGAGCAGCGGCCCCCGGAGCGAGCCCGACTCGATCGCGCTCCAGCTCCTCGAGAGCATGTCGCCGTGCCGTCATCTGGGCCAAGGCCTCCTCGGCCTGACGGCGATCCGATCGGTGCGTGGCCTCGCGCTCACGAGCCTCGGCCAACAGGTGCCGGGCGTGTTCGGCGGCGGCGGTGGCACGCTGGGCGTCCTGATGCATCATGGCCGCCTGTTCCGCAGCAGCGTCCCTCTGCCGCTCGCTGGCCGTAAGCTCCGAGCGAAGGGTGGAGAGCTGAGCCGAAGCGTGGGTCACCCGCTCGCGGAGCGACGCTAACTCACCGTCCAGCGCGGTCCGCTCACCCTCGAGCGACTTGATGCTCTGTGCCTGGTCCTGAAGCTCCTGTTCCAGGCGACGCACGGTAGAACGCTGTTCCACGAGCCGACTGCGGACTGCCTCCTCAGCCTCGGCCCGGCCCCGAAGCTCGGTCTGGATGTGCTCATGCTCAGCTGCGGCTGCAGCACGGTCGTCATCGGCAGCGGCCTGCTCCTCCGTCGCCCGGGTGGCGCGTTGCTCCAGCAGGCTCCGCTCTTCACTGGCGCGGAGCCGCCGGGCTGACGCATTTGCCAGGCGCTCGGCCGCGAGCGCCAGATCCCCATCGAGCTTGCCGATTTCAAGTTGCAGAGTTCCCAGCCTGCGGGTGATCTCGGTCCGCTGGGCTTCGGCGGCGGCCCGAGCGCGGGACAACTGCTCCCGTCTGGCCTCCGTCTCACCCAGCTGCTTTCGCAAAGCCGGAAGGAAATCGCTCAGCTCGGCAAAGCGGGCTTCCATCCCGGCGACTTCTCCAGTGAGGCGATCGAGCAGCCGCCGAGCCAGGGTGAGCTGCACCGAAAACTTCTCTTCCGAGAGTTTCGCATGCCGCTCCGCCTTCCCCCTCTGTCGGGCCAGGCTGCGAATCTGGGACTGTACCTCGGAGATAAGATCCTCGACCCGCTGGAGATCCACCGCCGTCTCTTGCAGCCGCCGCTCGGTGCTGTGCTTGCGGTCTCGATACAGACCTATTCCGGCGGCCTCCTCGAAGAGCGAGCGCCGCTCTTCGGCTCGGTCTGACAGGAGCAGATCAATCATCTTGGCTTCGATGACCACGCCGGCATCGCTGCCAAGCCCGGTGCCTCGCAGCAAATCCTGGATATCCCTGAGCCGTACTGGAGAGCCATTCAGCAGGTAGTCGCTCTGGCCGGACCGTGAGAGTCGGCGGGTGACGACGACTTCCTGGTACGCGATGGGGAGGTCTCCCGCCGAGTTGTCGAGGTAGAGCGATACCTCGGTCACGTTCACCGGACGCCGGGCAGCCGAGCCCTGGAAGATCACGTCCTCCATCTTCCCGCCCCGGAGCAGCCGGGCCGACTGCTCGCCCAACACCCAGCGGACCGCGTCCGACACATTGGATTTCCCGCATCCGTTGGGACCCACGATTGCGGTCACCCCCTCCTCAAAGGTCAGCGTGACCGTGTCGGCGAACGACTTGAATCCGGAGAGCTCGATCTGAGTGAGTTTCATGCGGGCGTTCCCGGAGCGAGATTGGGGGCTACTGCGTCGACTGATCCTGTGCAGTCACCACGAACGAAGGCATCCCGAGCTTGCGGCCGGTCTCCTCTGCCTGCTCCCGTGTGGCGTAGGGACCCAGCACCACTCGGAACGCCTCCTGAGAGCGTTTGGGCGTCAGCACTGAGGCCGGTAACCCCGCTGCCTTGAGCTTATCCGAAAGCTCATTGGCCCACGCGGGATTCTGGGAGCTACTCACCTGGAGATACACGGTGGGTCGGGCCGCACCGGTATCTGAAGCCGCCAACTGCGAATCCGCCTGCAGCGGTTCGTTATCCTGGGCTGGCTTCCAGGCCAGCGGCAGCCACACGTCGGCCGCACCACCCTGAATGCGGCCAACTTCGGGAAAGCCTTTGGCGGAAAGATCCAGAGCCACCAAATCAGAGCCGCGCCGAATGAGGAGCGTGGATGGGGGCGCCACCATCGGGAGGTCGTCGGTCCAGCGAACGGCGACTGAACCTTGATAGTTCCCGCTTCCGACTTCAATCACCCAAACCGAGTCTCCCCGCTCGGGCTGAACCAGAAGCCAGTCGCCGTACATGTCGCTTCGCATGGCGCGGGCCGGGCCGGGTAGCTCGATCTCGCGCAGCCGAGACTCGTCGAACCGATCGAACACCTGCAGCGGCACAGCCGACCGGGCGACGTACAGGCGATGCCCGGAGGGCGAGAAGAGAACAGCCCGGGCTTCGCCTTCTATATGAATGGAGTGAGGCTTGGTTTTGCTCTGAGGGTTATACAGGACCACCCCGGTGTCCGCGGCGACTGCGACCAAGTCGCCGAGAAAGGTAGTAGTCACCTGACCGTCGGGGAGTTGGACTGATGTCGGAGCCTGATCGGGGCCGAGGAATTCAAGGGTGGTGGGCTTACCGGCGAGCTGTGCCAGGAGCGCTCCATCCATGGTCCCGTGAAGCTCCACCGGCTTGCCCTGGAGCTTCGACCGAAAGCGCACCGGAGTCCTCCGCACCAACTGGGTCACGGTGCTGCCGGTATCGACGGTATACAGCGCGCCATCAGGACCCAGCGTCGCATAGCGCACATTCTCGAGATAGGTGCGCACCCGGCGAGTCTCCAGATCCAGAGCGACGACGTTGTTCTTCTTATCCAGGACGAATACCAGCCCTTGCTCGGGGTCGGCGCCAATGGGGTGATCGATGGGCGGAAGGCCGTCCACCGGCTTCCAGGCGGCGGAGTCCAGGGAAGGCACGCGATAGAGTCGAGCGATCCCACCGGCTCGCGGAATTCTCAGTACG
>DASSED010000157.1:0-99007 GCA_035695405.1 Gemmatimonadales bacterium
CTCCGCCGGCGCTCGGGGTCCCCATCCAGCACCAGAGTGAGGTGCCGTCTCATAACTGAAATTATAGATCCTGTTCCCCGGTGGCCATTGGCCCTCGGAATGGCGAGAGCACACCGGTATAGAAAACGGAACGGCCGTCTAGTCGTGGCTAGACGGCCGTCCCACACATTGACCAAGCCGTTAGGCTTCGATTCCCAGGCCGGATGGCCATCCTACCTGGTTCGTCTATGCGAGCGCTGCGAGTCAGGTCGGGTCGCGGACCGACCTTTCGCACGGCACCCCGAGGCGCTAGATCGGGGCGGATGGAGCACGCGACTGGCTCCCTCCATTCGGGCCGGAGTGATCACCAGGATCGACGAGTGCCTGAGCCCTTGATTGCGTCGGCCCTCTCCCCTGATATCCCACCCGAACAGTCCGGCAAGCCGCCACTGAAACCCATGGTTCCAGCACGTGTCCCATCGGACGTGAAACAAAATAGGCACCAGCGACTTTCTCGCAAGTGCCCGTATTTCTTCGGGTTACGTCGATCCAAGGTGGATCTGGTGTGGAAACCTAAGTCATATCTCCCAAGCGGCCTACCCTAGTCCGTCAACAAAATGTGGAGATGTGAATCCACACGCCGTCCTCAGGATTCCATCCCGACCTCGATGTACCGGTAGCCGGGTTCCCCGTCCATCGAAGAGAAGAGTGATCCTGCGGAGCCGGCGGCAAACCACCCAGCCACGAGGGGCCGGGGGACATCGAGCTCGTGGATTATGGGGCCCAGCCAACGCCTCAAGTGACGAATTTCGGGAGCCCTGCGGCCCAACAGGGCGATGAGCGCCCCGGCTCCGGAGGTGGCCCTGAGGAAGTGCGCCAGCCCATGGGCCCGCTGGGTGAACTCCACGGCCTTCACGCCGGGCTCATCGAACAGGATGGCGCCCTCGAACACGTCCATCGGCGGAGCATCGAGCCGGGGTCCCAGGTAGACGTAGCGCCGGCCGTCCTGCACCTTCCGCTCGATGACCGCCGCGGCGGTTTCGCTGGTGAGCCTGGCGGCATGTAGCAAGTCGTCGTCCTGAAGGATTCCAACCGCCCCGGTCCATTCCAGGGCGGCGAGGGCCGTCTCTACCGGACAGCCGAGCGCGTCATCGAAGGCGAGCATCCGGGGCGCTTCTCCAGCCCGGAGGAGAAAATGGGAAAGACCTTCGGCCCGGTCGGTGAAACTGCGAACGACGAGAGTCTGGGGAGTAGCCATTAGAGAAATATACGCGTCCCCGCCTCCTACGGCACCAACTCCGATTTAGGTTCCACTTTCACGATCCAGAGACCCGAATTGATGTCGGGAACATAGATCAGGCCATCGCGGTAAATCGCGCCCCACGCATTCGGCGCATTGGGGATGACGCCGGCGCTGTCGCCGGTAACCACATGGGAGATCTCCCGTCCCTGGCGCAGAAGATCGCCCCGGAGCTCGCCTGAGATATCCAGCACTCGAAGACCTCCCTGGTAATCGCCCAGGTACAGTGTATCTCCGGCGACCCAGACGTTGTGGCTCCCGCCGTCCTTTGGCTCGTAGTACGCCACCTCCCGCGGCCGCTCGATATTCGAGACATCGAAGACGTGGAGTCTCCCATAGGCGCGACCGAGGCCGACGACTCCACCTCCTTCGGTGGGCCGGGGGTTGGCGGAGAAGACCTCATCGCCCACAAAAACGTATTTCCCCGCACGCCACGCGGTATGCGTCCCCCGGATGAATCCCGGTCCGCCCACGGCCTCTACGTCTCGATACAGGGCGTTGAGGTCGTACTTGTGCTGGGACACCAGCTGGGGATTCTCCGGACTTCCTCCTTTGATCCCCTTGCCCACATCCAGAATGACCAGCCCCTCATTCCAGTAGCTCAGGTAGGCTAGTCCGTCCTTCACGTCGATATCATGCAGGAAATTTCCGGCCTCATCGGGGCGGGTCTGCCACCGGGCGACCTGTCGCGGCTGATACGGATTCCTGATATCGATGACCCGTAACGAGCCGGTCGCGTCGTCGGTGAGATATACGTAGCCCCGATACACAAACGTGCTGTGGACCCCACCAGTGACCGTTTCGGTGAATTCAGCAATCGGTTTGGGATGGGCCGGATCTTCGAAGGAGAGGATGACAATGCCGTTCTTGCGAGTGGAAGCGCCCTCGCGTGTAAGCACGCCGAACTTTCCGTCTTCCGTGGTCATGACATCGTTGATGGTTCGGGCATCCACCACGACCGAGTCAGTAATCGCCGGCGCAGCCGGATTGCTGAGATCGATAGCGTAAATCCGGTCGCCGATGGTGCTGATATACCCGTTTCGGCCGTTGGGGTGGAGCCAGAATTCCGCGGCTCGGAAGCGGAGTGGCACCCGGCCCACCAGACTCGACGGCCGGCGGACATCCCGGGCCCTCACCTGAACCGTTGCCTCGGCGACTTTGCCGGCGAATGCAGCCGTGACGCGGTAGTTGCCTGGCACCTCGGCGACGAACCCTCCATCGGCATCGACCTGCCCATTGCCCGGACTCAGACTCCATTCGGGTACCACATCCCTCACCTTGGCACCGGCGCGGGTGCGGGCGTCGATTGCGAACCGCACCACCTCGCCGGTCCGAGCCGATAGCGTCGGGGGATCGATTGCCAGCGATGTGACCGGATTGGGAATAACGTTGATGGTCCGGGACTCGGTCGCATGCCCCGCCCGCGCCGTGATCCGGGCGCGTCCGGCCTTTGCGGCAGTGATTCTGCCGGCGGGGGAAACTGATGCGACAGCCGGAGCATCCGAACGCCAGAGCACCACATCGTACCGCCGGTCACCATTCTCGGCGTACGGGATGGCCTCCAGAGCCACCGACTGGCCGACGTACAGCTGAGTGGTTTCGGGAGTCAGCTCGATGCGGGTTGCCGGCTGGGGTAGAACCGTCACCCGGGCAAACCCAGGGGCGGGCGATCCACCCGAGCGCCGGCTGACCAGGGCGCTCACCGTCAGTGTGCCGGTGGACCCTCCCGTGACGAGACCGGTGGAATCCACTTTGCCCTCGAAGTGCCCACCCGACTGGAACCAGCGCACGGTGACATCCTTGACCGGACGACCCGCCGAGTCGGTTGCACTGACAGCTAGCCGCACCGTATCGCCGACCTGCACGGCGACCTCGGCAGGCTTGATTTGTACTTTGGCGATGGCAGGCTGGGGAGACTGGGCTGGTTGCTGGTGCAGGGCTACCAGAGTCCAGAAAAGCATCGTGGGCCTCGAGTTGATAGTGCCGGTGCGGTGAACGGGTGGAGAATGTACTGCAAGCAGTCCGAGCCGGGAACAGCTATGTTTTGGCAGGGACGCGAGTCGGGAAAGACCGAGGAGTGGGAGGGTGCCGTCCCTACCGTCCTGGAGTAGCCATGCGTGTTGAGTGGACCTCGTACAGCTCGCCCATAGGCGCGTTGACGGTGGTGGAGTGTGAAGCCGGTCCGCTGGTGGTCGAATTTCCCAGCCGAGCGGTCACCATAAAATGGGCCGTGCGACTGCGGGCCGCCGTCCCCGAGCTCCACATCTCCCAGGGCGACTGTCGGGTGACGAGTGCCTGGTTGGACGATTATTTCTCCGGCTCCCCCCGACCATTCGCCTACCCTGATTACCTGAAGCGCTGGTTCGACCTTTCCCCCGCTCAGGCCACGGTGTTCAAGGCCCTGCGGCGAATCCCCCTGGGCGAGACGCGATCCTATGACGACATCGCCCGGGCCACCAGACTGCATCCGAGGCAAATCGGGTGGCTGGTCTCGGCCAATCATCTGGCAATCCTCATCCCTTGTCATCGAGTCGTTGGCAAAGATGGAACACTGGTGGGCTACGGTGGCGGGCTCTCGCGGAAAAGATGGCTGCTTGACCACGAGCTGCGGGCCGCTGGGGTGGTGCTGCGATGACGATCCGCGCGTCGACGCCGCGCAATTGGCTTAGTCAAAATGGCCTACCCTGAGTCTTTCCCTAACACCCGGACTGAGCGGGCCCCGGATACTTACCTTGCCCTCCCAGTTGACAAAATCGTTTCCAAGCATGACCTTATGGCATATGCTACGCGCAGTGCCTCCCTTCTTTTCTTGAAACACGCACGGCCGCCCGGGACAGATTGTCCGTGCGGCTTTTTTTAAGGGGCTTTTCACCCGGCCATACCGGCTGGGGCTTTCCCCGGAGTCTTCGGACTCCCTTTCAAGAGGTTGCAGCAATGGCGAAGGGCACGGTCAAGTGGTTCAATGATGCGAAGGGGTTCGGCTTTATCGCGCAGGACGGTGGCAAGGATGTGTTCGTGCACCACACCGCAATCATCGCCGATGGTTTCCGGTCGCTTTCTGAAGGAGATAACGTCGAGTTCGAGGTTGTCGAGGGTCCGAAAGGGCTCCAGGCCTCGAACGTCCGCAAAGTCTAAAACCCCAGCGCCCTTCCCGTTTTTCGCTAACACCCCCTAGGCCCCGCCGGACCACCGGCGGGGGCCTAGGGTATCTCCAGTTCCCGCCAAACCAGCCGATACTCCAACCGTCCCTGATCGAGGTCGGTCCTTTCATGCTCAACCTGGTCCGGACCCTCGTACTCGGGGGAATCCTTTCGCTTGGAATGACTCCCCCCAGCGTCTGGGCGGTGCCGAGCGATACCTCGAGGCTTGAATTCCTCGGCTTCCGTGCCGGAGCCAGGCTGGAAGACCTCGACTCGAGGTTGCGACGGCTGGGTGGACCGGCACTGCGTTGCCGCCGATCCCGGATCGACCCTCGAGTCACCGAATGCCGTGCCACGCTGGACCGACCTGAGTTTGTGGTACCAGTTGATATGTGGGTGTCAGCTATCGACAGCGTCGCCGGGGTGCTTACCATCTCGGCCACGTTACGAGAGGAGCAGCTCGATCGCTGGCGCCGATATCTCCAGGATCACTATGGCACGGTGGGGCCGAAAATTCAGGGCAGCCAAAGGATGCTCCAGTGGGTACGACAAGGGCGAATGTTGCGACTGACCTGGAGGCTCGAGGGCCCGACGAAAGTGGCCTCGGTGAGTTTAGTAGATGGCAGGGTGCTGGACGACTGGGGACGATCGCAGACTTCCTCGCCTGCACTGCATCGGTCGAAAACAGCGTCCCAACCTAAGTCGTGAGGCGGACCAAGTAACTGCCCTCAGTGTGCTCCAGCACGTAGTCGCGCACGGCAACCCGGGAGTCTTTCAGCTGCCGAAGGAGGCTCCGCACCTGGGTGCGAACTGGGGCTCCTCCGCCTCCGCGTCCTCTCCCGGTGACGATGCGGACCACCGCCCCCGGACGTGCCCGGGCCTGGGCCCGGAGGAATCGATCGGCATTGACGACCGCCTCCGCGACCGTTTGGCCATGTAAGTCGAACGTCACATCTGCCTGGCGATCAGTCCAGTCGAGCATCGAGGGAAACTGTGGAGGCAACTCGGCGCAGTCCAGATCGGGAGTAGACTCGTGCATTGCTCAGGCGTCCTCGCCAGCACGCTGATCCTCGCGCTCACGGCTTGCGGCTCATCCCACGACCCGGTCCGAATCGGTCTCGCCGGCTCGCTGACCGATCCGGTCGGTGTTCCGATGAAGCGGGCGGCCGAGCTCGCCGTGGAGCAGATCAACGCCAGCGGTGGGGTGCGGGGCCGTCCTCTCGAGCTGGTCGAGAAGGACGACTACGCCGACCCAGATTCAGCGGTCTTCGTGGCCACCGATTTGTACGAGGCTGGAGTGGTCGCCGTCATTGGACATATTTTCTCCGGCACCACTTTGGCCGCGGCTCCAGTGTACAACGGCGGCTCCGAGCCGGTCGCGGCCATCTCTCCCTCCTCATCCTCTCCCGACGTCTCGACCGCCGGCGATTACACCTTCCGGATATGTCCCAGCGATCTGGCCCACGGCCTCGCGTTGGCGCGCTGGGTGCATGACACGCTCCGGCTGGAGCGCGGCGCGGTGCTCTACCTCAACGATCAATACGGCCGCGGGGTCCGCCAGATGTTCGTGAGGGAATTCACCCGCCGCGGGGGAACCTTGGCCTCGATCGACCCGTATCTGGGCGATACTCCTGACGTGGGACCTTACCTTGACCGACTCGCGAAGATGGGCGGAGTTCAATTCCTGGTTGTGGCCGGGAACCGGAGCGAGGGTGAAGAGATCCTGCGACAGGCCCGGCAGCGCGGACTCACGATGCCGGTGCTTGGCGGCGACGGTCTCGAAGGCATCGAGGAGGCCGGCGCGGTGGCGAACGGCGTGTACTTGTCGTCCGCCTACCTGCCGACCATCGCCACGCCGGCCAATCGCGCGTTCGTCCAGGCCTACCGCAAGAAGTATCCGGGTGCGGGATTACCCAACCAGCCCGCGGCCGCAACCTACGACGCGGTCTACCTGCTTCGGGATGTCATAGCCCGATCGGGCACCAAGCGCGAAGCCATACGCCAGGAGTTGGCCCGCACTGGGACCGACAGACCGGCTTTTCGTGGTGTCACCGGCACGGTTGCCTTCGATGTGCGGGGAGACGTTCCCAATCAGACCGTCTACATCGGCCAGGTCGAGGACGGCACGGTCCATCTGGCGGGTAGCCAGTAGCATGCTGCGAAGCCTGCGGAGCCGGGTACTCGGCGGGATGGCGGTTCTGATCGCGCTCGTGTTTGCCATCGCGTTGATCGGCGTCCGATCCATTCGTTCGCTCGACCATTCGGTCGACCAGGATCTGGCGCTGGTCCTGGAAAGCACCGATCTCAGCAACGGACTGATCGCATCCCTCAGCTCTGAGGTGCGCTCGGGGGAGCAATACGTGGTCCGCCCGACCGCCATCTTCCGGCGACGCTTCATGGATGACGGCGATTCGGCGTATGTCTATCAGAGGCGCTATCGCACCCTCACCGCGCTGACCACCTCAGATCGCTACATCGTGAACAAGATCGCGGCGAATCAGGCGGGCCTCGAGGTAGCCTACGCCACCGCCCACGCGCTCGCCGATCTGGGCAAAGCCGACCAGGCCAGACGGATCGCCGACAGCGTCAGGGCTCCGTCCGACACGCTCTTGGGAGATGTACGAGCCCTGGCCCTGGCGCAAAACAGTCGATCGATGGCTCGGGCCGAAGAGCTGCGGAACGAATCCGCCCGGCGCCGTTCGCTCCTGTGGGTTCTCTTCTTTGCTTCCATGAGCCTGGGAGCCGCCATCTCGCTCTGGACCGTGATCTCGGTGGACTCGCCGCTCCGGCGGCTGGTTGCCGCCGCTGATCGGTTCGGGGCCGGCGACCTGCGCCGGGTTCAGTTGACCCGGATGCCCACCGAGCTGGACCGACTGGCTCGCGCGATGGATGGCATGGCCGGACGGCTACGGGGTGTGGTGGTTTCGGTGGTCAATGAGGCGAGCCAGATCGGCAACAGCGCGAGCGACTTCTCCGCGATGAGCGAGGAGCTGGCCGCGAGCAGTGGTCAGATCTCTACGGCGATGATGAAGATCGCGACCAGCGCGGAGCAGCAGGTCCGAGGGATGGAAAAGGCCGACGCCCTGCTCCTCAATCTTCGCCGGATTGCCGAGACCAACGCTGCGGCTTCCGGCCGAATGGTAGAATTGGGAAACAAAATCCGAGAGCTCGCCGCCCGGCACAAGAGCGACGTGGCCACCGCGGGCCAGACGCTCCTCGACATCCGGGAAGTAGTGGCCACCTCGGCTCGCCAGGTTCAGGAACTGGCGCGTCTCTCACAGCCGATCACGGACTTCATCGACCTCATCAGACAGATCTCCTCTCAAACCAACCTGCTTGCACTGAACGCCGCAATCGAGGCGGCCCGGGCGGGGGAACATGGGCGCGGATTTGCCGTCGTGGCGGAAGAGGTGCGTCGGCTCGCTGATTCCAGCTCGAGCGCCGCGGAGGAGGTGGCCAAGACCGTGCAGTTCATCCAGAACCAGGTGCGTGACGTATCGGAAACCATGGACGTCGGATCCGCCCGGGTGCACGGGATTGAAGGGGTTGCCGCGGCAGCGGCCAGGGCTTTGGAGGACATAGCGGCCGCAGTGCACGAGGTGCACACAGCGGCGAGTGAGGTGGTGCGGGAAGCGGAGGCTAATCGACAGATCGTGGCGCAGCTGGGAGAAAGGACCCAGGAGGTAAGCAATGCCGCAACCGAGCATGCCTCGGCCAGTGAGGAAGTGACGGCAGCGGCGGAAGAGCAGACTGCATCTACGGAAGAAATGGCGGCGGCGGCAGGGGACCTACTTCAAGGTGCCACCCGGCTCACCGCCCTAATGCAGGACTTCAAGACCTGAGAAGGACTACCGCTTCCGTCTCGATTTAGCGGTCTTCTTGATTGCCTTGACTGGCTTCATCCGCTTGACCGTCTTCGACTTGGCCTTCGCCTTGGCCCTGAGAGCCCGCTCCCGGTCGGCAGCCTTGTCCAGGCGCTTTTGCTGAGCGGCATGCACTTCAGCCAGTAGCCGATCGCCCTCTTCCATACCCAGGAGGCCGCGCCGTGTGGCGTACCGAACCAGCTCCTCCGCGTCCGCTACTTCGAACTCACCCACGCGGGCGGCTGCCCGGATCACGCTCCCCAGTGCATCGGCAACGGGACTGCGCAGAACGTTGGCGATCCCGGGTAGGGTCTCCAACAATGTAGATATCTGTGAACCACCAAGTTCCGACACCACTCGTCCTCCTTACCAGCTGGCTCCTAGCCTTACAAATAGCTCCGGTCCTGACCGGGTAGCAGGAGCTTGAGGAGGGTATTCTCACACGGGTAGCGCCGTTATGCTAGTAGTATGGTAGGCTACTTCGTAATGACGAGCTGGCCCCGTTCATCATAGGCGCGATGGGGGAGACAGAAAAAGGCGTACCTTCCGGGCGGTAACTGGGGTACCACCATCTTATACTCGGCGCCTTCGGTTGTGAGCAGTGGACTGCTCAAATCCGCTACGCGGCGGCTCATGGCCCCGTTCAGAGCTTCTTTGCCGGCCTCGCTGAGACCAGCAGCCTCGAAAACGATGCTATGGGGCGGACCACTCTCCACCCGGAAAGACAGGACGTCACCGGGTTTGGCAGAGACCTCCGCCGGGCTGAACCGGTATACCTCTTTGTCAGGTTTGGCTTCCAGCTTTATCTCGTGGACTCGCTGGGCCCCTGCGGCGCTGGTTCGCCCCAGAAGCAAGGCCAAAGGGAAGATCAATCCCCAAACTAAAACCCTCATAGCATCTCCTTATGCCGTGGCGAGAGCCTTTGCGCCCTCGGAAATCGGACCCTAAATTGGTTTGGGGTGGGGTTGCCAGGTTCGTGCCACCAAGCCCCACCGGAAGGGCCGACTGTGGGACGTCGGGGCATCAAGGAGTACCGCGCGCCAGAAGCGCTGATTCTGATCGCGGCGGATCGGGACCAGAAACCGTTGGTTTGTCCCTCGTGTGGCTCGCTTGACGTGGATCGCGTGCCCGAACGGTCCAGCCACGACGATGCCCCGGGAGGCCGGATTACCCTTCATTGCACCGCCTGCAGTCGAACCGCCGCCTACATCGCCCGCACCCTCAGTCGATCGTCGCTCCCCGAAGCTCCCCGTCCGCACTAGCTCCGTTCGAAGCGGTTCATCATCTGGGCGAGGTGAACAGTCTGCCCCAGCGGACGGCCGTTAGGAAGGGAATCGCCCGCCAGCTGCTCGGATCGTAGCTGAAGTACACCACCAGTGGCCGCCCGCGGACGTTCTGACGCGGCAAAAAGCCCCAGTAACGGCCGTCATACGAGCTGTCGCGGTTATCTCCCATCATGAAGAATGAGTCGGCCGGAACCACGATCGGTCCCCATTCCTGGAGATCCGGTTGATACGAGGCAGTGTCACGATTGACCAGATGAGGCAACTGCCATTCGCGCATCTTTGCCCTTTGAATGGGGTCCTCAGAGCGGGTCGGATCGGAGTGGACAGCGTATGGCTCATTGACTCGTTTGCCGTTGCGGAACAGCTCGCCGTTTTCCATGCTCAGCGTGTCACCCGGCATGCCGATCAGCCGTTTGACGACCTTGAGCCCCGGCTCCTCCACGGAATCGAACACCAGAATGTCGTCTCGGTGGGGCTCCCGCACAGCCGGAAGGTGGGCGTGAATCAGAGGTACCTCGGCGCCGTACAACGCCTTGTTGACGAACAGGAAATCTCCTATAAGGAGCGTGTTTTCCATGCTGCCGGAAGGGATGCGAAACGCTTCCACCAGAAAGGTCCGGAGAAAGAACCAGACAACCAGGGCAACGACGATCGACTTGGTCCAGTCCCAAATCCAGACCACAAAGGATCGGGAATGCTCGGCGGTTCGCGCGGTCATGCAGACTCCCTCATAGGAAAGGCAAGGCGTATGCAGTGGAATCTATATCTATCGCACGCTCAGGGGCGTAGGATCGCAGGGACTTTGGCCGCCACCCTGACCCGCAAAATCGGATACGCTGCGCCGTTTTGAAGCTCCCGGTCGAGCAGGTTCCAGGTAACCACGCCGTCTTCAGAAGCCGGCTCCAGCAGGTACGCCGCAAGGGTGCCCAAGCGTTGATCGGTCCTCACCAGGTACCACCGATCCGAGAGCGTCGTATCCCTGGACTGGCCACTCCAGGACCCTTCGGCTTGCACTGTCCGGTGGCCTTCGAATAACGGTCCCACCGTGACGCTGTCAATGTCGAACACCTCCACCCGTGCGTGCCAGGTCTGGTCGGATATAGTGACTACCACACCCTGTCGCCGCAGCAGCTCGACTACCTGCTCCAGGCGTGCCGGTATGAGGTAGGCAGCCGGAACGGCCTCCCGCCGGCCGGCGACGAAGTGGTCGAAAACCGGCATTCGGACGGTCCGGTACACACCAGTGCGCTCCCGCGGAGCGAACCCGCCGTTCCCTTTCCCTGCCGAGCGGGTAATCTCGGCAATCACTCCTTGCATGGTGGGCGGGCCCAAGACGGATCGCACCACTACCGAGTCCGGGCGTTGACGATCGGTTTGCCGAAGGATGGTTTCAATGGTCGCGCGCTGCTCTGCTGCAGCGACCAGAACCTCCCGGACGAAATTGTAGGTGGCCAGGACTCGGGTTCGAAAGTCATTGTTGCTGTACCCTTCGCTCAGCACCGAGAGTCTGCCCCTCAGGCCTATCCAGTTGGTTCCGAACCTGGGCCGAGCGTCGTATGTCTCCCACCCCTGCGACAGGGAATCCGGATCCTGATTTCGGAAGTTGCCATAAGAGAAGGTCTGCTGGTGGTTCCGCTTTTCCATCCGCCCGCGAACTAGGGGAAGCAGCCGGTCTCGGACCCAGCGGACAGCAGGATTCGAGTTGGGGTTGAGCCCGGGGGCGTAGGTCAGGGCGTAGCCGTGATAGCTCCCGTTCGTGGTATGGAGATCGAGGAAGAGCTCGGGGTCCCAAGCGTTGATCACGGCAGCAGCGCCCCGGGTTTCGGGCGCTTCCATCTTCACGTAGTCCCGATTGAGATTGAGCCCCTGGCCGTTGGGGTTCTGTCCCACCACAGCTGGTCCGTTCTGTCCCGGCCGGTTCACCTCCCCCGGAGCCACATGCTCGTTTCCATCGGGATTATAGATCGGCACGGCCAGTAGAACGATTTGACTCAGCAGGGGCCGGATGGGTCCCACGGTCAGGTCCCGCAGTAACGCTTGCACCGCCTCCTTACCTTCGACCTCACCTGCATGGATGTTCGCCTGGAGGTACACGATGAGCTTACCACTGCGGTGAGCCTCAGCCGGATCCGACACCTGGGGTCGGGCAGCGAGGACGTACGGAATTCGACGGCCTTCGACGGTGAATCCGAGCGTTCCTTGAGCAATGTCCGGGGTCCGTCGCTGGAGTGAGTCCAGAAAGCTCAGCACGTCTGCGTAGGACGAGGTCTCCTGATAACCGGTTCGCTCCGGCCGCGTGGACTGGGCCCAGGCAGCGCTGTGGTAAGAGAGGCACAGCGCGAAGAATGTTTTAGCGGCGGTAGCCATCACCCGGTACCAGGATGCGAGACCCGATGACATCGGGATAGCCGTCCTCAATCGTGAAAGTGACCTCGGGGACCAATACTCTGCTCCAGGGAGCTGCGAAGACGTAGTCGCGAGCCGAGCCGTATTTACGCCAGGCGGAAACGAGAATGGGTGATCGAGCTATTGCAGACGGATCTTCCGCATGGGCTAGAAGTAGCCTGGTGGTGCCGGTGGGATCCTTGAGAACATGGTCCAGCTCGCCGATTAAGGCGTAGCCCATGGCGTGCTGATCATCTGTGCTCTGCAGGGCGAGGCCGGCGCGTTTTTCGAGCTCGCTTAGGCCCAGGAGCGGCCAGCGTTCCACCAAAGGGGCTAGGATGCGCTCGGTACTCCACTCGGCAAACCCTTCGGCCAGATAAGGCTGGACGCCCGGCAGCTCGATAATGGAAGGCAGCGGCAATGGCAGGGTTTGAGCGAAATGGGTCAGTTGAAGCCGGCGAAACTCTAGGTGCTGCCATTCGTGGACCAAGGCGCCGAGGGCCAGGAGTGGGGAATACCCGGGATCGATCAGGATGGCGTCTCGCGGCTCGAGAAAGCCATTGAGCCGCTCACGGGCCTGCCGAGGAACCGTGCTGAGACGCACCCTCCGGCGTCCCGACTGGAGCACAGCGAGACTGCTGTCGCCCGGTGGCAGCCAGCGCAGCGAGCGAAGCAGGGCCGCCTCCCCCCGTCGCTCGAGCCACTCTTCAGCTGAACGATTGTCGGCTCGAAACAGGCGACGAAAGAGCGACGAGGGGACGCCGTACAGCGGCACTGCCTGGGGATAGCCGAATACCTTCACTACGATCTCAGGAGTCGGAACCCCGCCGCTGTCGGGAAGGGTTTGCACCTTCTCCCAGTCCTCTCGGATGTAATCTCCGAGCGAGCGGCCCTCAGGCCGTCCAATGGGTGACCAAGGCTCCACCAGAAAGAAGCGCACTGCCACTCCAACCCAGCGCTGAGCTTCCCGGTATCCGTCCAGCAAGGTAAAGACCGGTTGAGAAGCACCGGGGCCGGCCCGACGGAGGTTTTCTCGGGCCGCGGCAAACTCGAGCGAATCGTTGGCGGCAAGCACCGTAAGCCCATAGAGTGCACGAGGGATTGCCTCGAACCAACTGGTGCTGTCACCCGCCGCCAACAGCCCTGCCGCGCTCAGTCCGGCCCGAGCCGAGTCCCAGGTGATCGTGGGAGACCGAGTCCGAGCCCAGTCGAGCGCGGCATCATGCAGATCCACCACCCACCGGCCTCGGGGAAGGAAGATGCTGTCGAACCGAGCGCGGGTGCTGTCAGAGGGGATGGCAGAGCGGATCGATTCGAGCGTCCGGCGTGTGGCAGCGATGAGCTCCTCGCGGCGATACAGCCCCATGACGTGCTGGTATCGCTGCGATGGCAGGGTCGCTCCATCGAGCGGAACGAGGCCGCTTCGGGAAGCGGCAGAGACATAGGAGAGGATTGCGAGCGATTCTGGGCGCGCCGCGGTGGCAGCTCCCACCCATGCCCCGGGGATATGGAAGAGTGAGTCATTGCGACCGGAGACGATCTCTCGCAACGTGAACTGCGGGAGGGTGGGAGTTCCGCCGGTGAAGTGTCCCGGGGCCTGCGCGGCAGCCGAGCGTAAGCCCCCGAACAGGAGCAAGGCCGCCGAGCCCAGGACGGCAAACCGCCGACCCCGGCCCCGTGCGTACGTCCCCAGGGAGATTTCAATGCCCGATGATCCCAAGCCAGCTCCCCGAAAGCCGAGACCCCCGCTGCTGGATCGCCTGGGCGAATTGTGCCAGGCGGGACGTGATAGCGCGACGTATCTCTGGCAGGTTCCTAACGACGAAGGCGTGCGGCGAAAGATCGGCGAGATCCTGGCAGAGATCAAAGTGGAGGCGGCCAAGGGCGGGCGGCAGGAGATGGGCCGTCTGGTGAGCGAGCTGGAAACAGCCCTTGGGGTTTCGCCTAGTCCTCAGCAGATCGAGCTGTTACAAGACGGTTTCGATCGAATGTACCGACTCTGGGCGGCGGCCAAGAGCGGCCTGTTCTAACGCTCGGTTCGCGCCTCCCCGACATCCTCTTGGACTCGCGAAGGGGTGCGTTCCACCAGCTTGGCCTGTACCGGAGCGCCTTCGGCCAAGCGTTCCTGGCCGCCGACCACAACTTGCTCGGCATTCTCGACGCCCTTTTTGACCTCGACAAAACCAGGGGTCCGAACCCCGAGCTCGACTTGCCGCCGCGTGGCCTTTCCATCCGCTACGACCCACACGATGTTGGAGCCCTGAAGCGGTAGCACGGCGTCTTCCGGGATCACGATCGCGTTCGGACGCACCGCTGTGGCCAGCCGAGCCTCGATGAACATGCCCGATTGAAGCTCCCGCTTCGGGTTGGGCACCCGGGCCTTTACGATGATTGTTCGCGCGGGAAGCTGCACCACCGGGTCTACAAAATCCACGATACCGGTGAAGGTCCGTCCAGGCAGGGCCGCCACCCGGAAGCTCACCTTCTGTCCGGTTTTCAACTGGTCGGCATAACGCTCGGGCACCTGGAAGGAGGCGCGCTGCGGGGAGAAAGTCTGGATCGCGGCGAGCTTGCTGTCCTTGGTGACATAGTCGCCCAAGCTGACAAAGCGCTGTCCCACGACACCGGTGAACGGCGCCCGAACCAGGGTGCGTTCCAGACGAACTTTGAGGAGCTCCAGCTGGGCCTCGTTACTCCGCATGGTGGCCTCAGCGCGCTCCAGCTCCGCCTGGGACGAAGCCTTTTGCTGCAGCAGGTCTCGAGTGCGATTGAGAGACTGGCGGGCCAGATCGCGATCGGCGGTGACCTGGGCAACCTGTGCCTTGAGCTCGGCGTCATCGATCTTGAAGAGCGGAGTGCCCCGCGCCACCGGCGAACCCTCCCGCACCAGAATCTGAACGATCCGGCCCTCGACGTCGGGCCGAAGCTCGATCGATTGCATGGCCTCTATTTGTCCGGTCGCCAGGATGGCGTCGACCACGGTATCGGAGCGTGCCGCTGCCGCCTCTACCGGCATGGCAGGCGGACCACCGCCGGCCCCGCCGCCATCCCCACCACCAGGACCCTTCCCGGCGGATTCCGCCTTCTTGCACCCGGCGACGAAGGCCAGCGCCAGGATAGTTGCACGGAT
The DNA here is from genome assembly GCA_035695405.1 of Gemmatimonadales bacterium. Classification (GTDB taxonomy): domain Bacteria; phylum Gemmatimonadota; class Gemmatimonadetes; order Gemmatimonadales; family GWC2-71-9; genus CAVVWJ01. The sequence goes on from DASSED010000157.1 coordinate 15,084, forward strand.
CGGTGTCACTGGGTGTCCTTGTTGGTAAATAGTCTGCGGCCGAGTATGGCCTCGAGCCCTGCAAGAGCCAGCCGGTTGGCAAACCGCGCCTGCGCCAGACCCGCTTCCGCCAGGGCCAGATTAACCTGAGCGTCGAGCAGGTCGAGAATGGTGCTGGCGCCGGAGCGGTAGCGCAGCTCCTGCATCCGGTAGGTCTCCCGGCCCACAGTCACGCCCACCCGCGCCAGCTCCACTGCGGCCCGGCTGGTTTGATAGACGTCGTAGCCGTTGGTCACATCGCGGCGTACCTGGCGCTCCAGATCCGACCGCACGGCTCGCGCCACGTCGCGATTCACCCGGGCCCGGGTGATCTCGATCTCCCGTAACCCGTCATCCCAGACGGGTAAGGAGATGCTGAACGTCACCGACGATACGTTGGCTGCGCCGGGAAAGAGCTGGGTATCGTAGCGCTGGTGCAACGCGCCGACGCTCAGGGTCGGCAGATAGTCTCCTCGTTCCGACTTCAATGCCGCCTCCGCAGCACTTTCGTTGGCTCGGGCAGTCCGATACTGCGGTCCCTGGTCCAGCGCGATGCGCAACGCCTCGGGAAGCGTGAGCGGCAGGTCCGGGGCCGGCAACGTATCCCCCGGAACCCCATCCACTGGTCCGTCCGCTCCGACTCTGCGGCCCAGCTCGAACTGTGAGCGGCGCAGCGCATTGTCCTGGCGCAGCACCTCGACTTGGGCGCGGATCAGCTCCAGCTCCAACTGCAGCGAATCGGTCTGCACCGCTGCCCCGGAGGATACCCGCGCTCGAGCGACTGCCATTCCTTCGCGGGCCCGGCTCTCCCGCTCCCGGCTCACCCGAGCCAGCTCCTGATTGACCAGCACGTCGTAATAGCTCGATTCGGTCTCCAGCGCGGCCCGGTAGCGTTGTTCGACCTCGCCCGCGTCTGCGCTGGCCATCTCGGCCCGAGTGCGCGAGAGCTCGCTGAATTTGCGAAAGCTGAGCTGGTAATTCGCGCTGGCTCGCCCTATCACAAGGGTGCTCGTGGGGTTCGCGGGATTGGCCGGGTTGAAGAAGGCCTGGTTGTACTTGGTCTCGTCTATACCCACTTGGACTGAGGGGAGCACGAACGCCAGGACCGCGGCACGGCGGCCCCACTCAGCATCGTCCATCTGACCCAGAGCCCGGACATAGTCGGGGTCGAGCCGGGTAGAGCGGCGGATAGCTTCCCCCAGCGTTATCCGCGGAATCGAATCCGCTGGAGCCTTGGTGTCAGCAGCGGCCGGTGTCGCCTGAAGCGCCAGAAGCAAGAGCAGCATCAGTCGACCTCGGCCGGCGTCAGGGCGGCGTGGGGTGCACGGCTGCGCCGGCGGGAACGCTCCAGCAGTGCGTCGAAGATGACGTACACCGACGGCACCACGTAGAGAGTCAGGAGGGTTGAGAAGACCAGTCCGCCCACGATGGCGTAACCCAGTGGACGCCGGCTCAGCGACCCGGCGCCGAGGCCGAGTGCGATGGGTAGGGCGCCCATGACCGTGGCCACCGAAGTCATCAGGATGGGACGGAGACGGATTCGCCCGGCCTCCTGGGCCGCCTCGATCGTGGTCATGCCGCGCTCTTTCAGCTGGTTGATGTACTCCACCAGCAGAATCGAGTTCTTGGAGACCAGGCCTATGAGCAGGATCATACCGATCTGGCTGTACACGTTGAGCGTCGAGCCGGCCAGCTTCAGGGTAAAGAGCGCCCCCGTGACCGCGAGGGGCACGGCCAACAGCACGGTGAAGGGGTGCACCAACGATTCGAACTGGCTCGCCAGAACCATGAAGACGACGATAAGCGCCAGGAGGAACGCGAAGTACAGGGCGGACCCGCTCTCTTCCAGCTCCCGGGATTCACCAGCGAGCGCCGTGCTGCTGCCCTTGGGCAGAACTTCCTTGGCAAGGCGGGTCAGTGAATCGAGCGCCTCACCCAAGGTAAAGCCGGGCGCGAGATTGGCGGTCAGGGTAGCGGACCGTACCCGGTCGAAGTGGTTCAGCTGGCGGGGACCGACGCCCTCCTGCACGCTGGCCAGCGCCTCCAGCTTCAACAGCTCGCCACCTCGTCCCCGGACGTAGAGGCCGGTCATGTCGCTGGGAGTGGCCCGGGCACGGGGATCGAGCTGCACGATCACATCGTATTGCTTGTTGGCCTTGGTGAAGGTGCTGGTCTTGCTGCCGCCCAGCAGGACCTGGAGCGTCGTCGCGACGTCGGCTACCGGAACCCCCAAATCTTCCGCCCGGTCTCGATCGAAGCTTACCGTGAGCTGCGGCTTGTTGACTCTGAGATCGCTATCGACATTGACCAGCCCCGGAATCTGCCGGGCTCGGGCCAGGAGCGTGTCGTTCCCCTTGGCCAGCAAGTCGAAGTCCGGGTGCTGAATCACGAAATTGACCGGGCTCCCCCAGCCGAAGGCGGGCGGGTTGTTGGCGAAGGCGAACACCCCGGGAATCGCGAAGTACTGCGGCTGAATCTCTCCGATGATGTCTTGGACCGAGCGGCCCCGGCCCCGCTTGGACCAGTCGTCCAGATTGGTGAAGATGATGCCCCGGCTGACCCCATCCCCGATGTTGACCACGCTGAAGTAACTCTCGATTCCCTTGGTCTTGGCCTGGATGGCCTCGGCCTGGCGCTGATAGCCGTCGGTATAGGCTAGTGAGGATCCTTCGGGCGCGATGATGAACGAGAAGAACCAGCCCCGGTCCTCCGGCGGAACGAACTCGCGTTTGAGCGAGCGGAACACGACCACGGCGCCGAGCGTCACCAGGAAGGCGATACCCACCACCACGAGACGGTATCGAAGCGCCAGTGCCAGGGTGCGGGCGTAGCCGGCGGCCAGGCGGTTGAACCCTTGCTCCAGCGCGCGATACAGGGTCCCGTGCCGCTGGGGAACCCGCAAGATCTTGGCGCAGAGCATCGGGGTGAGCGTCAAGGCCACGAAGCCGGAGATGATGACGGAGCCGGCCACGGCGATCCCGAACTCATTGAACAGACGGCCGGTCGAGCCCTTGAGAAAGGCCAAAGGCGTGAACACCGCCACCAACGAAATGGTGGTTGCGAGCACCGCGAAGGCGATCTCCCGGGTTCCGTTGGTTGCCGCTTCCTGGGGGGTCTCGTTCAGCTCCTCCTGATGTCGGTACGCGTTTTCCAGGACGATGATAGCGTCGTCCACCACGATGCCGATGGCGAGCGTCAGTGCCAGCAGAGTGAAGTTGTTGATCGAGAAACCCAAGAAGTACATGATGGCGAACGCCGCCACGATGGACGTCGGGATGGCGAGCCCCGGGATGATGGTCGCTCGGAGATTGCGCAGGAAGATGAAGATGATGATGACCACCAGGAGGGCGGCTATGCCCAGCGTCTCCTCTGCCTCCTGGATCGACCGCTTCACGAAGATCGATTCATCGAAGGCGATGCTGATCTTCACTCCCGGCGGAAGCGAGGACTGGATCCGGGGAAGCTCGCTTCGGATGTGTTCGGCGACCGACAGAAGGTTGGCCTTGGACTGACGCACCACCCCGACTGCCACCGCCGGTGTTCCCTTGAACCGGAGCGCACTCCGTTCGTCTTCCGGGCCCAGCTCCACGTTGCCCAGATCCTTCAGCTTCACCAACGTTCCGTTGGTATTGCTCACCACCAGATTGCTGAATTCCTCCGGGGTCTTGAGCTCACCCAGTGATCGAACCGTGAACTCCCGGCGTTGCGATTCAATCCGGCCGGCCGGCACTTCCACGTTGCGGGTACGGATCGCCTGCTGAACGTCCTGGACCGTGAGTCCGCGAGCGGAAAGCTCGGAGGGGGAGAGCCAGACCCGCATCGAGAAGCGCCGCTCGCCGAAGATGCGGGCCTGCCCTACACCTGGGAGGCTCTGCAGCCGGCTCTTGACCAGGCGGTCGCCGATGTCGGAGAGTTGGAGCAGGTCGTAGTTCTCACCCGACAGCGCCAGCCAGAAGAATGGCTCTGCGTCGGCATCCTGCTTGGCCACCACCGGCTCTTCCACGTCCTCGGGCAAGCGTTCCCGGATGCGCGATACCTTATCCCGGGTGTCCTGGGCCGCCGCCTCCACATCACGGTCCAGGTTGAATTCGAGGGTGATGTTGCTCTGGCCTTCGGCGCTCGAGCTGGTCAGCGTGCGAAGCCCCTCGACAGTGCTCAGCTCCTCTTCCAGAATGTCGGTAACGGCGGATTCCACCACCTGGGGGTTGGCTCCCGGCAGCACGGTGGATACCGACACGATGGGAGGATCGACGTCGGGAAACTCCCGGACCGCAAGCTGGGTGTACCCGATGGCCCCGAACAACACCAGCGCCAGGCTGATCATGCTGGCCAGCACCGGCCGGCGGATCGACAGATCGGAAATCTTCATAACGTGAATCCCGCGGGGAGTGGCAGAAAAAGCATCTGGGTGCCTGGCTGGTCGACGAGCGAACTTGCTCACTACGGGAGAACGAGCCCGAAGATTCAGCCCGAAACGTCATCGGAAGGCGGGGTCCGTTAAATTAGGCTCCCCCTTCCTCTCAACCTATTACACGATGGCGCAGAAACCCTCTAGTCGCCAGCAGGCCCAGTTGGCGTATTTGCAGACGCTGCCGCCGAAGTTCCAGCGGATTCACAACATCGTCGAGCAAATGTCGGGTCTTCGAGCCGATGAAACGGCGGTGAAGAGCCTTGGCCGACTACTCGATGAGATCAAGGGCAACGGCTCGGCCCTGAGCCTCTCCGGCCTGGCGGAGACAGCAGGGATCATGGGAACGATGCTTCGGCGTGGCGGTGGAATGCAGCTGAAGGTCCGAGGACTTCGCGAGCTGCTCGTGAGTCTCAAGACGAACTACGAAGGCGCCTTACGTTCGGCACTGACGGCCGAAGGCGAGCCCGAAGAGTAGGCTACACTGAGCGCCGGCCGCGTCTCGCCAAAAACCGATCGATCAGGGGGCCGCACATCAGGATGATCATGGCGGTTATCAAAACCCCGATGAGCGCCGACACGAATGTGAGAGCGCCCAGAATAAGACCGGCTCCAAGGGAGGCAAATAAAATCACGAGCCACGACATCAGCATCTCCGGTGAAGAGCGGTTCGCGTGCGAGTAGGTTACCCAGGAGCGGCACAGGTGGCAACCGGGGCCAGACGAATTCAACGGCAAGGGATTGGTGGCATGCCTTGACGGTCGCCCATGGCCTCCTACATTAGCGGACATGCCCCTTCCCTCGCTGAATAATTGGAACCGCCTCGCGGCGTGCGATGGCTTTACATAGGCCGGCCGGATGTGTGCGTTTGGTTTTGAGCTCGACCGGCCCGCTGGCAGTATGGATGGCGGGCCGTTTGCATCATGCGCGACACCTACCCTCTGCCCGGGAGACATCATGCAGCGAGCACATGTTCTGAGAGCCGCTATTCTGGTCGCCGGCATCGCTGTCGGTACAGCCCGCGCGGACGCGCAGACAACCGTGGGCGCTGATCTGAGTCTGTTCAGCTCCTACGTGTGGCGGGGATTGAGCCTGACCAACAAGCCGGTGGCTCAGCCGGATCTTTATGTGACTTTTCCGCTGGGAAACGCCTCATTTACGGCCGGTGGCTGGTCCAGCATCGATCTCGGCAGATACGACGATGTCAGTAACGATATCAGCGAGAGCGGTGGATCTTCCGGCTTCAACTTTGCAGAGTTCGACTGGTGGGGTGAGGTCAGCTATCCGGTCGGCAAGGCAACTCTCACCGCGGGGGCCACCGGATACATCTACCCTAACGATGCCGACGCCCCGGGCATCGGTACCCTGACCAAGGACAACAACACGGTCGAGGTCTATGCCAAGGCAGCGCTCGACAACATTCTGAGCCCCAAGATTTCGCTGTATTATGACGTGGACAAGATCAAGGGTGCCTACATCGAGGGTGGAGTGACCTACTCGATTGCTGCCAGCGAGAAGGTGGCGGTCAACCTCGGCGCGCTCGCTGGCTTCAACGCGGGACAGGGAGTCCCCGACGATCCGAACTCCGATGAATCGTTCAACTTTTCGGACAACGGCTTCACCCATCTGGACCTGTCGGCCGGTGTACCGCTGACGGCGGGGACGGTGTCTATCACGCCGGTCCTCCACCTGGTCGTGGGAGGAGATGACTTTGTGAAGGTCACCTCACCCACCGAAACGCACGATGTGAAGCTCTGGGGAGGCGTCTCACTGGCCTGGTCACGGGAGTTGGGTGCGGCCCCGGAAGCGACCGACGAAGCCAAGCCGTAGATTAGAAGCTGAGGGGAAAACGAAACTACACGGGGCGAGTGGACTCGCCCCGTCTGTTTATAATGCCCGCCCTACTTCGCGGAAGGTGTCCTCCAACCGGTTCAGCATCTCCTGGAGTAGCTCGATGGGAATGCCCAGCGCCGGCTCGATTCGGATGACCTGCGCCTTCGAATACGTCCCTGCCACCAGCACCCCACGTTTGAACAGCCCCGAGGCCACCTGCCAGCCGACCTCTTGCACTGGAAACTCCATGCCGATCAGCAGCCCTTTTCCATGAGCTTCTTGCAAGACCTGGGGATATTTCTGTTGCAGACACTCCAGCTCGCGGAGCAGAAACTCCCCTTTCCTGGCCGCCTGACCCGGCAGATCCTCTTCCAGCGTCACCTGGATCGCCGCCAGCCCGGCGGCGCACGCCAGGGGATTGCCCCCGAATGTGGTGGAGTGGATGATCGGATTGGGGATCATGACCTCCCAAATCCGCGCAGTCGAGATGAAGGCGGAAAGCGGCATCACCCCGCCTCCGATGGATTTCCCCACGCACATGATGTCGGGCACGACGTTCCAGTGGTCCACACCCCACATTTTTCCCGTACGCCCCATGCCGGTCTGGATTTCATCGGCAATCAGCAGCGCTCCATACTGGGTGCAGAGGGCGCGCGCTCTCGGCAGGTAATCATCGGGAGGAACTACACCTCCTGCCTCACCCTGCACCGGCTCCAGCACCACGCCGGCGATCTGAATACCCACCGCTTCACAGCGGCGGAACTCGGTCTCCAGTGCATCCGCATCGCCATAGGGAACGAATCGCACGTCTTGGAGTCCCGATTGAAACGGCTCACGAAACGATGCCTTCCCCATCAAGGAGAGAGAGCCCAAGGTCTTGCCGTGGAATCCGCCGATGGTGGAAATGAAGGTGCTTCGCCGGGTGTACAGCCGGGTAAGCTTGATCGCTCCTTCGATTGCATCGGTGCCGTTATTGATGAAGAAGGAGTTCTGGAGGTCTCCCGGGGTCACTTCGGCCAGGACCCGGGCCAAAGCCGCGCGCCAGGGCTCGAGCAGCTCCTGGCTGTTGAGTGCCATGCGTTGGATCTGGTCGGTGACCGCCTTGATCACTTTGGGATGATTGACTCCGGCGCTGAAGATGCCGTAGCCGCCGAGACAATCGATGTACTCCCGTCCCAGAAGATCGTGGAGGGTGGAGCCTTGGCCGGACCACTCCAAGGCGGCGAACTGGCCTGCCTCGGTGACCGACTTACGGTAGGTGATGAATCCGCGGTTGTAGTACTTCTCGTAACTGTCGACTGTTTCCGCGATGAAGCTCTGTTTCTCCTCCGTCGACATGTCGCGCCCGGCGATGAGATCGAGATATCGCCGGGTGTGCTGCACCACCTGGTCGTCCGGTAGCCGCAATTAATCGGCGCTCCTTTGGTATATGTCGGGAAGGACGGAAGGGCAGTCCCGTCCCTCCCGTCTTTTCCTTACGCTGATTTTATCTCAGTCCAGATCTGATCCCATGTGGCCGTGTCTTTTCCGAGGTCCACCTGGTACTCCAGCCGCTTGAGCTCTTCTTCGGTCGGGTAGGGCACCGGGTTCTTCATGACCTTGGCCGCTGCCGCGTTGGGGGTGCCGTATCCAGTCGCCTCAGACAACGCCGATCCGACCTCGGGACGCAGGATGTAATTCATCCATTCATGGGCCGCCCGCTTGTTGGGAGCGCTCTTGGGAATGCACATCGAGTCACCCCAGATGGTGCACCCTTCCTTGGGAACGACATAACCCAGATTGGGCTGTTCCGCCTTGGCCTGGGTGGTGTCGCCGTTCCACAGCTGGGCGATCCAGACGTCACCCGAGATCAGCTGCGCCTTGACCGGCGCGGAGATATACGCTTTCAGCTGCCGCTTCGCGGCGATCGAATCGGCCTTGGCCTGCGCCAGCTCGGCCGGATTGATCGAGTTGAGCGAGTGCCCCCGGTAGCGCAGGAACGCGCCGATGACCTCACGCCCGTCGTCCATCATGGTCATCTTCTTGCCATACTGCTTGTCGTGAAACACCGCCCAGCTGTCCAGCGGAGTCTTGATCTTGTCGGTCCGATACGCGAACCCGGTGGTCCCCCATTGCCAGGGCACGGTGTGCTTGTTGCCCGGATCGGAAGCAAGGTTCTGGAAGATGGGCGACACGTTGTTGAAGTTGGGGATGTACTTCTTGTTGATCGGCGTGATGAGATCGGTGTTGACCATCACCGGTATGATGTAGCCGCTCGGCACGACGATGTCGTAGCCGCTGGCTCCGGCCTGGAGCTTCGCCACCATCTCTTCATTGCTCTCGTAGGTGTCGTACGTGACCTTGACTCCGAACTCTTTCTGGAAGTTCGGTACCGTGTCGTCGGCGATGTAGTCCGACCAATTGTAGATGTGAAGCTCCTTCTCGATCGGCCCAAGGTCGGCCATGGTCGTCGCAGCGGTGTCGCGGGGCGCGGCAGAAGTCTTCTCCTTCCCTTGACAGGCCTGGAGCAACAGGCCGACAGAGCTCAGGCTCACACCAAGGGCCACCGCCCGCACCACGAACTCGCGCCGCGGGATCGCGCCTCGCTCGAGCTGCTCCACCAGACGCTCGACTTCCTTACGCTTGCTCACGAGGTTCCTCCTGAGGTTGAGACCTGATGATGATCAGCTGATCCGGTCCTTCATCCGGTAGTACCCTCCCACCAACGGCAGGAACCAGGGGACCCCGGTGTACAACGGTATGGCCCGAAACCGGCTCGTACCCAGATCCGGGATCTCGCCGGTGCCCGCCAACACTTCCCCCATTCGCCCACCGATATAGGTGGCCAGAGCCACTCCGTGGCCGCAGTATCCTATGGCGTAGTAAATGCCATCCATGCGGCCGGCGTGGGGAAGATGATCTATCGGATAGGCCACCTTTCCGGACCAGGCGTACTCCACGGTGGCCGGAGCAAGCTCGGGAAAGACCTCGCGCATCCCCCGGCCGAGAATCTCGGCGCTGCGTCGGGTACTGGCAGGCGTGAACGAGGCCCGACCTCCAAAGACCATACGCCCATCCGGGGAAAGTCGGAAGTAGTAGAGCAGGTTCTTGGTGTCGCTGAAAACCCTACCTCGGGGGATGAGGCGATGAGCCAGCTCCTCATCCAGTGGATTGGTGGCGATCTGATAGCTGCCGATGGGGATCACCCGCCGGCGCAGTCGCCCCAGGGCGGCGGGGGTGTACCCATTGGTGGCGGCAAGAACCTCGCGGGAACGCAGCGTGCCCTGTGCGGTCCTCACCTCGAACCCGCCGCTCACCCGGCGTATCCGCGTCACCTCGGCTCCCTCGATCAACCTCGCGCCGGCTCGTTCCGCGGCCTGGGCCAAACCGGCCACGTATTTCGCTGGTTGGAGGGAGCAAGCCCCCGGGTCGACGAGCCCACCGTGGTAGCGCTGAGAGCCGATTTCACGCTGGAGCTCGGCTCCAGACAACAGTTCGGTCTCGTAGCCCAGCTGCTCCCGAAGAAATCGTCCACTCACCTCCAACGCTTTGAGGTGGGACGGCTTGGCGGCGAGGGTCACGGCGCCGCTCTGGCGGAAGTCGCAGGCGATCGCTTCCTCCGAGATGATGGTCGCCAGGTTCCGCATGGCTTCGAGCGAGAGCCGAAACATGCGCGCGGCCCGGTCGGCACCCAGCCGGGCCGCCAGCTCTTCCATCTCGGGCTTGAACCCCGGCAGCACGAAGCCCCCGTTACGGCTACTCGCGCCCCATCCGATGCCATGGCGCTCCAACACCGTCACGTCGACGCCCCGCCGAGCCAGGGCGCGGGCGGCCGAGAGGCCGGTATACCCTCCGCCGACGATGGCGATATCGGTACGGCCCGGAAGCGAGGAAATGGGGAAGCCGGGAAGCGGGGAGGTCTCAGTCCATAAACACCGCTCGATCATAAGCGCTCCGTCAGATCCATGCTCTTCTCGTCAGGCTTCCCTCCATCCCCGGCTTTCATCCTTCCCCGCTTCCGAGCTTCCCCGCTTCCTGGCCTCCATCCTTCTCGCTGCCCTACTTACCTCTCCCTGACTAACCGATCCGCCACATAGATGAGCACCGACGTCACCAGGAGGATGATGGTGCTGATCGCATTGATGCTAGGCTCGACATTCTTGCGAACCATGCCGTACACCACGATGGGCAACGTCGAGGATCCCGAGCCCGAGACGAATGACGTGATGACGAAATCGTCGAACGACATGGTGAACGCCAACAAGGCGCCGGCCAGGATCCCGGGCCAGAGCTGCGGGACGGTCACCTTCCAAAAGGTGGTGATCTCGTCCGCCCCCAGAATCAGGGCGGCCTCCTCCAGGTGCTGATCCATCCCCTCGAGCCGGGCGAGCACTACGACCACCACGAACGAGATACAGAACGCCACATGGGCCACAGTGATAGTCGTAACGCCGAGCGAAACATTCAGCAGCGCGAAGAGAATCAGCAGCGAAATTCCCACCACGATCTCGGGCGTCACGATCGGCAGGTAGAGAAACCCTTCGAACGCGCGCCTTCCCCGGAAACGATGGCGCGCAAGGGCCAGAGCGATGAGGGTCCCCAACAGCGCCGAGATGACGGTGGCGGCGATGCCGACGATGAGACTGATCTTGAGTCCCCGCAGAATGTCGGGCCGCTCCAGCAGTCGCTGATACCACCGGAGGGTGAATCCTCGCCAATCGACAGAGAACTTCGAGTCGTTGAACGAGAAGAGCATCAACACGAAGATCGGCAGATGCAGAAAGAGGTACACCAGCCCGCAGAAGAGGATCAGCCAGCGGGGGATGCGGTGGGTCATCTCAGCGGATCTTGCCCGGAGTAGGATCCTTCACCCGGAGGTACACCATCACCGCGGCCAGCACCAGCGCCATGACGATGAACGAGGCCGCCGACCCGAACGGCCAGTTGCGGGCCGCGGAGAACTGGTTCTGCACCAAGTTCCCGATCATCATCTCCTTGGCACCACCCAGGAGGTCCGCCGTGAGGAACGATCCGAGCGCCGGGATGAAGACCAGGAGACACCCCGCCACCACGCCTGGCATCGAGAGCGGGAGCGTCACTCGGCGAAACCGGGCCCGGGGCCGGGCCCCCAGGACTTCAGCCGCCTCCAGCAGCGACAGGTCGAGCTTTTCCAGCGAGGCGTAGATCGGCAGGATCATGAACGGCAGGAACCCGTAGACCAGCCCAACCATGACGGCAAAGGGAGTGTACAGGATGGTGAGCGACTGCTGCACCAGTCCGAGCTTGAGCAGCCAGTTGTTGATCAGCCCGGTGTCGCGCATCAGGAAGATCATCGCGAACGTGCGCACCAGAAAGCTGGTCCAGAAGGGCAACACCACCAGAAACAACAGCAGGTTGCGCCAGCGGCCAGAGCGCACGATGACGTAGGCAACCGGGTAGCCGAGCACCAGGCAGATCACGGTGCAGGCGATGGACCAGACGAAGGTCCGCTGGAGCACGTCGAGGTACAGCGGATCGATGAATCGGGCGTAATGCTCCAGGGTAAAGCCTCGTGCCACGCCGCCGTAGATCCCGCGAGGCATGAGGCTGTAGACGAACATGATCAGGATCGGAACCAGGAAAAACGCCAGCAGCCAGAATGCGCCGGGGCCCAGCAGAGCCCAGGCCTGGGCCTCGGGCCTGCGATAGAGCCACGACAGCGCCTGCTCCCGGATCTTCCCCATCACTCGTGCTCCAGCACTTGGCAATCCTCCGGCAGCCAGGCCACAGCCACGCGGTCGCCGCGCTTCCATCCCAACGGCTTGATCAGCTGGCCCTCGTTGCGCACGGCCACGGTCACGTCCCCGCTCCCCGGGACGGTGACGATGAGGTGCATCGTCTCCCCCAGGTAGATGATGTCGCGAACCACGCCGCTCAGCGCGTTTTCACCGGGGGGAATGCCGCCGGGTGTGCAGACATCCATCCATTCCGGCCGGACCGCAATACGGGCCTCGCTTCCTTCACTCAGACCGGGATGGCTGGGGACCTTGAACGACTCTCCATCTTCGCGCCGGACCACCCAATGGCCGGCGGCTCGCTCCACCACGCGTCCCTCGAAAAAATTGGACTCGCCGATAAACTTGGCCACGAAGGCGGTTCGGGGATTCTCATAGATCTCGGCCGGCGTGCCCAGCTGCGCCACCCGTCCATTATCCATGACCGCGATGCGGTCGGACATGGTGAGGGCCTCCTCCTGATCGTGGGTGACGTAGATGAAGGTGGTGCCCAGTTGCTGGTTCAGCGCCTTGAGCTCGAGCTGCATCTCCTTGCGAAGCTTGAGATCGATGGCGCCGAGCGGCTCATCCAGCAGCAGGATGGCCGGCTCCAGCACCAGCGCCCGGGCCAGCGCCACCCGCTGCCGCTGACCGCCCGAGAGCTGACTCGGCATGCGCCGGGAGAACACGTCGGGCTTGAGCCGCACCATCTCAAGCGCCCGGCGGACCCGATCACCGATCTCCGTGCTCGGAGTCTTCCGCTGCTCCAGACCAAACGACACGTTCCGCTCGACGGTGAGATGGGGAAAGAGAGCGTAGTTCTGGAACACCATCGCGATCCTGCGCTCGTAAGGTCGCTTTCGGTTGACCATCTGGCCCAGGAGCCGCACCTCGCCCCCATCCTCGTCCGGCTCCTCGAAGCCGGCCAGGAGGCGCAGGGTTGTGGTCTTACCACACCCGGATGGACCCAACAGCGAGAAGAACTCGCCCCGGTTGATCTCGAAGCTGACTGTATCGACCGCCTTGACGTCGCCGAACGTTTTGGAGACGCCGACGAATTCAACCACGGGTGAGTCCTTCGGCCGGGCGGCCGTCATGCGACTGCGTCCATCGCTTGCTCCATCGCTTCGAGTCCTTCATCGAGGACATCGTCCGGCGTGGTGAGCGGAGCCAGCACTCTCACGACGTTGCCGTACGTTCCCGATGACAGCAGGATCACTCCACGCTCCAGAGCGGCGGTGAGCAACCGGCCCGTGAGCGCCTTGTCCGGTTCCTTGCCGGCCCGGTCCTTGACCAGCTCCATGCCGATCATGGCCCCGAGTCCTCGCACATCCCCGATGCAGGGATATCGGGTGGCCCATTCACAGAATCGGAGGCGGATCCGCTCCCCCAAGCGAGCCGCGCGGGCCGGGATCGCCTCCGTCTCCATGGCGTTCAGCACGGCGAGCGCGGCGGCGCAGGCGAGCGGATTCCCGCCATAGGTGCCGCCGAGGCCACCGATTTGGGGAGCCTCCAGCACATCGGCCCTTCCGGTAATTGCAGCGAGCGGCAGCCCGCCGGCGAGCGACTTGGCAGTGGTGATGAGATCCGGTACCAGATCGTAATGCTCGCAAGCGAAGAGCTTCCCGGTCCGGCCAAAGCCGGTCTGGATCTCATCCGCGATGAAGAGGATGCCGTGGTCGCGGGCAAATCCGGCCAGGGCCGTCACGTACTCTGTGGGCGCGGGGACAAAGCCGCCCTCACCCAGCTCCAGCTCCATGATGATCGCTGCCACCGAATCCGGATCGACGATCGAGGCGAACATCTGCTCCAGCCTTTCCCGGCTGGCCATACAGCAGTCTTCCCCGCTTCCCCGCGTTGGAGCTTCCCCGCAGCGATAGCAGTAGGGGAACGGAATCCGATACACCTCCGGAGCGAACGGCCCGAACCCTTTCTTGTACGGCATCACCTTGGAGGTCAGCGCCATGGCCAGATTGGTACGGCCATGAAACCCGTGCTCGAAGCAGACCACTGCGGACCGGCCGGTGAAATGTCGAGCCACCTTGATCGCGTTCTCCACCGCCTCGGCGCCACTGTTGACCAGAAAGGTGCGCTTGGGATGATCGCCCGGCGTGATCCGATTGAGCCGCTCGGCCAGCTCCACATACGGCTCGTAGGTGGAGACCGGGAAGCACACGTGGGCAAAGTGGTCGAGTTGAGTTTGGACCGCCTCCACCACGGAGGGATGCCGATGCCCGGTGTTCACCACGCCGATCCCACCCCCGAAGTCGATCAGCCGGTTGCCGTCGGCATCGGTGATGACTGCGCCTTCCGCGTGCACCACCGCGATCGGCGTGACGGCCGGAACTCCCCGGGGCACCGCCTGAGCCCGGCGCGCCAGCAAAGCCCGGCTCCTCGGGCCGGGGATCTCGGTCACGAGCTGTATCACGCCAGACATGGGGCCTCACACCGGGAAATTAGAGTGAGCCGTAAGATGTACGAGGGGTCGTCCTTGAGGTAAGAGGTGAGAGTGGGCGCTCTTCTCCCCTCTTACTTCCCACTGTAGTTTGTAGCGTTCCTCTTCATACCCTCTGAAGGAGTGACCACCCATGAACTGGCGTATGGGTTTAACCGGATGGGCCGTGCTCCTGACGACGGCATGCGGCGGTGGTGACAAACCAGCGGCGGGCGGTACCACGAAGGCAGAAAAGATCTCGATCAACCGGACGAACGACGCCCGAGCCGACGCCCAAACCTACCTCAAGCAGCTGTGTCAGAAGCCCATCGGCGGCGAGCTCAACTTCATGGTGTGGGAGGGATACACCGATACGCTCTTCACCCGGCCTTTCGAGGATGCCTGCGGGGTCAAGGTGAATGCCACCTACATGGGATCGAGCGACGACCTGGTGGCAAAGCTTCGTGCCGGAGGCGCCGAGACCATCGATATCATCTCACCCTCCAGCGACGCGGCCACGGCCATTGTGGAGGCAGGCCTGGCCGCCCCGATCGATCTCTCCCGGGTGCCGAGCTACGAGGATCTGAGCAAGGGGTTCCGCGAGCTCAAGCTGGTACGCAAGGGCGATTCAGTCTACGGCATCCCATGGGCGTTCGGTCCCAACCCGCTGATCTACGACACCAGCAAGGTCAAGGCGGCTCCCACCAGCTGGGGCGAGCTCTGGGACAAGAAGTACCGCAGCAAGCTCTCACTCCAGGACGACATCGCCACCCTTTACATGGTGGCCCAGTATCTCGGCATGGACGATCCCAAGGATCAGAGCCATCTCTACAACTTGTCCGACGCGGATCTGGCGAAGGTTAAAGCTAAGATGCTCGAGCTGCGTCCCAACGTGCGGAAGTATTGGGTCACGGCCGGTGACATGACCCAGCTGTTCCAGAGCGGTGAGGTCGTGATGGGTGAGGGCTGGCCGCTCATGACCAATCAGCTTCGTCAAGCCAAGTTCCCCGCCGGCGAGACCATCCCCAAGGAGGGCACTACTGCCTGGGCGGATCATTTCATGCTGACCAAGGGCGCCAAGAATCTGGATGCCGCTTACGCGTGGCTGGAATACTCGGCCCAGCCGTTTACTCAGAAGCTGCTCTATGACGTGACGGCCTACATCGTCGCGAATCCCGACGCGAAGAGTTATATGACCAAGGAACAGTCCGCCAGCCAGCGGGACATCTCGGATTACGGCACCAAGGTCAACTTCTGGCAATGGAGCCCGCGGCGGGAGAAGTATCAGGAGATCTGGAACGAGGTGAAGGCAGGAAAGTGAACTGAGCCTTCTCGCCGAGATTGCCATAGCCCCGATCGTCGAGCTGCGGCGGGTCACCAAGCGATTCGGTGGGTTCGTCGCAGTGGATGACATCACCCTGGACATCCACCCGGGCGAGTTTCTCACCCTCCTCGGCGCATCGGGGTCGGGCAAAACCACGACGCTTCGGATGATCGCCGGCTTCGAGCAACCCACCACCGGCGAAATCCTGATGGACGGCGCGTCCGTAACCACCCTCCCGCCGTTCAAACGCGACGTCAACACCGTCTTTCAGCATTACGCCCTCTTCCCTCACATGAGCGTGCGGGAGAACGTGGGATACGGGCTCCGCATGAAGAAGGTGCCGGCACCCGAGCGGGAAGAGCGGGTGACGCGCGCCCTCGCGATGGTCCGCCTCGAGGAGCTGGGGACCCGCTCTCCCCGCCAGCTGTCGGGCGGGCAGCAGCAGCGCGTGGCCCTGGCCCGGGCGCTCATCAACCGTCCCCGTCTTCTGCTCTTGGATGAGCCGCTCGGCGCGCTGGATCTCAAGCTGCGAAAAGAGATGCAGCTCGAGCTCAAGCATCTGCAGGCTCAGCTCGGAATCACCTTCGTGTATGTGACCCACGATCAGGAGGAGGCGCTCACCATGAGCGACCGGATCGTGCTCATGCGGCAGGGCCGGATCGAGCAGATCGGTAGTCCCCGCGAGCTCTACGATCGACCGCTCTCTCGCTATGTCGCCGACTTCATCGGTGAGACGAACCTGCTGTCTGGCACCGTGGCGGAGAGTGGCCCCCACCCGGTGGTGCTCCAATATCAGGATATCCGGCTGAGTGGGTGGGGCGATGCGCCGCTGCCCGTGGGCTCGGCCGCTTGGCTCAGCGTCCGGCCCGAGGCGGTCGAGATCGGCTCGGCGCCCGAGACCGGATCGGCGAATCTGCTCGAGGGACGCATCATCGAAGCGGTGTATGTGGGATCGCTCCTGCGAGTACATGTCTTGTTGCCGGGAGAGCGACGCTTCGTGGTACATGCACCGGCCGGCACCTCCGTCAAAATCGGAGCATCGACCCAAATCTCCTGGAAACCCGAGCGAGGCCGCTGTGGCGCCGAGTAGACAGAGGTCAGTCCTGGACCTGATCCGGGCGCGACCGGGACTCCAGACCTTTCTTGCGGCAGCAGTTCCGGTCGGCTTCGTCGCGACGCTCCTGCTGATACCCTACGTGCTGCTCCTGGTGCAGTCGTTTTGGCGGCTTCAGGGCGGTTTCATCACCCACGAGTTCACCCTAGAGAACTATCGCCGGCTCTTCGGGACCGACCTCTACCCCAACACCATCCTGTTCTCGGCCGGCATCGCCCTCAGGGTCACGCTCTTCTCGCTGCTCCTGGCCTATCCTCTCGCGTATCTCCTGGCCTTCAAGGTGAAGCGCCACCGGAACCTCATGTACATGGCGGTCATTATTCCGCTCTGGGTGAGCTACCTGGTGCGCGCCTATGCCTGGAAGATCATCCTGGGACAGGAAGGCATTCTGAACGGCTTGCTCCAGGCCGGCGGCTTGATTCATCAGCCGCTGGCATTTCTGCTGTACAGCCGCTGGGCCGTGATCCTGGCCCTGACCCACATCTACACCCCGTTCACCCTGATGCCCATCTACGCGGTGCTCGAGGCCATGCCGCCGGCGCTGAAAGAGGCGAGCCAGGATCTGTATGCCAACCGCTGGCAGACCTTCTTAAGAGTGGTGCTGCCTCTGTCTCTGCCCGGAGTGTTGGCCGGATCCACCTTTGCGTTCGTGCTGAGCATGGGCGACTTCCTCGCTCCCCAGCTACTCGGCGGAAACGACAGCGCGTTGATGGTCTCGAACCTGGTCTGGAGTCTCTTCGGCGTGGCGTACAACTGGCCCCTGGGGGCCGCGGTCTCTGTTATCGTGCTGGCGCTGACCCTCTTCCTGCTCTGGTTGGCGAACAAACTGGAGTCGCGCTCCAACTACGGCGGTGAGGTGGAGGGGCGGACCGCGGGGCAGGTCATCGCGACGACCCGAGGGGGCAAATGAGACGGACCACCCGTCCGCCGGACCGCCTGTCTGCCGCATTATGGGCCGCCGGGATGGCGGCGTTCGCCTTCATATATCTCCCCCTGGTCGTAGTCATCATCTATGCCTTCCACGACTCGCCCATCATCGCATGGCCGCTTCAACTGGGCACCCTGAGGTGGTTTACCGCCCTGGCTCACGACCGCGGCATGATTGCCGCCGCAATCGCCAGCCTCAAGCTGGCGCTTCTGGCCGTGGCCATCGCGCTCCTGGTGGGAGTGCCGGGGGCCTTCGTGCTGGACCGGCACCAGTTTCCCGGTAAGACGGCGTTCCGCCGGCTGGTGCTGCTGCCGCTCATCCTGCCCGGCATCATTACCGGTGTCGCCCTGCTCAGCTTCTTCAGCTTCGTGAAGCTCAGCCTCTCCAGTGGCTTCCCCTGGGTTCCGGGCTGGCCGGTTGTGCTGGGACATGCTGCCGCCCTCACCTCGGTAGTCATTACCCAGGTCTTTGCCCGGCTCCAGCGGCTGGATCGGGCTCAGGAGGAGGCGAGCCAGGATCTATACGCCAACGAGTGGCGGACCTTCTGGAACGTCACCTTCCCCAACATCAGAACCGCGGTCCTGGGCGCGGGACTGCTGGTTTTTACACTGAGCCTTGATGAGATCGCGGTGACGTTCTTCCTGATCGGCCGGCAGAACACGTTGCCGCTTCAGATCTGGGGCCTGCTCCGACGGGGTATAACCCCAGAGGTAAATGCCGCAGCCACGGTCATTTTCGCCATCTCAGTGGGGGTCATCGTGATCTGGGCCCGGCTGCTTCGTGAGGATGAGCCGGCTCGATAACCGAAGCAACGCCGTAGCCAATTAGGTGCATATCTATGCACTAAACCGCGTGCCACCTCCTATCTCCTTTGTTGCTCGTAAGTTAGTCCCGCATATAAAGTTTCGTCCGACTGGTCTGCCAAAGGCAGGGTGACGGGGGGACTGGACAGGGGGTGGGGGGTCAGAGCTACTATGGCAGGGTGCCGGCCTCCCCCGGAGGCGGGTACGTTTGCATCCTCCGACCAAGCGGAGGGTCCACTCTCACAGCTGACGATCTCCTTGAGCTGTGAGCCCCCATCAGCGGCGGGGGCGAGGCTTCGCAGGCGACAGGGTTCCGCCGTCGGGGCCAGACCGAGTGCCGCGCCAACAATGAAAAGAGGAGTTTGTGAAAGTCCTGGTGTTGGGCGCCGGCGCGGTGGGGACCGTGTCCGCCCTCAAATTCGTGCAGGAAGCGATGCTCGAGAAGCTCGTCATCGCCGACGCGGTGTCCGCCCGCGCCTCCCTCCTTGCGGACCGGCTCGATGATCACCGGGTTTCGGCATTATGTCTCGATGCCGGCGATCGAGCGGCAATAGCCCGAAGTATCCGTCAGAACGGTATAACGATGGTCCTGAACGCGGCGCTGCCGGCGACCAATATCGCTGTTATGCGCGCCTGCCTGGAAGCAGGCTGCGACTACATCGATCTCGCCAGCGCCGGTACCGATGCGGATGGCATTCCGAAGATGGAAGACCAGTTCGCCCTGGATGCCGAGTTCAAGGCCGCCGGTCGGTTGGCCCTGCTGGGGATGGGGGCTGATCCCGGAACCACCAATGTGTATGCCGCCTACGCGGCCACGCACCTGCTCGATACTGTCACCGAGTTGCGGGTGCGGGACGGCGATAACTCCGTGTGCCTGGGGCACGACGGTTTTCTCGCCGCATTCAGTCCCTGGGTGATGATCGACGAGTGTCTGTGCAAGGCCGTGAGCTACAAAAACGGCCGCTACTTTCTCGAGGAGCCGCTTACTGGCCTGGAAGCGTTCGATTTCCCCGAGTTGGGGGTCCTCAAATGCTATTACGTGGACCATGAGGAGTCCAAGACGCTCCCCCGGTTCTTTCCCCATGCGCGAGTGATCGACTTCAAGCTCTGCATGGGCGATGAAACCGTGGAGACGCTTCGAGTCATGAAGCGTCTGGGTCTGTCCGGCAAAGATAGGATCCGGGTGGGAGATCAGTCGGTCGCGCCTCGCGATCTGGTGGTCTCGTTGCTTCCCGATCCCCGGGACCTGGCCGGTCGTCTCCACGGCAAGACCTGCGTGGGAACGCTGGCGAAGGGATTCAAGAACGGTGAGCCGAAGGCGTACTACATCTATAACGTCGCCGACCACCAGGCTGCCTACGAGGAGCTCGGCGTTCAGGCCACCGCGTACCAGACCGGAATCCCTCCCGTCATTGCGGCGTGCCTGATCTCCCGCGGAGTCTGGCGCGGGACCGGCGTGATGTCGCCGGAACAGTTCAACCCTGATCCGTTCCTTCAGCGGCTCACCCGCGAGGGCATGCCCTGGCACGTTCGGGAGGACACCGCTCGGTTGGAAGTGCCCCGTGCCCCGCTTCGTCCCTCTCGGGAAACGGTCGCGGCTTAGGGAACCGGCTCAATCAGCCAAAAAACCAGGCCTGCTCTAGTAGAGCGGGCCTGGTTTTGGTTTCCGGGCACTCGGGTGCTGGTCCGACGGGTCTGTAAGTCGGCCATCGCTTCCATAAGGTCAGGCCGAGCATTCAGCCATCAATCCTTTTGTGCTAATTTCCCCGAGACCCCAGCTGATGCTGAACCGACCCTTCTGATGGTGGAGCACGCTATGACCAGCACGGCTACAGCACCGGGCAAGCGACCCAAGTCCCAAGTTGCCCGGTACCAGATGTACATCGACGGAAAGTTCGTCGATGCCAAAAACGGCAAGACCTTCGACGTTTTCGATCCCGCCACTGAGCAGGTTATCGCCACCTGTCCCGCTGGCGACAGCACCGATATAGACCTGGCCGCCAAGGCGGCCCATAAAGCATTCTACGATAGCTGGAAAGCAGTCACCGCTCAGGAGCGGGGCCGGATTCTCCTTCGGCTGGCTGAGCGGATCCGCGCTCGGCGCGCCGAGCTGGCCGAATTGGAGACCCGAAACTCGGGCAAGCCGATCGTCGAATCCGAGTTCGATATGGACGACACCGCCACATGCTTCGAGTACTACGGCGGCCTCGCCACCAAGATCAACGGCGAAGTACTGCCGGTTCCGGCGGATGCGGTGTCCTTGGCCCTGCGGGAGCCGGTGGGCGTCGCGGGGCAGATCATTCCCTGGAACTATCCCATCATGATGGCGGCGTGGAAGATCGCTCCCGCCCTCGCGGCGGGCTGTACCGTCGTTCTCAAGCCCGCCGAGCAGACCCCCCTTTCGATTCTCGAGCTGGCCAAGGACTTCGAGTCGGTGGGGCTTCCGCCAGGAGTGGTGAACATCGTCACCGGCGACGGTCCCTCAGCGGGCGCCCCGCTGGTGGCCCATCCCTCAGTGCGAAAGATCGCTTTCACTGGCAGCGCCGAAGTGGGCAAGCTCATCATGCGGAACGCCGCGGATCAGCTCAAGCGGGTATCACTCGAGCTGGGAGGAAAATCGCCCAACATCTTTTTCGCCGATGCCGACTTCGAGAATGCAGTCGATGGTGCCCTGTTCGGTACCTTCATCAACCAGGGCGAGGTCTGCTCCGCCGGGAGCCGGGTCCTGGTGCAGAAGGACATCTACAAGAAGTTTGTGGACGCCACCGCGGCCAAGGCCAAGACCATCAAGCTGGGCAACGGGCTGGACCGGGAGACCAAGATGGGTCCGCTGGTGAGCGCCGAGCAGCGGGACCGCGTGGCTCGGTATCTCCAGGTGGGCCGGGGTGAGGGGAAAGTTGCAGTGGGCGGCGGAACCCCGAAGCAGTTCGACAAAGGCTGGTACGTCGAGCCCACCATCTTCTACGACGTGGACAACTCGGCCAAGATCGCCCAGGAAGAAATCTTCGGTCCGGTCATGACGGTGATTCCCTTCACCGATGAGGCCGACGCCATCAGGATCGCCAACGAGACCCCCTACGGCTTAGCCGCCGCGGTCTGGACCCGCGACATCTACAAGGCGTTCCGGGTGGTGAAGGCGCTTGAAGCCGGCATCGTCTGGGTCAACCACATGCAACCCACCTATGTCGAGGCTCCCTGGGGCGGCTATAAGGCCTCAGGCTTCGGCCGGGAGCTGGGTCGCTGGGGCGTGGAGGAGTACCTGGAGACCAAACAGGTGTACATCAATCTGGATGAGAAGCCGATTGGATGGTATTAGAGGAGTCGCCAGTCGTCAGTTGTCAGTCGCGAGCTTAAGTCGCGCGTTATCCATGGTGCAGGTGCTTTGAGACTGTCTGGCGACTGACGACTGACGACACCTTACAACGCCGGCCCCTCCCCAACCATCGCCCGCCGAACCAACGGGATGGGCGGACCTCCGTACGAGAGAAACCGGTCGTGAAACTCCTTCCATGCGCTCCGACCTCCGCGGGACTTGGTCCAGTCCTCTCGTAAGTTCCGGATCATCAGCTTTCCCAGCGTGTAGTTGAGATAGGCCGGATCATAGGTGCCTCGAAGCGCCTGCTGCCGGGCAGTGCCGGGGTCGGTGTACGCCTCCTCCCGGAACAGACGGTCTGACTGGGCCACCGTCATACCCTTGGTATGGAGACCGATCGCGGATAGGAAGCGCGCGTTTCGGAGCAGCGCGTTGGCCAACTGGCCGATGTGGGTCTCGGGATCACCATTGCCCAACCCCGCTTCCCACATCATCTCCTCAGTGTAGTGGGCCCAGCCTTCGGCAAAGGCGTAGCCCACGAATACCTGGCCGAATTTGGAGGTTGACCGGTTGGAGTGCAGGAAGTTGAGGAAGTGGCCGGGCCACACCTCGTGCACACTGGTGAACAGGAGGTCGGCCACTCCGGGTATGTAGGCCGCCTGCTCGGCCGGAGGCCATTTCGGGTCCGGGGGAGCGATGTAATAAATGGAAGGGATGTTCTTCTCGTAGGGTCCCGGGATGTCGATATAGGCAAAGTTGAAGCGCTGATAGGGCGGCGCCTCGTGGACCAGGGCCCGCTCAGTCCCCGGCACGGACACCAGATCCTTGGCTTTCACGAACGCTTCCAGCGTATCCAGCTGGCGAGTTGCCGCCGCCACCGCGCCGCCCGCCGGTTTGTGGGCACTCATCTTTTCGACGCATTGCGTGATGGACCGCTTGGGGGCGAACCGGGCGCAGGCTTCCTTGAGTGCCTTGATGTTGCGGTCCATATCCGCGCGGCCGATCTTCTCCAGCCGGTCGAGCGGGACATCCACCATCTCGGTTGATTTCAGCATGTCCTGAAACAGCTCAGGGCCCATGGCATACCCCGTCGTCCCCCGCTTTTGCTCCTGGGCTAGCCATCCGTCGATATCCTTGAGCGCCTGCACCGCGGCCCCGTTTGCCCGGGTGAACTCCTGCCGGATGAGCGTATCTCGCACCGAATCAAAGGCGGCGGGCACGTCCTTCTCCAGGTAGCTGGCGAGTCCCCCGAATCTCCCTCGGCCGATGTCGGCGTAGGCTTTGGGCAGCGGGGTGTGCAGGTTCTTCCGGATCTGCGACAACGCGGCGGGCAGGCCGGAGGCCCACCGGGTATAGGACTTCATCCGCTGGGCCAGCGGCGCATAGGGCCGTGCGAGGTATACGTTGGGATCGATCTGGTCGGTATACCAGCTGGGGTTCCGGTGAGGCCAGTCGGCTCGCTCGATCCAGAATAGGTCACGGTCGATATCCGCAACCAGGTAGTCCCGCTCGAAGCGGCTCGTGGGATCGCTGCTGTCGATGGGAAACGCCGTGGCGCTATCCCGCAAACCGTGAAGCCGCTGGATCCAGGCTTTGAGTCCCGGATCAGTCCAGTCGGGGAATCGGCCATCGAAATCGTGGCGCCCCTGATAAACAGCGAAGAGTGGGTTTGCCTGGAAGTAGGTCTCCAGAAACCCGGAGACGAAGCCGTTCCAGTCCGATCCCGAGCGGTGTCCGGCCGGCGCCCGGCATCCTGCCGTCAGTGCCAGGACCAGAGTCAACGCTGCCATTCGTGGGTACATCCGGCCTCCCTTTCAGTGTTGCCAACGTCCGTTTCTTGCCGTTTGTTTCGCGTATGCACGACAACATTCCGGTGGTGAACGCCACCGAGCTGGATGCCGCCCTGCTCCAGGCCACGATCACCCTGGCGCTCGCCGGCCTCTGCGCTTTTCTCTATGCCCGCTACCGAAAGCCCTATCTCGCCTGGTGGACGGGTGCGTGGGGACTCTATCTCCTGCGCATTGCCGCCATCACCAGCTTCCTGCTCACATCCAACCGCGTCTGGCTCTACTGGCATCAGGTCGTAACCGGATGGACGGCGCTGGCCTTACTGTATGCCGCCCTGGTCTTCTCCCAGCAGGTTCGGTGGCGGCCCTGGTACCTGGCGCTGGTGGTCTTTCCTCCCGCTTGGTCATACGTAGCTATCTACCAACTGCAGCATTTTCTCTGGGCCGCAGGCCCCGCCGTGTTATTCCTCAGCCTTGCCACGCTCTGGACCGGTTGGGTCTTCTATCGCTATCGCCGCCGAGTGGGCTCGAGCGGGGCTACCCTCCTGGCCGCGGCGTTCGGCTTCTGGGGACTGCATCATCTCGATTATCCGTTCCTCAGGGCCCGGGGGAGTTGGGCTCCCTGGGGTTACTACCTGGACATCCTCCTGGCGCTGGCCGTAGGAGCGGGCATCCTGTTACTGGTACTCGACGATCTGCGGCGAGGATTGGGCGCACTCTCGGCTCTATCGAGCGATCTCCAGCGCGCCGGACGAGAGCAGGATGTGCTCGACGCGCTCCTGGCCCGGCCGCTGTCACTCCCCGCGGTTCGGGGCAGTGCCCTCTACGCCATCGAGGGCTCCGGGACTGCTTTCGTCCGGGGCGCCGGAGTGTGCGCCGAGTGGACCTCGGGGGCTATGTCGCCCTCGGCTGCTGGGGTCCTGAACCGAGTCATCGAGACAGCCCGACCCCAATTCAGCACCGAATGGTTCGAGACCACCAGCGGGAAGCGACCGGTCTACGAATATGTCGCGGTACTTCCCATCTTCAAAAACGGGCTGGTCAGCGCAGC
Organism: Gemmatimonadales bacterium; assembly: GCA_035695405.1. Taxonomy (GTDB): domain Bacteria; phylum Gemmatimonadota; class Gemmatimonadetes; order Gemmatimonadales; family GWC2-71-9; genus CAVVWJ01. Next base: position 39,829 of record DASSED010000157.1, read on the forward strand.
GCTGGTGCTGGTGGGACACGCTCGCGATCCGTTCACGGCGTTGGACGACAAATTTCTGCTGGCTCTGGGGCATCAGGTCGGCGCCGCGTTGGAAAACGCGGACCTGTACAGCCGGCTCGAGGCGCGCACGGTGGAGCTGGCGCGCCTCTCTGCCCGCATGATCGAACAGCACGAGGAGGAGCGCCGCCGCCTCTCCCGCGAGCTGCACGATGAGACAGCCCAGGTTTTCTCCGCGGTCAAGATGGAGCTTCAGGTGCTGCGGGACAATCTCCGGCCGGAGCATGGGCCACGGCTGGATCAGATTCTGACACTCATCGACACCGGGATTCGGAGCATTCGCAGCGTCACCAACGATCTTCGGCCTTCGCTGCTGGACGACCTGGGGCTGCTGCCGGCGTTGCGCTCCCTGGTGGCCGATTTCAGCGAGCGCAGTGGCATTCAGACCGGCCTGGCGGTTCCATCCAAGCTGCCGCCCCTCTCCCGCGAGGCCGAGCTGGCGCTTTTCCGGGCACTCCAGGAGGCGTTATCCAACGTACTTCGCCACGCGAATGCCCAGTCGGTCGAGATCGGGATTTCCGTCAGTACTGAAGGGGTATTGCTTCAGGTGAGCGATGACGGCAAGGGACTGCCGGCCGGCATTCCGATCGAAGCGCTCGAGCTGCACGGGCACATGGGTCTGGCCGGCATGCGAGAGAGGATCATGGCGCTGGGCGGCACCGTTCGCCTGCGCCCGCAGCATGGCGCCGGAGCTCTGCTGGAGGTGCTGGTGCCGGCCGAGTCCGGCGGAAGCTGAGATGAACGAGAAGCCGATCCGGGTCCTGGTGGTCGATGACCACACGATCGTACGGACCGGCATCCGCCACGTACTGGAGAGTGAGGCCGGCTTCGAGGTCGTAGGCGAAGCGGCCAGCGGAGCCGAAGCGGTGTCCCTCGCCACAGCGCTGCAGCCGGATGTCGTGCTGCTCGACATCAGCATGCCGGACGGATCGGGGCTGCAAGTGGCGAATCGTCTGAGCCGGGAGACGGCTCCGCCCCGAGTGCTGATGCTCAGCATGCACAGCAATGCGGAGTATGTGCTGGAGAGTGTACGGGCCGGAGCCCACGGCTACCTGCTCAAGGATGCCGCGGCCACGGAGCTTCGAAGCGCCATCCGGGCTGTGTGCCGGGGCGAGTCGTACTTCAGCCCGCCAGTCGCCGGCAGCTTGAGCGCCGCGGTTCGGGGCGACCACGATGCGCACGCCTCACTGGTCTCTCAGCTCACCGGCCGGGAGCGCGAGGTGCTCCAGGGTATTGCTCGGGGGCTTACCAACAAGGAGATCGCGGCCGAGCTGGGAATCAGCCACCGCACCGTGGAGACCCACCGGGAAAGCCTCATGCGAAAGCTCCAGATCCGAACCGTGGCGGAGCTGACCCGGCTGGCGCTCGCCACCGGAGTCATCAGGAGCTGACCGCCACATTATGTTAGGACGATGACCGATCTCAAGCCGTTCGCTCCCCATGCTCCACCCGGTGCTGTGGATCCGAAAGCGCGTCCACGCACCGGCATCGTCATGCTGAACCTGGGTGGGCCGGCGACGCTGGACGATGTAGAGCCGTTCCTACTAGAGCTCTTCGCCGATCGCGAGATCATCCAGCTGCCGTTCCAGCGCTGGCTGGGACCCTACATCGCCCGCCGGCGGACCCCGAAAGTCCGCGGTCTCTACGCCGCCATCGGTGGCGGGTCTCCCATCCTTCGATTTACCGAAGCCCAGGGACGCGGCATGGTCGCCCGGCTGGACCGGGTGTCACCCGGGTCCGCACCCCACAGGTTCTACGTCGCGTTCCGCTATACCCGCCCGAACAGCGATGACGCCTTGAGGCAGATGCGGGCGGATGGAATCGAGCGGGCCATCGCATTCACCCAGTATCCTCAGTTCAGTTGCAGCACGACCGGCTCCAGCCTCAACGAGCTGTGGCGGGCGGCATCTCGTACCGGGCTTCAGAATGCGTTCGAGTGGAGCATCATCGATCGCTGGCCGGTGCACCCGGGTTTCATCGAAGCGATGACCGAGACGGTGCGGGATGGTCTGGATCAGTTCGACCCTGCCGACCGGGATCGGGTCCTGCTCCTGTTCAGCGCCCATTCATTGCCGCTGGATGTGATCGATCGGGGAGACTCGTACCCCCAGGAGATCGGGGCGAGCGTACAACGGGTGGTGGAGCGGCTGGGCACGGAGAATCAGTACATCCTTGCCTATCAATCCGATGTGGGGCCGATCCGGTGGCTCGGCGCGCGCACCGAACAGGTCATCCGCCAGCTGGGAGCCCGGGGCCACAAGCACGTGCTGGTGGTTCCCATCGCGTTCACCAGCGATCACATCGAGACGTTATCGGAGCTGGATCGGGAATACGGGGAAGTGGCCCATCAGGCGGGGATCACGCACTATCGCCGTGCGCCGGCCCTGAACGACCGGCCCCGGTTTCTGGATGCATTAGCCGAGATCGTCCGGGACCACTTGAGCTCGGGTGAGACGCACAGCACCCAGTACTCACTCCGGTGCGCTGGATGCACCAACTCGCAATGCAGGAATATTTTGAGGCCGGTGGGGAGAGAGTCGAGAGTCGCGGGTCACGAGTCATGATGTCGTCATTCTGAGAGAGTAAAGAGGATCCCTCAGACACCTTTGGAGAGATCCCTTCGCACTGCTGAGGCAGGCTACTTCGCTTCGCTCAGGGTGACATAACCGCGACTTACTACTCCTGCCGCAAACCCCGACTCACCGGATAGAGCACCCGCCGCACCAGACGATCCGCCATCTGTCGCACGACCTCGCGCTGCGAAGGGGAGATGTCGCCCAATTGGTCCAGCGCCCGGTTGGATTCCTCCTCCGCCAGCTGAATGCCGAGGCGATGCAACTCCGCCAAACGAGGCGCCACGGCGTGGCCCCGAAGACTCAATCCCAGTCTTGCCAGCTCATCGTCGATCAACCGCTCCGCCTCGAGCAGCGCCTCAGAGGCAGCGGCCGCGGCCGGGCAGCAAAGCCGCTGGAGATCGTCCAGATCGAAGAGCTCGACACCGATGATGTTGCGGGCGGTTGGTTCCACGTTGCGGGGAATGCCGAGGTCAATGACCGACAGTTTCCAGTTGGCCCGAGGAGCCATGACCCGGTCCAGATCCGCGTGACTGACAACCGGATGGGCCGAAGAGGTTGCGACGATCAGGAGATCAGCGTTTCCTATAGCCCTCGCTGACTGCTCCATCCCGGCGATTGAGGCTCCCCAGGCCTGGGCCAGTGTCCGTGAGCGCTCCGGCCGGCGGCAGAGCAAAGCGACATTCCTGACTCCGCGCTCCTGGAGTGCCCGGAGAATCCCTTCCGCCGCCTCTCCTGCCCCCATCACCACAACCACCTTCTCATCCCGTCCGCCGTCCCACTGATCGGCAATAAGTCCCACTGCGGCGGAGCTCACCGAAGCGGGGTGACGTCCCAGGACAGTCTCGCGGCGCACCCGGCGGCCGGCACTGAGAGCCGCAGAAAAGATGAGATCCATCTCCCGGGTGGTGGTGCCCTCGGCTCGAGCCGCATCGTACGCCCGCCGCACCTGGCCCAGAATTTCGGTCTCCCCCAGCACCTGCGAGTCGAGTCCTGCCGCGACTACGAAGAGGTGACGGATCGCGGCCGTTCCATCCAGACGAACGAGGTTGCTCACGGCATCTGCGCCTCGTGCTCGAGCGAGGCTACGGAGCCATGCGTCACCATCCTGCTCGCCGGTCCAGTAGTACTCCACCCGGTTGCAGGTAGAGAGAACGATGGCGGTCTGGCCGGCGAGACGTGACCGCTGTAGCAGCGCAGCGGTATCGGCCCGGGTAAGGGCATACCGTTCGCGCTCCTCAACCCTGGCCGTATGGTGGCTTATGCCAACGAGATGGAATGATGGCTCTGGCCTCACATCACAACGGTAGGATTTCTCGTGAGGGCTTACAATCCGCGCTGCTACGGAGTCGGGTTCCGTAGTATCCCGGAGAAAACCACACCCCGGAGGGCCGGGGTGTGGAGGTTACACCTGATCTCCAGTGCAGTTATCGCTGATTACGGCCGCCGTTGCCGACTTCCTCTGCCTCGGCGCGAGATGCACGAGAGGTGCTGCCCTGCTTCGTGGAACCAGGGGCCTGATTTTCCTTTTGAGTGCGAACCTGGGTTGCTCCGCTCCCGGAAGCGTTGACCCGAATCTCCCTCGGGCGAGCCCGCTCTGACTTGCGGATGGTGACGTCGAGCAGGCCGTTCTCGAAGCTGGCTTCGATCCGGTCCGGATCAACCGTGTTGGGGAGCACGAACGTGCGCTCGAACGTGCCGTAGATCCGCTCGATCCGATGGACTCGCTCGTTGTTCTCCTCCGATTCCTGCTTCTTCTCGCCCCGAATGGTCAGAACATTGTTCTCCAGCGAGATGCGAACGTCATCGGGATCGATGCCCGGAAGCTCCATAGAGATCCGGATGCTGTCCTTGTCCTCCGATACATCCGTGGCCGGAAGCCAATTGGCACTCAGGATGTTGCCACCCTGTTCGGAAAACGGCAGACCGCTGAAAGCCTCGTCCAGAATCCGGTTCAGCCGCTGAAGTCCAAAGAAATTGGCGGGGTTTTCACGCCGAGTGATTGATGCCATGACTCCTCCTGTCAAATACAATCCAGAGTTTGCCCGATGATGGTTATGGCCGACTGCTGGCAATCGACAGAAGCAGTCCGCGTGCCATCCTAAGGGGGCTTTCACCGCCAATTTGGCGCAAGGAAATCCGCCGCTGGCAGACACCTGGAACCATTTGTCCAGTCTGGTAACAGCCTACGACATGAGGTTTTACCGGCTCGAGCTCTTGACTGCTCCCTGGTACATCGCAATCAGGCGGCGCATTCGCTCGATGTGGCCCGGCAACTTGGACCGGTCCAGGGTTGCCGTGGTTCCGGCTCCACCGCCCAGCTCGTTCATAGCCGAGTCGCGCAGCGTCCTGAAGTCGCCGGAATCGGCGTATCCAGCCCGATAGAGGTCGGCGGCCATGGAGTTTACCAAGTCTCCCGCCAGGTTTTTGTAGGCGGTCAGGTTATTGGGATCCACCGGTTGGCTTCCGGAAGCCATCAAGTTCAGTTGATTCTGCACTGCCGGGATGAGTCTGGGCGCCTGGAGCTCGGCACCACTATTGGTCCCCTCCACGCCCGCAGTCTTGGCACTGCTGTCGGAATCAGCGGTGTACGCGGAGGCCGATGCATTTCCGGCGTGTTCGCGCGAGCAGCCGAGCAGAAGCAGGCCGGCCGCCAGCATAAGAGCTCGTTGCATACCCACTCCTTTGCGCCTCAGGTTCTCCGCAGCAATCAACCATCCCTCCGGATGAGGGTCGGTGTTCCCGCTCACCCGACGGTCAGTGAATCAGGGTTATGGGTGTGGGCCGCCCGATGAGGAGCATGGCGTCTACCGCCCGGCGAAGGGCAAAGCGGGAGGGCCAGAACTCCAGATGAAAACCCTCCTGCTCCACATCGTACACCGGCTCTCGGACAGCATCGGTTGTGCTATCCAGTTGAGTGGCGAAGGTTGCGCTCCGCTTACCCATCAGGAAGTCGTACATGCGAGTGGCGGGCAGGCCACCCTCCTGCCGGGCATCGGTGAGAATGCTATACAGCTGGGTGCTATCCTGCGTGAGGTACCCGGCGAACCAGTGATCGAACCGATCATGGACCCGGCCCAACCGGACCTCTCCTCCGATCTCCTTCAGTCCGTGATAGCCTCCCATGAAGATGAGCACCCGCCACTCGGGATGCTCCCGAACCACCTTCTCGAACCCTTGTGCCATCCACACGTCCCGGTTGACGAAGCCACCGGTGGCCATATGCTCCGTGAGCGGTGCGATGGGCCAGCCTCGGAGATCGGCGGCCAGTATGTGGACTCGATGTGCCGGATGCTTGGCGTTCCAGTGATACACCGCGCGATAGATCCCCAGGTATTCGAGACTGACGCCCCAGTGGGAGCGCAGCGTTCGGGGATGGTTCAGCAAGATAGAGGTGTCTTCGGGCTGGGAAGCGAGATAGTGGTCGATCCATTCCTGCTGCTCGGAGGCCACCTCCAGCGCGAGCAGGTCGATCGAATACTGGCTGTTCTGTCCCCGGATGAGCTGCGCGACTAGCAGCTTGGGCTCGGCGATCGGGTGGATATCGCCCAGAAAGACTATCTGATGTTGGCTGAGGGCCTGCTGGACGAACGATAGCGGATCGGAGGGAGGTAGAGCGGAGAAGGCGGAAAGAGGGGAAGCGGAAATAGAAAGCAAGCGGAAAGAGCGGAAAAGGCGGAAAAGGCGAAGTGGAAGAAAGCGCGGACGAATAGACGGAGCACTGCTGGGGTTCAAACAGACTTTCCTGGCGTTTGCGTTGTCCGACATGTCCGCTATTTACCGCTCCTTCCGCTTCGGTGCTCCGCTTCTGTTTTTCCGCCTTCCGCTTCTCTTCGTCCGCCTCTCTTACCTCCGAAACAACTTCCCCAGCATACCGGTGTTCAAGACCGATTCGAAGGCGTGTCCCAGTTCCTCCATGCTGCCATACCGCCCGGCTGGGTCGACCGTCAGCGCCTTGCTGATCACCGCCTCCAGCTTGGCCGGGAGGTCTGCCCGCGCGTCTCGCAGCCGGAGCGGCGCTCCCCGCAATCGGGCTATCATCGTTTCCTGAGCGCTCTTCCCGGCGAATGGGAGCTGTCCGGTAAACAGCTCGAACGCGAGCACGGCGAGGGCATACACATCGCTACGCCCGTCGAGTGGCTTTCCCCGGATCTGCTCGGGGCTCATGAACTCCGGGGTGCCGAGGACGATGCCCGTAGCGGTGAGCTTCACCACGTCGGGACCTGCCCGACGCTCCTTGGCCAGTCCGAAATCCATCACTACCGCCCGGAAACCGGTAGGCATGGTGGGGTCGGGCACCAGCATCACGTTTTCCGGCTTCAGGTCACGATGAATGATCTGGAGGTCGTGAGCGTGGGCCAACCCGTGGCACACCTGAACCAGGAGCGGGATGCCATCGGCCACTGAAAACGGACCACGACGGGACTCGTGCTCGCTCAGCGGCTCGCCTTCCAGGTAAGGCATCACCAGGTAGATCAGATGCTCCGGGGTCTCCCCCAGCCGAAGAATGGGACAGACGTTGGGGTGATTGAGGCGGGTGGCAATGGTGGCTTCGCGGCGCAGGCGCTCCACCGAGGCGGGATCACGGGAGAGCCGGGGGATGAGGATCTTGACCGCGACCGCCTTCCCGGTTCCGATCTCCTGAGCCTGATAGACGTAGGACATGCCGCCTTCGCCCAGTTTCCGCGCGATCTGATAGCGCTGATCCAGCACTTGTCCCGTGAGCGACGCGACCCGCGCGTTCAGCTTCTCTTGAATCGCGCGCTCCTCGTCCCACTCCAGCGGGGGCCGGCCCTCCGCCGAATCGCGCGAGCGGTTCATCCGACCGGCCGGAACGACCGGAGCAGGGGCCTCGGCCGAGACGTCACTCTCGACCAGCAGCGATCCGTCTTTCACGCAGAACCGGGCGGGTGCGGCGTATGTGGATTGGCAGCGCGGGCAACGCCGGTTACTCAATCGCGGAACCGATTCCGGCCGTCGCTCTTGGCCCGGTACAGATGGGTATCCGCCAGCCGGAGGAGCGATTCACCGTCGCTCACCCGCTCGTCGGGATAGGATGCGATGCCGATGCTGATGGTCACTCGGACTGGCTTTCCCGGCTCGCCAAAGTCGTGGGTCGAGACCCGCCGCAGAATTCGCTCGGCGAAGTTCCGGGACTCGGCGCTGGTTGTCTCGGGCAGCAGGACCACGAACTCTTCGCCCCCGTAGCGCGCCACGATGTCGACGGAGCGCTGTTCCCGCTTCAACAGGTTGGCCAGCTGCTTCAACACCCGGTCGCCCACCAGATGGCCGTAGGTGTCGTTGATTTGCTTGAAGTTGTCGATGTCCACCATCATGCCGGTCAGCATGGTGGCATAGCGGGCGGCCCGATCCATCTCCTGCTCCAGCTTGTCCATCATGGCGCGGCGGTTGAAGCAGTTGGTCAGCGGATCGGTCTCGGCCAGATGCCGCATCTGTTCCTGGCCCAGCACGGCGTTCTCCAAATCATACGCCCGCTCCAGGGCAGCCACCGCCGCGATGATCACCTCCTCGGCGAACTGCACATCGGTTTCATTGAGCGGCGGATCGTCACTGGTAGTGCGGAGGAAGAAGACGCCGGCGGGCCGCTCGCGCAGGGAAAATCGGATCGCGACGGCTGAGCTGGTCTGAACCGGCCGCCCCTCGGCCGACCACTCCTCCCGGACTTCCTCATACAGTGGATCGGTCTGGACATCCCGGACCAGAACGACCTCACCGGTCGTCATGGCGTGGCGGATTTCGGGATACCGTTTGAGCTCCACTGCAAGATTGTGTAGCGTCGGATTCTCGAAAGCGGCGACGACGATCCCGCTCTCCTCGTCCTGACCCGCGATGATGATGGAGCAGCGGGCGATGCTCAGAGCCTGCGCCACCCTTCGTACCAGAATCCCGTAGATCTCTTCCGGCTTGAGGGAGGCGGTAACCTCCTGCATGATGTCCATCATCTCGGAGCGGGATCGGGCCTCGGCTCGAGCCTGGTTCAATTCCCGTCCCACTCTCAGATGAGCCTTCACCCGGGCCAGCAGCTCTCGCACCCGGAACGGCTTGGGGATGAAATCGGCCGCCCCCAGGCCAAGTGACCGGACCGTGGCCTCTTCCGGCGGCATCGAGGAGATCATGAGCACCGGAAGATCCTTGAAGCGGGGATCGGACTTGACCCGCTGCAGCAGCTGGAGGCCGTCCACCTTGGGCATCATGATGTCGAGCAGCAGGAGATCGAACTGCTCCGCCGTCAGGTGCTCGAAGAGATGCTCGCCCCCGGGGGCGGTGAATACATCGTATCCATTTTCCTTGAGAATCCAGGAGAGCGTCCTTGAGAGGGCCTGATCGTCATCAGCTACCAGAATCTTGGGAGCGACGGTCACTGCCGCACCAGGCGCCGGAACAGATCGGGATCGACATTGCCGCCGCTGACCACCGCGACGGTCGAGTTGGTAGGTTGGACTTTGCCGCTCAGGAGAGCCGCTGTGGTGATGGCGCCCGACGGCTCGGCGGTGATTCCCAGCTCGTGGTGCAGGAAGCTCACACCGGCGGCAATCTCATCTTCGGTCAGCAGCACGGATTCATGCACCACACTGGACAGGATGGCAAAGGGAATGGTGCCGATGGCGAGCGGCAGCAGGCCGTCGGCCATGCTCTCGGTGCTCTCAAGCTGCACCGGTGTGCCCGCCTCCAGCGCCCGCGCGAGCTTGGGCGCTCCCACCGGCTCCACGCCGATGACCCTAACTCCAGGTTTGAGGGCGGAAACAGCCGCTGAGATTCCAGCGATCAGCCCGCCGCCGCCCACCGGTACCACGATGGTTTCGACCGATGGGCGATCCTCGAGTATCTCGAGGCCGCAGGTGCCCTGGCCGGCAATGACGTCGAGGCTCTCGTAGGGCGGTATCAGCACCAGGCCGCGCTCCTCCGCGATGAGCCGCGCCTTCTCATGGCGTTCCGTGGTCCGATTTCCGGCGATCACCACCTCGCCGCCGAGACGCTTGACGCCCTCCACCTTGATAGCGGGAGCTCGTTCCGGCATGACTACGACGGCGGGGATACCGAGCACCCGGGCGGCGTAGGCCACCGCTTGGCCGTGGTTCCCACTGGAGTAGGTGATGACTCCGGATTGCCGTCGCGATACGGGGAGTCGGGATATGGCCGCGTAGGCTCCCCGGATTTTGAATGCCCCGACTGGCTGCAGCTGCTCACACTTGAGCGCAATTGGAATACCCAGGCGCTTGGCCAGGGACGGAGCATCGAGCAACGGCGTTCGTACGACTGTACCCTCGATGGCCTGGGCCGCCGCATGTATGGCCTCGAGCGACACGGCCGGCGGGGAATCCACGACTCCCCTGGGCGCTGGGGCCCGGCTATCGGCGGCTGAGGTCATCGATAATCATAAACGAGCCTCATTCGACCGCGGCAGTCGGGGTGACTTCGTCGCCGCCGGCGGCCTCCTCCGTTCCTCCTTCATCTTCCTTGACCACCCGGGCCACGTCGACGACGGCATCGCCGGAATCGAGGTTCATGACCTTGACCCCCTGGGTGTTGCGGCCGATGACCCGAATCCCATCGACCGGCAGCCGGATGATGACGCCGTGCCGGGTGATCATCATCAGCTCGTCATCGGGGATGACTTCCTTGAGCGCCACGATGGGTCCGGTCTTCTCGGTCTTCTTGAGCGTGATGATGCCTTTGCCACCCCGCTTCTGGACCCGGTAATCCGAGAGCTCCGAGCGCTTGCCGAACCCCTTTTCGCTCACGACCAGCAGGGTAGCATCGCGGCGCACCACTACCATCCCGATCACCTCATCACCCTTTTCCAGCTCGATGCCTTTGACACCGGTGGTGGCGCGGCCCATGTCGCGCACGTCGCCCTGGTGGAAGCGGATGCTCATCCCGTCCTTGGTGGCGAGCACGATGTCACTGTTCTGATCGCAGACTTGGACGTCGATCAGCTCGTCGCCCTTTTCGATGTTGATGCCGCAGATACCGTTAGCCCTGACGTTCCCGTAAGCGGATAGCACCGTCTTCTTCACGGTCCCCTGGCGGGTTGCGAAGATGAGGCACTTGTCGTCGGTGAATTCGCGCACCGGGACCAATGCGGCAATCTGCTCATCGGGCCGGATCGCGATACAGTTGACCACCGGCTTCCCCCGGGCCGCGCGGCCCGCTTGGGGTATCTCGTGCACCTTGAGCCAGTACACCTGACCCTTGTTGCTGAAGAACATCAGATAGTCATGGGTGCTGGCAATGAAGAGGTGCTCGACCCAATCGTCGGCCTTGAGGTCGGCGCCGTTGAGGCCCCGCCCGCCGCGGCGCTGCCGTTTGTAGGTGGTGATCGGGATCCGCTTGATGTAGCCGCTGTGGGAGATGGTGATGACCATGTCCTCTTCGGCGATCAGGTCCTCGACCGTGAATTCCCCCTGGTCAGCCACGATCTCCGTGCGGCGGTCGTCTCCGAAGATGCGGGCGACTTCCTCCATCTCATCCTTGAGGATGGTCATGCGCTTGGGCTTCGATGCCAGGATTCCCTTGAGCTCCTTGATCGTGGCTCGCACCTCCTTGAGCTCCGCCTCTAGCTTTTCGATCTCCAGTCCCGTCAGCTTGGCTAGACGCATGTTGAGGATGGCGTCGCTTTGCTTCTCGCTGAACCCGAACCGCTTGCGGAGCCTGGCGTCGGCCTGGGCGGTATCGTCCGAGCCCCGGATGATCTTGATGACTTCATCGATGTGGTCGACCGCGATCTTCAAGCCGTCGAGAATGTGCTCCCGCGCCTGAGCCGCCTCGAGATCGAACTGGGTCCGCCGGGTGATGACGCTGTGCCGATGATCGATGAAGTGCTGCAGCAGCTCCTTCAGGTTCATGATCTTGGGGGCGCCGTTCGTTAGCGCCAGCATGATCACCCCGAAGGTGGTTTGCATCTGGGTGTGCTTGTACAGCTGATTGAGCACGACGTTGGGAATGATGTCGCGCTTCAGCTCGATGACGATCCGCATCCCCTCCTTGTCCGACTCGTCGTTGATCCCTACGATCCCCTCGATTTTCTTTTCCGCCGCCAGCTCGGCGATGGCCTTGACCAGATTCTCCTTGTTGACCTGATAGGGGATCTCGGTCACCACGATCTGCGAGCGGTTACTGGTCTCCTTTTCCTCGATCTGTGCCCGGGCCCGCATGACCACGCGGCCTCTTCCGGTCTCGTAGGCTTCCTTGATGCCCTCCCGGCCATAGATGTAGGCGCCGGTCGGGAAGTCGGGCCCCTTAATGGCCTTGCGCAGCTCGCCGATAGTGGCGTCGGGGTTGTCGACCAGCAGCTGCACCGCCTTCACAACTTCGCGGAGGTTGTGCGGAGGGATGTTGGTGGCCATACCCACGGCGATGCCGCTGGATCCATTTACCAACAAATTGGGAATCTTCGATGGCAGGACCGTGGGTTCCTGCAGCCGGTCGTCGAAGTTGGCCTGGAAATCGACCGTGTTCTTGTCGATGTCCTCCAACATCGTCATGGCGATGCGAGTCAGCCTGGCTTCGGTGTAGCGGTATGCGGCCGCCGGATCGCCGTCGACTGAGCCGAAGTTTCCCTGTCCATCGACCAGGGGGTAGCGCAGCGAGAACTCCTGGACCATGCGCACCAGCGCGTCGTACACCGAGCCATCCCCATGGGGGTGGTACTTTCCCAGCACGTCTCCCACGACCGTGGCCGACTTCTTGTAGCCGCGTCCCGGCACCAATCCCAATTCGTTCATGGCATACAAAATCCGCCGATGCACCGGCTTCAGGCCGTCGCGTACGTCGGGCAGAGCGCGCGAGACGATGACGCTCATCGAGTAGTTGATGAACGACTGCTGCATCTCCTCTTCGATGAGCCGGGGCAGAATCCGTTCGCGCGAGTTCGGTGCGGTCATGGTGGTCCTGTGCTATGGTTGCAGCCTTGGGGGAGGCGTCGAGCCGGAGAAATATAGTCGGAACGAAGCTCTCGCTGCAACTCGGCGCACAGGGTCAAAATGAAGGTGGCACAAGCACTTAGTCCTACAGGTGCGGTCGGGTCCGGGAGCCCTCAAGACGGGGTCGCCGCAGGACGATACTTACAGCACTATGCCCCGAGCCGCGCGTCTCCTTCTCCTGGCCCTGATCGTCGGGTCCCGCAGCCTTTCGGCCCAGGCGAAAGCCCAACCGCAGCCGCCTTCCCGTGGGTTCGACAGCTTCATCATGCTGGTGGTGCCGCGAGATACCATCACCATCAAGCGTCAACTCCGCGCGGCCGCTGAGGCGGTCACTCAGGCCGAAAGTCGCCGGCAGCAGGCCGAGACCATGCGACTCGGTGCCCGAGGCAGCATCGAAGCGAAAAAGGTCGAAGTGACCCGTCTCAAGGAGCGGATCAACCTGGCCAAGAAGGAGAATCGCGAGGCCGATCGGCTGGGTCTCGAGGCGGAGCGGAAGGCTGCGGAACGGGAGCGGGGATTGCTGGAACGGCGGGAAGAGCTACGTCAGGCTGAAGGTGACCTCGAAGCCACCCGGGGGGAGCTGGCCACCCTTACCCAGAAGGCATTACAACTGGAGTTGCAGCTCGCGGTTCGACGGGCTGGCCGCTTGCGCACCCCAATCGGCGGCGCGGGAGGAGCGAGTCTGGATCGAGTCATAGGAGAGCTGGAAAAGCAGACCCTGGAAGCCCAGCGGGCCCAGTCGGCGTACGCGCCAGTGGTGGCGGACCGCGAGATCAAGGTGATTGACAGCCGGTTGGATCTCCTGGAAGCACAGCAGAAAATCCTGGGCGGCGATTAGTCCTTACGCTGCCGTCGCGCGTTCCCCAAAGTTCGGCCAAACTCCCATTTCATTTCGTACCAGAAGCACCGTCTCGGCCCCCCGGCCCAGTACCGGAATAGATACCGGCTGCCGAATCTCCCCGATGGCAGACCCCTCGCCGTCCATCACTCGATAAATCGTCATTGGGTTCCACGCGGTGAGTCTGACCATGGTAGTGCCCTCACGTCGTATGATTCACTGTTGAAGCAACTTTCCATCCGGCAACGTACCATGAGATGCTCTCAATCCCCGGAAGGTTGCCTCCACTTCCGGGGTCCATCCGCGAGGGCAGTTAGCAACCAAAACCGGATGGAGTATGTCAGAGATGCGGTTCGAATCCACGACCTTACGCTCCGGAGACGGGTGGACGACAAGGAATTGATTGCCCGAGTCTTGGAGGGGGATCCGAGCGCCGAGCGGCGGCTGTACGACGCGCACGTCGATCGGGTCTTCCGGCTGGTCTACCGGATGGCCGGCGACCTGGACCGGGCCAAGGATTACACCCAGGAGACCTTCATCCGGGCGTTTTCGCGGCTGGCCGATTTTCGAGGGGAAGCGGCGCTGTCAACCTGGCTTGGCTCCATCGCCATTTCCGTCGCGCTCAATGGCTTGAGAAAGGTTCGCCGAATGAGAGACCGAGAAGTTGCCCTGGATGAGGCTCCCCAGATGGGCCGGCTCTCGGTGGAAGCTGAGCCGGACCTGAAGACCCGGCTGGCGCAGGCGATCGATGGCCTTCCCGATGGGTACCGGGCGGTGTTCGTGATGCATGATGTGGAGGGCTATACCCATGAGGAGATCGCCAGCTCGCTCGGGGTCCACCCGGGGACCTCGAAGGCTCAACTGTTCCGGGCTCGGGCCCGGCTGCGAGAGGCTCTCGCTGACTTCGCGAAGGACTGACAGGCATGCTTGACGATCGGTTCGACGACCAGCTGCGGGATGCGGCCCGCGATTACAACGCACCGCCGGAGACGCCGCGTGACGAGATCTGGGATCGGATTGTGGCTGCTCGTACGGATAGAGCGGACGAATCGGAAAAAGCGGTCCGCTCCGTTCGTTACTTCCGCCCGCTCGCACTCGCCGCGGGGATCGCGGCGCTGCTGGGGCTGGGCGTCGAGTTGGGCCGGCTGACCGTTCACACCCCGCAGCCGGTGGCGGTTGCCCCCTCGGCTGTGATGACTCCCAAGGTGAGTGCCGCTGCTTACCAACTCGCCACCACTGAGCATCTGGGCCAGGCCGAGATCTTTCTGACACTCTTTCGGGCATCCGTGCGCCAGGACGGGGGCGGCAACGAGCGCCTGGCCTCTGCCACCGCCCGAGAGCTGCTGGCCAGCAACCGTCTGTTGCTCGACTCTCCAGCGGCCAAGGATGCGCGGACCCGAGCGCTGCTCCAGGACCTGGAGCTGGTCCTGGCCGAGATCGCGCAGCTGTCGCCGCAACCCAGGTCGCGTGACCTGGAGTTGATCAAGGAAGGTTTGGACCAGGGAGGAGTCATCTCCCGACTGAGAATTGCCGTCCCTGCCGGCGGCAGCACAACCCAAGGAGCACTCTGAAATGTTCTGGGCCCACGTTGGACTCGCTGTGGCCGCGTTCGGCTCTTTAAAAGGTGGATCCACCAGCCGACCGACGTTGGCTGCTGCACCGATCGCTTCGTTGGCGGCGTTGGATGACTCGATGCGAGTCTCCCCACCGCCGCCTTGGCTGCAGTCGGACCCTGCGGATTCTCTCTATCGCTCGGGACGTGAGGCTCTCAACCGGCGGGACTTCAGCGCCGCGGCCGATCTCTTCGGCCAGATTCATCGCCGGTTTCCCAAGTCCGGATATGCGGCCGACGCCCTCTATTGGCACGCATTCGCCTTGTATCGAATCGGTGGCACCGGTGCCCTGCACGAGGCCTTAGGGTTGCTCCGACAGCGACAGAGTCGCTTCCCCAGGGCCGGCTCCCAAGGCGATGCGGCCTCGCTGGAGGGACGGATCCAGGGCGAACTGGCCCGGCGGGGTGACAGCCAGGCAGCCGAAGCGGTGGCCGAAGCCGCCTCTGCGGCCGCCGTTCAAGTCCCCGGTCCACCTACGCCACCTACGCCACCTACGCCACCTACGCCGCCCACGCCGCCAAATCCCCCGGTACCGCCGGAACCCCGGGCAAAGGAGAAGGGATTTCGGGAGCGCGACAAGTGCGCCGAGTTGGACGACGACATGAAGCTCGCGGCCCTCAACGCCCTGCAGCAGATGGACGCGGCCAAGGCTCGCCCGGTCCTCCGGAAAGTGCTGGCGCGGCGCGACCCGGGCTCCGTCTGCTTGCGGCGCAAAGCGGTGTTCCTCATCGCCCAACAAGAGGAGCCGGGCACCGAGGATATCCTGCTGGAATCGGTACGGACCGATCCGGATTCGGATGTTCGGCGTCAGGCGGTCTTCTGGCTCTCGCAGGTCGGCACCGATCGCGCGGTAGGAGCGCTGGACTCGATCCTCCGGTTTTCCCAGGACGCCGATATCCAGGACAAGGCCGTCTTCGCCTTGTCGCAGCACGACAGTCCTCGCGCGCAGCAGGCGCTGAGAGCTTACGCCGAACGCTCAGAGATCCCCGAGCGCATGAGGGAAAAGGCCATCTTCTGGCTGGGTCAGAAAGGATCAGCCGACAACGCAGCCTTCCTGCGTGCACTGTACAGCCGGCTCCAGAGCCAGGAGCTCAAGAAGAAGGTCCTCTTTTCATTGTCGCAGATGGGTGGTGAGGTGAATGGTCGCTGGTTGCTCGGGGTGGCACGGGATAGCTCTCAGACTCTGGAAATGAGGAAGCAAGCGCTCTTCTGGGCCGGTCAGAGCGGAGTCTCCATCGACGAGTTGACCCGGCTTTACGACCGCATCGGAGATCGCGAGATGAAGGAGCAGCTCGTCTTTGTCTACTCCCAGCGGGACGAGCCGGCGGCGCTCGACAAGCTGATCGACATCGCGAAACGGGATTCCAGCGCTGACCTGCGCAAGCGGGCGCTCTTCTGGCTGGGCCAATCCGAGGACAGCCGCGCGGTGAAGGCCCTGCAGGAAATCATCGAGCAACCCTGAGCGGCCATGGGAACGAAGATCGCCACGCTCCTTCTGCTGACGCTGCTTCCTGCAGGCGTCACTGCCCAGTCGCTGGAGCAGCGCATCACGGGGGTGGGGTCCGGTACGGTTCATCTCAGCTTTGCGGCGCGTCCCGGCGTCTGCGGCGAGGGAGGCCAGACCTTCACCCAGGGCCGGAGCGATCGAGATTGGGAAGCAGACTGCGAGGCACAGCCGGTACGAGCCGCGCTGGAGGTGCGCAACCACCGGGTTACGGCGGTTCGATCTTATGTTGGAGGACGGTGGAAGGCGCGGAGCTCGGCGTTGGATCTCGGCACCGTTGGATCCCGGGAGGCGGCCGCGTACTTCCTCTCGCTCGCGGAACAACCCCGCATAAGCGGAGATCCGGTTCTTCCAGCCGCGTTGGCCGATAGCGCAACGGTCTGGCCGGCGATGCTGCGTCTGGCCCGTCTACCGGACATTCCGCTGCAGAACCGGCGCTCTGCAGTGTTTTGGCTCTCCCAGGCTGCCGGTGCGGCGGCGGGACGGGCGCTCGACTCCATCATCAGTGCCCCGGAAGGGGAACGCGAACTCCGTAAGGAAGCGGTCTTTGCGCTGTCGCAGCGGTCAAGCGAGGAAGCGGTGCCGGCGCTCATTCAGATTGCGAAGCGCAATCCCGACCCGGAGATACGAAGAACCGCGCTCTTCTGGCTAGGTCAGAGCGAGGACCCGAGAGCGCTGGCCTTGTTCGAAGAAATTCTCCGCTAGAACGCAACCCTTCCGCAAATCCCGCCATCTAAGTCTCGCGTTCGGTCCGGCGCGGGAGACCGCCATCGCGCCAGACCCCCCAAGAATCTCACAGCCGCAGCCGGGGGACCTCGAGTGGCCGATCCGTCAACCGCTCTCGCGCTCTACCTCGCTCTGATGAGTGTTGCTCCCCCTCCTCAGCGTGACACCGTGCCCAAGCCAAGTGATCGGGCGGCGGTTCACGCCACCCGTGTGAGCCGCGAGCTCATCGTCGATGGGATTCTGTCCGAGGCCGACTGGATCGCTGCCACTCCGGTGACCGGTTTCACTCAGCGCGAGCCCCACGAAGGGAAGCCGGCCACTGAGCCCACCGAAGTTCGAGTGCTCTACGACAATGATGCCTTGTACGTGGGCGCGCGGCTCTTCGATAGTCATCCCGATTCGGTCCGGGCCCAGCTGGCCCGGCGGGACCGGATCACCAGCTCGGATCGCTTTCTGGTATTCCTGGATTGTTATCACGACCGCCGCACCGGATTCTTCTTTGGGGTGAACGCGGCCGGCACGCTCTATGACGGAACCCTGTACAACGACGACTGGGACAGCGACACCTGGGACGGAGTATGGGAGGGCAGGGCCACACGCGACTCGCTCGGCTGGACCGCCGAGCTCCGGATTCCCTATTCGCAGCTACGCTTTCAGCGGCAGAAGCAGAACCGTTGGGGGATCAACTTCAAGCGGGAGATAGCCCGTCGGAACGAGACCGACTACCTGGTACGGACACCCAGCAATGGCAGTGGTTTCGTATCCCGATTCGTAGACCTCGTGGGCGTTGAAGAGGTAGCGCCGCCGCCCCGGCTCGAGCTCCTACCGTACGTCACCACCCGGGCAGAATACACCGGCCACGAGCTGGCAGATCCGTTCAACGACGGGTCTCGTCTGGGAGCCGGGCTAGGCGGAGATCTCAAGTGGGGGATCGGCAGCAATCTGACGTTGGATGCAACGGTCAATCCGGACTTCGGTCAGGTGGAAGTGGATCCGGCAGTAGTCAACCTGAGTGATGTCGAGACCTTCTTCGAGGAACGCCGGCCCTTCTTCGTCGAAGGCGCCAGCATCTTCGACTACGGCTCAGGAGGAGCCAATGACTTCTGGGGATTCAACTGGGCCAACCCCAGCTTTCTGTATAGCCGCCGGATCGGGCGGGCGCCTCAGGGTGAGCTGCCTGACGATTACGATTACTCCAACGTGCCGAGTGGCAGCAACATCATTGGTGCCGCGAAGCTTTCCGGCAAAGTGGGGAACTGGAGCCTGGGGGCCCTGAGCGCCGTCACCAGCCGGGAGCACGCCCGCTTTTCTCTGGGAAGCCGGCGTTGGCAGCAGGAGGTGGAACCGCTCACCTATTACGGGGTGTACCGGGCCCAGAAGGAGCTGTCGGGGGGACGCCATGGCCTCGGGTTTATCGGCACTGTGACAGCCCGGTCCTTCGACGAAGCGACACTGCGAAGTGAGCTGAGCAGCACGGCTGCGGGGTTCGGGATCGATGGCTGGACCACGCTCGACAGGGATGGCGTATGGGTCATCAGCGGCTGGAGTGGCCTGAGTCGGGTAACCGGCACGGCAGAACGGATCCAGGCGCTACAGGAGAGCTCGGTCCACTACTTCCAGCGACCGGACGCGAGCCACTTGGGGGTAGACCCGACGGCCACCGCTTTGGCCGGCTACGCGGCCCGCGTGTCCCTGAACAAACAGAAAGGCAACTGGATGTTCAACTCGGCAGTGGGCGTGGTCGATCCCAAGTTCGAGGTGAACGATCTCGGCTTCCAGTTTCGGGGCGACCAGATCAATTCCCACGTCATGTTCGGTCACAAGTGGACCACACCGGGCCGGATGTTCCGGAGCTGGCGCCTCAACCTGGCCGGCTTTCGGAGCTATGACTACGGCGGTGACGTGACCTGGACCGGGCTGTTTCTCACCGGCCTGTACGAGCTGAACAATTTCTCGACCGGCCGTTGGTTTGTGGCCTACAATCCCCGGACCCTCAGTGACCGGCGGACTCGGGGCGGACCATTGATGGTCAACCAACCCGGCGTCGAATGGGACTTTCAGCTCGACTCGGATCCCAACAGGCGATGGATCTACGGCTTCGGTCTTCACGGCAACCACTATAAGGAAAACTGGGAGCAGAGCTGGAGCGCGCGGGCGGCGCTCGAATGGAAACCCGGCGCTCGCGTGTCTCTCAGAGTGGAGCCGCAGATCGAACGGATCGGCACCTCGGCGCAGTACGTGGACACATTCGACGACGCCCTGGCTGCCAATACCTTCAGGCACCGCTACGTGTTCGCCGACCTCAGACAAACCACCCTCTCCGCCAGCCTGAGGCTCAACTGGATCTTCACGCCCCAACTCAGCCTCGAGGTTTATGCCCAGCCCCTCCTGTCCTCGGGCCACTACACCGGGTTCAAGGAGCTGGCTCGGGCCCGCAGCTTTGCGTTCAACCCCTACCCTGAACCCGCTTCAACCTCGGACCCGGACCGGATCGTAGTGGACCCGGACGGTACCGGACCAGCCGAGTCGCACGAGATCGACGATCCGAACTTCTCTCTGGCTTCGCTGCGAGGAAACGCCGTCTTGCGATGGGAGTACCTGCCCGGCTCCACGCTTTTCCTGGTCTGGACTCAGACTCGCTCGGACAGCGAAAGCATCGGCACATTCAACACCGGACGAGCCCTCGATCGCCTGTTCGCCGCCACCGCCGACAACATCTTTCTCATCAAGATTTCGTATTGGTGGAATCCGTAGCATCCCGAGCAGGTCCGCCGATCCCCAAGGTGTCGCTCATGGCTGAGCGTTTACCTTTCGCTCATGTCGAGACTACGTCGGAGCGCGTTGGCGGTTCTTCTCGCCCTCTTCGGAGCATGTAACTCTCCCAATACCAAAGCGCCGGTGACCATGCTTCCGGCCATAGGCGATACACTGGGCACCTCCTATTCCGAGGTGACCGATGCGGCGTGGCTGGCCGGAAATCGCTGGGCCGTGCTGGCGCCAAGCGATAACACCGTCGGACTGGCCGACTTCGGCGAGAAAAAGGTGACCGCGCTGGGCGGTGAGAGATCCAAGGAACTGCGCAATCCGGCCAGCCTCTTCGTTGCGGGTGACACATTATTCGTGGGCGACTGGGGACTGCGCCGGATCTCGGTCTGGACCCCTGCCGGTCGCCTGGTGCGCTCCATCCCTGCCCCGGCTTCCCTGCGGGGCGCGCTGCCGCGAGCGCGGGATCTGGGCCAGCGGTTCTATGCCGAGCTGAATCCCTCGCCGGGGCAGGACGGCAGCGGCAACCGGGATTCAGCCGCCGTCGTTCGGTCCGACGCTCAACTGATCCGGGCAGACACCATTGCTCGGCTGGCCCCTTTGGATATTGCGGAGGTGCAGGGCGACGCTGGGCGGCGGTTCGAGCGGCGGGTATTCAGCGGGGTGGACCGCTGGGGTGTGTTGCCTGACGGATCGCTGTGGATCGGTCGGGTCTACCCCAACCGGGTAGATTGGCGGGAGCCGAATGGGCATTGGCTTCGGGGCCAGGATTTACCCGATCGGGTGCTGGAAGTCACCCGTTATGACCGAGAGCTCTTTCTTCGAAAGTTTCCGCCCGAGCTGCGGAGAACCGCGCAAGAGCTCCCGTTCGCGGCCTTGAAGCCGCCGTTCGAATGGGCGACAAACGATGCGCGAGGGCAGGTCTGGCTGGAGAAGTCGAGGGCGCCGGCCGATTCGGTTCGTCGGTACCATGTCGTGGATCGTCGGGGCCAGTTGGTGGAGGAGATCCATCTTCAGGGGCAAGGACGGATACTCGCGATCGGGCTGAATTCGGCCATGGTCGTGGTGCCGTCCCCCCATGGCGTCCGGTTGATCAGGGTCCCATTGCCCCATCAACCATCACAGTGAATCGTCGGCTCATTATCGGGTTGGTCCCCGATGCTGGAGGGAATGGCATGAAGCTGCTCTCGATCTGCGGAGTGGCGGCTGTGGTGTTGGCCGGTTGCAATCGCGCCAGCAGCCAGAGTCCCAAACTCGAGGCCAAGCTGCCGTCTCACTTCAACAACATCAGCAATGTGGTGGAGCTGAGAGATGGCACCATCGTGTTTGCCGACACCAAGGACAAGCTCTTTGTCCGGGCCAACCTCAAAAGTGGCCACGTGGATACCCTCGGCACTCATGTCGAGAGTTTGCCGGCCGACGGTCCTCCGGGTCAGTACAAGTTTCCCGGGTGGGTGGCACACCTTGGGGGAGACACGCTGGCGCTGGTGGACTTCAGTGCCATTCGAACCACGCTCTGGAGCGAGCGAGGAGAGCCTCGAGGTGTGCTTCCTATAAAGGAAGTGGCGGGCAAGACTCCCATTTTGCTGTACGACACCACCGGCCACGGCTACAAGATCGACTATCAAGCGGTGCTCGGCGGGGGTGAGCCCGGGCGTTCAGTGAGGCCGGACAGCATCCCGGTGCTCCGGTTTACCCTCGCTGGAGGTGCGGTAGATACCGTCGGCATGCTCGCGTCGCCCGAGTACGGCGATGCCACCTTCGGCGAGCAGGTACAAGAGGCGGCTACGGTTTTTTCGCCCAATGATTTCTTCGGAGTGCTGCCGGATGGGACCGCCTGGATCGCCCGGGGTAAAGAGAATCGGGTGGACTGGCGCGCGCCCGGAGCCACGTGGGTAGAAGGGAAGTCGCACGACTATACCCAGGTGCCCGTGACCCAGGCGGACAAGGACCGGGTGTTGGCGCAAGTGAGGGAGCACGGGAAGCAGTTCGGAATGCCGCAGGACTTGCCTATTCAGTATCCCTTTGCCGAGCACAAACCGCCCTTTGATTTCGCAATGGCCAATCCTAAGGGTGAGGTGTGGCTCCAGCGTCCCCGTTCGGAGGAGAATGCGCCGCTGGTCTACGATGTGTTCAATCGCAAGGGCAACTGGGACCGCGCCGTTACGCTGCCGAGCGGGGCGACCCTGGCAGGATTCGGTGGGAGTGGGGTGCTGTATGCCAGCCTCAAGAACCGGGATGGAACCCGAACCGTGGGCCGGTTTCGGGTCAACTAGCTCCCGTTGCTAATCGAGGATCGGTGGCTCGTCTCCCGGAGGGGTGTTAGGGCCGGATCGATCGGACTGGCGCCGATCGCGCCGCTGTCCCTCCTCGTACCACCGCCGGGTGATCTCACCGGCGAGCTCCCGGTTTCCCAACCCAAATGCCAGCCCCACGGCCAGTGCGGCGGCACCCAGGATAAGGGTGAACGCTGCGGTCACGATCTCTTCGGCCACGCCCACCTGCTGTAAAGCCATAAACAGCGCAATGATGATCACCGCTGCCTTGGCGATCTTGGCCAGGGTCGGCACGCCCGACACCCCGCCGGCCGATGCGACTATCAGACCACGGACAAACTCGCCGACGATGATCCCCAGGATCACGATGACGATGGCCGAGATCAGCGTGGGGATGAAGGCCAACATGGCACCGAACATCTGATTGATGCTCTCGAGGCCCAGGGCCATGCTGGCGAGCAGAATGACCACCAGCATCACTAGCCAGAAGATCAACTTTGCCAGGGCACGGACCGGATCGAGCCGGGAGCCGGTGCGGCCGACGACTTCATCAAACCCGCCGACAGCCGCCATGCGGTTGAAGCCGAGCTTCTTCAGGATATCGTCGGCCCAGCGCTGAGCCTGCCGGGCCAGAAAATATCCGGTCAGCAGGATGACGGCGGCCCCGATCAGCGCCGGCAGGACGTTGCCGATCTGCTTGGCCCCAACCACGATTCGTTCCCAGAGATCGGTCACGGTGCCACCTCGATGACGAGTTTGCCGGTCTGTTCACCCCGTTGCAGCCGC
Source organism: Gemmatimonadales bacterium (assembly GCA_035695405.1). Taxonomy (GTDB): domain Bacteria; phylum Gemmatimonadota; class Gemmatimonadetes; order Gemmatimonadales; family GWC2-71-9; genus CAVVWJ01. Next base: position 62,909 of record DASSED010000157.1, read on the forward strand.
TCGAACGCGTCGAGGCTCTGATCCAGCGGGACCACACGATCGATGATGGGCCAAAGTCTTCCCTGCCGGGCGAGACTGACGATCTCAGCGTACTCGCGCCGGCTACCCAGGGTCGAGCCCAGGAAACTCCACTGGTGCCAAAACAGTCTGCGGAGGTCGAGCGTGACGAAGGGTCCGGTCGTGGCCCCGCACGTCACCAGTCGGCCCCCCCGTCGCAGCGACCGCAACGAAGCCTGCCAGCTGCGCTCGCCGGCGTTGTCCACCACAACGTCGGCTCCCCGGCCGGCGGTAATCTCGCGGACCGCGGCCGGCACATCATCCTTGTTGTGCTGCAGGGCGAATTCGGCCCCCATTCTTCGAGCCAGCTCGAGCTTCGGGTGCGAGCCGCTGGTGACGATGGTTCGCGCGCCCCGCAGCAGGGCGATCTGAAGTGCCGCGAGCGCGACACCGCCCCCGATCCCGACAATAAGCACTGTCTCCCCTGCCTCGAGCCGAGCCCGGGTCACCAGCATGCGCCAGGCGGTCAACGTGGCGAGGGAAAACGCAGCGGCCTCGGCCCAGGGCATCTCTTCCGGCACTGGCGCGAGATTCCCCGCGGGAACCACGATATACTCGGCGATCGTTCCCGAGCAGTGCTCCCCCAGGACGCGAATCCTGGAGCAGAGAGACTCTTCCCCATTGGTGCAGGCCGGGCATTCGCCACAGGAAATCGTGGGGTTTACCATGACGCGGGCGCCGAGCCGGAGCTGCCGTACCGCGGACCCCACCTCGTGAACCGTCCCCGCCCCGTCCGACCCCACAATGTGGGGAAACGAGTAGGTGACGCCGGGGAGCCCGTCCGCCACGAACAGATCGAGGTGGTTGAGGGCGCCGGCTTTCACCTGAACCAGGACCTGATCCGGTGATTCGATGTGGGGCGTTGGCAACTCCTGTACCCGGAGCTGCTTCAGCCCGCCCGGCGCCGTCAAAACGAGCGCCTTCATGCTGAAAGCCGAATCAGAAGGAGGGTGTCAGGACCTGCTCCCCGGGCCTGAGAGGGATGGCAACTGGTTGGCTTCTCGGCGCCGTAGATTGCAAGAAGAGACTGAATTCGACCCGACCTTTGGCCGCGTCGATGATGCGGCCCACCACGTAGGCTATCCGGTCGCCTTCGCGCGATAATCCCAAGGAGGCGATCGGGTGTTCCGTAGCGAATAGCTGGCCGGCTCTCCCCGCGACGCCTCCCCGCATGACTTTCGATCCTTTGGACTTACCGCCGATCTCGGCCACGTAGATGAGATCTCCCGTGGGCAGGAACCTCGGATTCCATTCCCGTCCCGGGCTCTTGGTCATCCGGCGCTGATTGCTCCCGTCCGGATTCATGGTATAGATCTCCTGATTTCCATCCCGGGTCGACACAAACGCAATGGTGCGGCCATCGGCCGACACGGCGGGCGATGTATTCCGGCTGGGACCCATGGTAAGCGATCGATTCTCGCTGCCATCCAGCGCCACGAGGGCAATCTGGGTGGTCGCACCGGTGGTGGCGGTGTACAGCACGTGCTTTCCATCCGCGGTCCACGCGGGCTCACCCTCGTTAGCCGGATTGGACGTGAGTCGCTTGAGGTTCTTCCCATCGGCATCGGCCACATAGATGTCGTAGCTGCCTCCGGCACGGTTGGAGCTGAACGCAACTCGCGTGCGGTCAGGGGACAAGGCAGCTTGAATACTGGTGGCAGTGTCTACTAGGAGCGGTAGGAAGTCGCCGGGAGCAGTGGAACGAAGCTGGTAAATTCCATAGCTTCCGCCGCGGTTGGACACCAGCAGCAGATCTCCCGTGACATATACATGGGCCGTGGCACTGGTTCCCCAAGGGGCCGCTGCCGTGACCAGAGCATGCCCGGTTGCCAGCGCATCGATGACCCCTTCTCTCGCCAGAGCCACCTCGGGGTGATCCGAGCTCCATTTGACGCCGGTCGCCTTGTTGGACGTTCCGCCCTGATCCTCCCGCAGCAGCACGGTCAAGCTGGTACGCTGGCCCACTAGAAGCCCGACTCTGCCAGGCTCGATGGCGATTTCCCCTGCAACAACCTCAACGGTCCACACTGCCGGCGTAATCCCCGGCAGGGAAGCGGTGAGCAGGGTGGTCCCGAGCGCTTTGGGCGTGAGTATTCCCGACGCTGCATCGAAGGATGCCACCGTGGAGTCACTCAGCTTCCAGGTAACCCGGGCCTCGGGGATGGGGCTCGAATCATCCGCCTCGGCCACGGCGGTAAACTGGCGAGTCGCCCGGAGGGGGACCTGAATGGTGACGCCCTGGTGAGGAGACACCACCAGAGCCTCGGGAAGCGGGTGAACGGTAACGGTCGCTTTTCGGGACAGGGACGAGACCGAGGCGATGATTTCCGCCTGGCCCGGGGCTCGGGCCCGCACGACGCCGGTGGGGCTCACTGTGGCCACCGTGGTATCCGTCGATCTCCATTCCAGAGAGCCGCGGATCTCCCGATTGCTTTGGCTGGGTACCAGAACCCGGAGCGTGTCGACTTCATCTGGACCGAGGGAGAGCTTGGGGCGAGAGAGCACAAAATCGCCGGCGGCGACTTCCACCGGCAAGGTCGCCATCAGCAGGGTCCCGGTCGAGGCCTGAATTATGGTCTTGCCAGGACTGATGCCCGAGACGGTACCCAGGCTGTCGACTGAAGCGATCTCAGGCCGCAGGGACCTCCACGTCACCCGGCCTAGGGGTGCCGGCGATCCATCCTCCCGCTGGGCTTGCGGGAAGATCCGAGAGGTTTCGCCGGGAAGTAGGGTTAACGAAGCGGGCTCGAGTGTGAGGACCGATGCGGCCGGAGCCGTCCGGGCCGAGCCGGTAATGAGCACAGCGAGTGAGGCCCGTTTTCCCTGGGAGCGGGCCTCGATCTTGGCGAGCCCCGGACTGATCCCGAGGACGGTACCGTCCTTCCGGACCTGCACGATGAGCGTGTCGGAGCTCCAGAAGGTGATTTTCGCGGAGGGGATGAGATTGCCCCGCTGATCGAAGGCCGTGGCGAAGATCGCCTGCTTCTGGCCCACGCCGAGGGTCATTGTCTCGGGTGTCACCTGCACGTCCGACACCGCTTGGGCCTGTCCGGACACGGCCGGGGCAAAGGCCGTAAGTACAAGGCCTGATAATATATAGCCGCGCGACCACGACCGGAGACCGCGGCGCCCGCGGACCCCAGCGATCAGGACTGAGAACACCGGTTGATGGATTCCCCAGAGAGGTGGAGCGTAATAATAGCGCCCGTCCGAGGAGCCCGCATGATAGAGGAGGTGCAACGGCTTGCACAAGCAATGAGGATGTGCAAGTTATATGTCCTAGTGACCGCAGGGCGCATCCGCGCCTCGAAACCGGCGGCGGGTTGCGCCGCACTTGGGTTGGGAGGGAGCTAACATGGCGGACCTTCATTATATGGAGATGGGCTGGTCCGGCTCTGGCTGGATGGACCCGCTGCCGATGGAAAGCACGCCAGCGTCCACTCCCGCCTCGACGCCTTCGTCCTATGACGATTTCGGTGAGTCTCCGGCCCGGAGCCGCAGTGCTGCACCCCGGAGATCAGCCAAGAAATCGAGTCGGAAGTCATCCGCCCGTCGTTCGTCCAAGAAGGCCTCTCGCAAGAGCTCCAGGAAATCAGCCAAGCGCGCTGCCAAGAAGGGTGGCAGGACCTCCGCCAGAAAGCGGAGCCGGGGTTCGGCTCGCAAGAGTGCCAGCCGGCGCGGCTCCTCCCGGAAAAAGAGCTCCCGGCGGTCGTCCGCCCGGAAGAAGAGCTCCCGGCGGTCGTCCGCTCGGAAGAGCGCAAAGAAGGGACGCGGGGGCCGCGGCCGCCGGAGGTAATGCCCGTCAGGGTCCCTTTTCCACCCGGGCCAGGGCTGCGGCACAGTTGATCAGCGCAATGTGAGTGAAGGCCTGGGGAAAGTTGCCCAGGAACTCACCGGTCAGCGGGTCGATCTCTTCGGAGTAGAGTCCCACATGATTGGCGTGCCGGAGCATACGTCGGAACACCCGCTCCGCACGCTCCCGCTCGCCGATCATCGCGAGCCCTTGCGCCAGCCAAAAGGTGCAGATCGAAAAGGCTCCTTCCTCGCCCTCCAGACCGTCGGGATGGCGGTAGCGGTAAACCAGCTCACCATCGAGCGTGGTGAGCTCACGCGCCACGGCCCGCACGGTGCTATGTACCCGGGGGTGATTCCACGGTAGAAACCGAACCATGGGAATGGCGAGCGCGGCGGCGTCGAGTGCGTCGCTGTCGTAGGACTGGACAAACGACTGCCGCGCCTCGCTCCAGCCCCGCTCCATGATCTCGGCGTGAAGGGCATCGCGCGCCGCCCGCCAGGCCACTGTGTCGGACTCGAGATTCAGCTCCTCCGCCATCCGAACTCCCCGGTCCAGCGCCACCCAGCTCATCACTTTGCTGAACACGTAATGGCGAACATCGCCCCGCACTTCCCAGATACTGGAGTCAGGTAACTGCCAGTTCTTGCTTACCCAGTCCACCAAACCCCGGAGGACCCGCCAGGTGCCTTCGGTCATCTCGTGCTTCCGGCGCCAAATATCCGCCGTTTCCATCACCTCGCCGTACACGTCCAGCTGCATCTGCCCGGCGGCGCCGTTGCCGACCCGAACCGGGCGGGAGTTCCGATACCCCCCCAGGTGATCGAGCTGCCGCTCGATCAGGTCCCGCCGTCCATCGATGCCGTACATGATCTGGAGATGCCCACCGCCCTCATGGCGGCAGACCCGCTTCAGGAAGCGCATAAACTGGTCGGCCTCGCGGTAATGACCCACGGCATCCAGGGCCGCCAGGGTAAAGGCTGCATCTCTCAGCCAGACGAACCGATAATCCCAGTTTCGGAGGCCTCCGATCGTCTCCGGGAGGGAGGTCGTGGGTGCTGCGATCATGGCCCCGGACTCGGCATGAGTCAGCAGCTTCAGGGCCAGAGCCGAGCGCTTCACCATGCCACGGAAAGGGCCACGGTATCGCACCTTGGAGGACCACTGCTGCCAGAAGGCCGCGGTATTATCGAGCTTCCGGCCGCTCTCATACCGGTCCACGGGGTGAATGTCGTCGTCGTCGTAGCGGAGAACCACCCACCGCTCCTCGCCTTTGGTCAGCTCGAAGCGGGTGGTGGCCGTGGACTGCTCGACCATCCAGTCGAATGGCTTGCCGCTGGAGAGGGTAAGGACCTGGTCCGTCCGGTCGGTGGCGAACAGTCCCGCCTTGAGCAGCTCGAGACGGGTGGTTCGGGCTCCGTACTCGAAGCGGGGCATGAAGACCATGCTCATGAGCGCTTGCCCCCGGGTACAGCGGAGCCGGCGATGGATCTCGGGGTGCGCTCCGAAGGGCCGCCCGTCCTCCGCTACGGGCATGAAGTCCGTCAGCGTGACGATGGCCCCCTCGGCGGTGCGAAACGTGGTCTCGAGAATGTTGGTCCGAGGGAGATAGCGCTGCGAGGAGGTCCACCTGCCCTCCGGGTGGATCGCCCAGGTGCCCCCACGCTCATTGTCCAGCAGGGCGGCAAAGACGCTGGCGCTGTCGAAGCGGGGTAGACAACACCAATCAATGGAGCCATCGAGACCCACCAGCGCGGCGGTTCTCATGTCTCCAATGAGCCCGTAGTTGGATATCGGCTGAAATCGGATGGCGCCTGAGCGCCGGGCGGGTGAATCGGATGGAGCGAGTGGTTCCGATGGCGCGAGTGGCTGTTGTATGTCGGTCATCGCACCCAAGTATAAATCGTGTGAAGTGGATCTTGCATCATCGGAGCTCATGACTCAGCTTCCTAAACCTCTTCGACGACATATGCGAGCCTCAACGCTCCTTCTGGCCGCTTTGTTTCTGGGATGCGGCCCTGGCGCAGGGACGAAGTCCGCCACTTCGGCTGATACTGCGGGCGTGTCCCACCAGTTGACCGCGCAGTTGACCCGGGCGGCGGCTGACTGGAACCGGGGCGATCTGGACGGTTTCGTGTCGGACTACGCTCCCGAGAGCACGACCACGTTCGTGGATGGACGCCGGTCGCGCCATGGGTTCGAGTTCATTCGTGAGCGCTACCGCCCGCGCTTCGAGCCTGGGGCTCAGCGAGACAGCCTCCACTTCGAGGAGCTCGAGGTCAGGCCTCTCCGATCGGGCCTGGCGCTGGTAACTGGGCGCTATGTCCTGCAACGCGCGGGCCAGATCACCTCGAGCGGGCCTTTTACCCTGGTCATGGAATCCCGCCCTCAGGGCTGGCGCATTCTTCACGATCATACCTCCAGTGATCCCCGCTAGATCGCGACTTCTGGCGGCGGGCGTCTTCATATTGATGCTCGGGTGCCGCGCTGCGGCGCCAAACGGACTTGCCCTGGTCGGGGCGACGCTCATCGATGGCACCGGAGGCCCACCCCTCGCCAACGCAGCGATCGTCATTCGCGACGGCCTGATTGAATCTGTCGGACCTCGAGCCGGGTTCGAGCTGCCCAAGCAAACGGCCGAAATCGATGTGAGCGGACGCTGGATCATCCCCGGCCTGATCGACGCCCACAGCCATCTGGCGCCGGCAGCCGGCTGGGCCCCCGCCCGCTATCTGGCGTGGGGCGTCACCACGGTGCGAGACCTCCATGGGTCTCTGGTGACTGTGCTCGGAATCCGGAAACGGGCTAACCACGGCCCAATCGCCCAACCCCGGGTGTACGCGGCTGGGGCAATGATCGACGGCCGCCCCGCGACCTACCCCGATGCCATTGCCGTGAGCACTGAAAATGACGCCCGCAAAGCAGTGGATCGCCTGGTGAGCGCCGGCGCCGACCTGATCAATGTCTACACCCGTGTCGATGGTCCGCTGCTGCGCGCCATCGTGGATGAGGCCCGGGCGTTCAACCTGACTGTCACCGGCCACCTGGGGATGACTGACGCCCTTACCGCCGCCAGGAACGGCATCTCGGCCATCGAGCATCTGAGTGGAGTAGCGGAAGCCGCCAGCCGAGATCCTTCGGCTCTGTTCGCCGCGCATTATCGGGGCTTTCTCCCAGGCTGGACCGCCTCCGAGCGGAGCTGGGCCGATCTCGATTCGGCCGCTCTGGACCGCGTGGCTACCCGACTGAACGAACAAAAGGTCACCCTGATTCCCACTCTGGTTTTGCACGAGACCCTGAGTCGACTGAATGATCCCGCTTTACTGAGGAATCCGGCACTGGCCGACGCCCCCGCTACCGTGCAGCGGGATTGGGATGCGGCGGGCTTCATAGCCCGCGCGGGATGGACCGATGCCGACTTCGATTCTTTTCGGCGGGCCCGGACCAAACAGGATCTCTTTCTCCGGATTTTCTCGGCAGGAGGAGGACGCATAGCCACAGGGACCGATGCCTCGAATCGCATGCTCGTTCCCGGCTACAGTGAGCACCAGGAGTTGGAGCTCCTGGTGCGGGCCGGGCTCTCGCCGCGCGAGGCGCTCCGAGCCGCTACCCGCAACGGGGCCGTGCTGCTCGGGGTGGATTCGATTGGTCTCCTGGCGCCGGGCAAGGTGGCCGATCTCGTGGTGCTCAGCAAAGACCCACTGGCCGATATCCGAAACACCCGCGCCATTCAGTCGGTGATGATCCGCGGCAAGTTGCTCAACGCCGATTCCATCAGAGCGGGCTGGCAGCAGTGACTGCGCCCATCGACACGATAGAGGCGATCGATCAGATCCGCCTCTATTTCGCGCCTCTGGCCACCCGGCAGGGTATCCTCGCGCGCAGGAGCCTGGGGCAGCCCACGCCAGAGGATGACGCAGTGGCAGGCGCGCTGGTCAAGCGGATGCTGGACGAGATCGGCCCCGATGGCAGCGTCAATGGCGGTGTCGTGGCTACGATCTGGCGCGCCCACGAGCTACTCGATCTGGGGTGTGACACCAACGAAGCTGAGTGGGGGCGGCTGATGAGCTGGGTTGTGGATCTCCAGCGCCGGCCGGGATCTTTCAGCCAGGGGTGTACCCCCGCGCGTCACTCGTATCGCGCCTGCCAGCACTTCATCTCCGGTTTCTTCTCCCCGGCTCCTCCGGAGCAGCGCATCACCCCGATCATGTTTCCCTGCGGCAAGGTGTTTCGCGCCGAGCCGGCGGCGCGCTTTGCCATCAGCTGTCTGGCGCTCCGAGCCGCGCTGCGCGCGGGGCTGGGGGATCGGCAGCAGATCGAGCATCACACCACGAGCTTGATCCAGCTGCAGCCCCTGTGGGCCGACTGGAACGGCTACTTTGCCCCGGACGTCATTGTCTCGGGAGTTCACTCTCTGGCCTTCGCCTCCCCAGCCCAGCGCCAGATGGTGCCACGACTGGGTGAAAGCATCGTCGCCCACCAGGGCGAAGACGGCACCTGGACCAATGCGGATCTGTTTCACACCCTGGACGCGTTGTTGGCCGTGGGGTCAGCCGAGGCGCGCGAAACCATCCGCCGGGCCGTCCCCGCGCTTTTGCGCCGGCAGCGGCCCGATGGCAGCTTCGGCTCGACCGCGCAGCAGGAACGGGCACTGATTGCGTTGCGGGCGTTGATCTGGGTCGAGCAGGAGGGATAGACTGCCAGGACTCACATTGCGTCCGGGAGAGTCCCATGTCCGAGAAGCCCAGAGATCAGAAGCCCCGCATCCGGCTCACTGCCTTATCCCACGGGGCCGGTTGAGCCTGTAAGCTCGGCGCCGCCGATCTGGCGCAGGTACTGCGCCACTTGCCCCTGGTTCAGGATTCTCGGGTCCTGATCGACGCCGCCACCCGCGACGACGCCGCGGTATTCGTGTTATCTCCCGATCGGGCCCTCGTGGCAACCGTGGATTTCTTCACGCCTATCGTGGACGACGCCGCCACCTGGGGACGCATCGCCGTGGCCAATGCCCTGAGTGATATCTACGCCATGGGCGCCACTCCACTCTTCGGCCTCAATCTGGTCGGCTGGCCCCGGGATCAGCTGCCCTTCGATACGCTCGGTGAGCTGTTGCAGGGTGCCGCCGACATGGCGCAACGGGCCAAGTGCCTGATCCTGGGCGGCCATTCGATCGATGCGGTGGAACCGACATTCGGTATGGCGGTCATCGGGGAGGTTCACCCGGACCGGATGCTGACCAACGCCGGCGCGTGCGCCGGAGACGTTCTGGTGCTGACCAAGCCACTGGGCACCGGGATTCTCGCCACGGCGCTCAAGCGGGACGCCCTGCTCGAGACCGGAATGACTGAGGCCATTCATTCGATGACGACGCTGAACGACGGCGCATCCCGCGCAGCGCTTCGGGTAGGGGTGAGTGCCGCCACCGACGTGACCGGTTTCGGCTTGATCGGCCACCTGACCAATATGCTGGAGGCCAGCAAGGTGGCGGCGGAGATCGCGTTCGAAGCGATCCCGATACTGCCGCACACTCGAAACCTCGCCTCGAGAGGCATCGTACCGGGCGGCACCGAACGAAACCTCAAGGCGGCCGAGAAGGTGGATTGGGCTGCCGATCTCACCACCACCGATCGCTATCTGTGCGTTGATGCCCAGACCTCCGGTGGGTTGCTGCTGGCCGTCCCACCCGAGAACCAAGCGGCGATCCTGTCGGCACTGCAGGAGGAGGGCACTCCCGCAACGGCCGTCATCGGACGCGTGGTCGCCGGGGCAGCTGGCCAGGTGCGTGTTGTACGCCGGCTGGGGGAGAGCTGACCGGTGTCGCCCATTCGTTGGACCACTGACCGGATGGATCAGCTGGAGCGGGCCGCACGGGATGGGCTTCGGGTGGCGCTCTCACGGCGAGGGACCGAGTACATCGTGGTGGCCACCCGAGTGGGGGCCGCGGGCCCGCATGAGGCGCTCGTGGCCAGGTTGCCGATGACCGGTGAGGAGCTGACCTTCCGGCTGGATGAGCTCGACAGCTTTCAGGTCATCGAATGAGCCCCACCGTGGTGCATCTCGACGAGAGCTGTCTGGGAAACGGCAGGGAAGGGGAAAATCCGGGCGGGGCTGGTGGCCTGATCGAGGTTCGAAGCCGGGGCCGAATCCAGCGGCGGGACTTCTATGCCTACGCTCCGGCATCGACCAACAATCGCATGGCGCTGACCGGCGCTATCACGGTCCTGCGGTTGCTGGCCGCCAAAGGTAAGAGGCTCCGGGTGCTCATGGTCTCCGATTCCGAATACCTGGTCAAAGGGATGCGCGAGTGGGTGTCCGGTTGGGCGGCGCGGGGATGGACCCGGAAGGTGGGCCCCATCGAAAATCTTGGATTGTGGCAAGACCTGACTGATGCCGCACGGCTCCATGAGGTGCAGTGGACCTGGGTCAGAGGCCATCGAGGACACCCTAAGAACGAGTACGCCAACGACCTCGCCATCGCGGCAGCACGCGAAGGGAAGACCTCGCCCGGACCCGTCCAGTCGGAGTTCCTGGACTGGCTCGAGCGCAAGCAGGGCAAGGGCCACTTCCTCGGATACGATCCGGACGCTGCATTCCAGCAGCTGGAGGGCCGCCTCGCGGCCGGAGAGAGTTTCGCTTTAGCGGAGTGAGATTCGCCTCGTCAGGTGCCGCGGCGGAGGGTATAGCTCAAGAGGACCCGGCCGGTAACATCGTCTCCCGGAGCACCGTAGATCTCTCCCGACACTGCGAAGCGCTTATCCGGACTCCAACTCGCTCCGCCGAACAGAGCCCCGCGGGTGAGATCGACCTCGATTTTGCGATTGTCCAGCTGCCCAAACTGGTTGGTGAAATTCACCTGAAAGCGAGGGTGGAGCAGGTTCACTCCGCCCCCGATGAAGGGCCGCAGCTGGCCCCCGGCCAGGGTCCAGGAAAGCGCACCTTCGGCACCGAAGGCGTTGGGATGGTAGTGATCGTCGGACAAGGTACCCTGGAAGCATTCGCTGGTGGGATCCCTGAGCGCCGCGGCTTCGCAGGTGATCGGCGCACGTATCAACCCTCCAGTTCCATGGACTCTGACCGCAACGATGGCCGGAGTATTGGAAATTGGAAAAACCCGCTGCAGTGCCACCCCGATCAGTTCCGCCCTCACGCCATTGAGCCGAATAGGTGGGATCCAACTTCCCTCCAACACGAATCCACCGGGCAAGCCAAGTGTGACTCGAGGCCGGAGCTCGGCAAAGAGCAGATCGGTGTGTTCGGGCCCCTTCCCAGGCCGGCAGATGGTCGGGGTCCGGATCTCTCTATCTATCTCGGGAAGGTAGGTGGCTTCGAACGCGACATTGATACCGCCGCGGTCCACCACTTGCGGAGCTTCTGCCAGACTGAAGCTCAGGGGGACGGCGAGCGCGGCGAAGAGTTGGGCCTCGTGTGAGTCCTTGGGAGGAAAGCAGTCCCCTTGCCCCCACAGTCGCGCAACCAGCACCAAGAGGCCCAAGCTGAGAAGCATCAGCGACTTTCGGCACCGAGCGTGGGGACCTTTCATTACCGGGATCATTGATTTAGCCTCAACGCCCTAAGTCGGTGAAGACCATCGGAAGGGAGATCTAAGCTTTGGGATTATACAGCCTGCGATCTATCTGCGCGGCTTCGGCACTCCTGGCAGCTGCATGGCTAATTGGCTGCAGCGACAGCTCTACCACCTCAGACAGCGAGCTCGACAACCAGGTACGAGGGGGCATGGCGGCTGCGCACGTGACAGCACTGACCCAGCTGCCCAGCGCCGATCCGGCGCTGGTCCGATTGGGCCAAGCGCTCATGTTCGACAAGATCTTGAGCGGCAACCGGGACGTCTCATGCGCCACCTGCCACAACCCGATCAACAGCACCACCGATGGTCTGTCGCTCTCGATCGGCACGGGCGGCACGGGAAGCGGGCCGAGTCGGGCTTTATCCCAGGCTCCCCAGTTTGTGCCTCGCAACTCCCAGGAGCTGTTCAATCGAGGATACCCGGAGTTTACCCAGATGTTTTGGGACGGCCGGGTTTCCCGCTCTACCACTGGTGAGCTTCAGACTCCGGCCGGAGACCGTCTGCCAGCAGGTTTGTCCGGCGCTCTCGCAGCTCAGGCGATGATGCCGGTCACCACCCGATTGGAAATGCGAGGCCGAGCCGGAGACGTGGATCGCTTCGGCGCACCCAATGAGCTGGCTCAGTTTGGCGATAATGAAGAGCCCGCAGTGTGGGCCGCGGTCATGCAGCGCATCCTGGCCATCCCCGAGTACGTCTCCTTGTTCCAGGCCGCCTATCCCGCAGTGGCTCCCTCCGATCTCGGATTTCAGCACGCGGCCAACGCCATCGCCGCTTTCGAGACCGACGCGTTTACCTTCGACAACTCTCCCTTTGATCGCTACATCGGGGGAGACAACGGCGCCTTGACCGAGGAAGAGAAACGAGGAGCTCTACTCTTCTTCGGCAAGGGAAATTGCGGCGCCTGCCATGTGGGGCCTCACCTCACCGACCAGCAATTCCATAGCCTGGGAGTTCCTCAGATCGGTCCCGGATTCAGTCCGGAAAGCCCCGAAGACCACGGCCGAGAACGGGTCACTGGGGAGCCGGACAATCGATATCAGTTCCGCACTCCTCCGTTACGCAATGTGGAGCTGACCGGACCCTACATGCATGACGGCGCGTACACCACCCTGGAAGCGGCAGTTCGCCACTACCTGGATACCTTTGCGGCGCTCCGCTCCTATGATCCAACCCAGTTGCGAGAAGATCTGCCCTCGACCTATCTGTCCAACGGCTCCACTCTGGATGCGATGGCCGCCTCGATAGACAATCGGGTCGGGGTTCCGCTCGAGCTCACGGATGCGGATGTCGGCTCCATTGTGGCGTTCCTCAAGTCCCTCACCGATCCGGCGGCGCGGAGTCTGACCGGCACGATTCCAGCCAGCGTCCCCAGCGGCCTGCCGGTAGGCGACTGATCCGTGAGCGAGCTGGAGCGCCTCTACCGCCAGTTGGTGCGTAGCCTCTCGGCCGGAGACCCGGCCCGACTGCACCAGCCGCTCCAGCTTTCTGAGATTCGCGACAGCATCCTTCCCTACCGTTCCAACCGCCGCGCCTTGCAACTGGAAACCAGTGAGGATTACGAGCTGGCGCTCATGCGGCTCTGCGCCGGAGAAGGTGGTCTGGCTCGAACCGAGCCCGAAGAGGTTCAGGTAGAGTTCGCAACCGAGCTCAGAAGCAGGAATCCAGATCTCACTCTGCTCCACAAGCATGAGCAGGTCTCACTGCGACTGGCACCGGAGCCGCTGCGTCAAATCCTCCGTCCATCGAACGACCTGAAGTATGCGCCACGGGAACAGCGCCAACCGGCAGTGCAGCCTCGGCCACCGCAGTCGGCTCCGACCAAGCAGCCAGCTCCTGCCAAGCAGTCCGCTCCTGCCAGGAAGAAGCTAAAGGAAACACCTCCCCACTGCGTGAGCTGCGAAGCGGCGCTGCCCCCTGGCCGCAAGGTGCAATTTTGCCCAGAGTGTGGGGCGCGCCAGTCACCCACCCACTGCTCTCAGTGTCGCACCGAGCTCGAGCCGGGTTGGAAGCACTGTGTTGGGTGCGGTGCAGCGGTGAACCCGTGATCGACAGCTCAGGGGTTATATTTCCAGTTCCAATGCTTCCCATGCCAGCACTTTCCTCGCCGGATTCCCCCGCGTGAGCACCCCCAGCACATCTGACGTGGTCTTTCTGTCGGGTGCTCGTACCGGATTCGGAAGCTTTGGCGGGACCCTCAAGGATTTCTCCGCCACCGATCTGGGAGTGATCGCCGCCCAAGGCGCGCTCAGTCGAGGGGGGATTGACCCTCAATCCGTTGAGCACGTCGTTTTCGGCAACGTCCTGCAAACCTCGCCCGACGCCATTTACCTGGCACGGCACATCGGGCTCAGGGCCGGCGCGCCAATCGATACTCCCGCCGTTACCGTCAATCGGCTGTGCGGCTCCGGCTTCGAGGCGGTGGCCCAGGCGGCACAGCAGATCGTACTGGGAGAGTCCCGGGTGGTGCTCGCCGGTGGAACCGAGTCGATGAGTCAGGCCCCTCACGTGGTCCGGGGAGCTCGCTGGGGACTCCGGCTGGGTCCTGCTGCCCCTCTGGAAGACAGCCTGTGGGAGGCGCTGCGAGACCCGAGTTGCGGGCTTTCGATGGCTGAGACCGCCGAGAAGCTGGCCGAGAGATATCGCATCGGTCGCCAGGCAGTAGACTGCTACGCAGCGCGCAGCCAGTCCTGCGCGGCGTCCGGATGGAAGACCGGGGCGTTCGAGGACGAGACGGTGGCGGTCACCATTCAGAATCGAAAGACCCGACAGTCGGAAGAGTGGAAGTCGGACGAGCACATGAGACCCGCCACAAGCGTCGACGCACTCGCAAAGCTCCCGCCATACTTCAAGAAGGATGGGGTTGTCACCGCGGGGAACGCCTCCGGCATCTGCGACGGCGCCGCGGCTCTGGTCTTGGCCAGCGGACGCTATGCTGAGGAACGCGGATTCCGACCGCTGGGCCGGCTCCTTGCCTGGGCCAGTGCCGGCGTCGATCCGAGCACCATGGGATTGGGCCCGGTGCCCGCGTCGCGCAGGGCTTTGGAACGTGCCGGGCTCGGGCTCGAGGATATGGACCTGATCGAGGTCAACGAGGCGTTCGCCGCCCAGTATCTCGCTGTCGAGCAGGAGCTCGGGCTCGACCGAGAACGCACCAACGTGGACGGTGGGGCCATTGCCATCGGGCACCCACTTGGCGCCAGCGGCGCCCGGATCACGCTTCACCTGCTGCACGCGCTCCGCCGGCGGGGAGGGCGCTACGGCCTGGGCAGTGCGTGTATCGGCGGAGGACAGGGCGCGGCCGTAGTAGTCGAGGCTTTCTCCAGCTAAGGGCGAGCCATGGATCTCCTGGTTCCGGCACTGACCATCGCCGTCGTCTATTCGTTCCTGAGCCTTCGGGTGCTTCGCCAGTACGAGCGCGGGGTGAGCTTCTTTCTCGGACGCTTCTGGGGCACCAAGGGACCGGGTCTCATCTTCCTGCCGGCCGGATTCGCCAGCCAGAAAAGGGTGTCGCTCCGGATCGCTGCGCTCGATATCCCGCCTCAGGACGTTATCACCCGCGATAACGTGTCCGTGAAGGTGAACGCGGTGTTATACATGCGGGTGAGCGATCCATCCAAGGCGGTACTGGAGATCGAGGATTATCACTACGCCACCAGCCAGCTGGCCCAGACCACTCTGAGATCGGTGCTGGGGGAAGTGGAGCTCGATGAGCTTCTCTCCGACCGGGAGAAGATCAACGCGGTTCTCAAGAAGATCATCGACGAGCGTACCGAGGCGTGGGGAATCGAGGTGTCCGCAGTCGAGGTCAAGGACGTCGATTTGCCCGACCAGATGAAGCGGGCCATGGCCCGGCAGGCGGAGGCCGAGCGGGAGCGGCGGGCCAAGGTGATCGCCGCCCAAGGAGAGCTCCAGGCCTCCGAGACGCTGGCCCAGGCGGCTCACACCTTGGCCAAGGAGCCCAGCGCGCTGCAGCTGCGTTATCTCCAGACGGTCACGGAAATCGCAGCGGAGAACAATTCCACCACGATATTCCCCATTCCGATCGAGCTCTTCCGTCCCTTCCTCAACCAGATTGCCGGAAGTACGCCCCGCTCCGGTGGCTCCTCGGAGCCGGCCACACCGGCGTTGCCCGCCTCCGAGATCTCCTCCCTGATGTCGCAGCTTCGAATCGAGGCGGCAAAGGCCCCTCCCAAGGAGTAGCATGAGCGAGGGTCCTACCGCCCGGATCGACCGCGCCGCTCTCGAGCGGATCATCCACCGTGCGGCCGAGCTGCAGAGCGCCGAGCAGGAGATCGGTGATACCCTGACCTCAGACGAATTGATTACACTCGGCCGGGAGGTGGGAATTCCAGTGCGCTATCTCCAGCAGGCGCTGCTGGAGGAGCGCACCCGGATCGCGGTTCCTGCGGCCATGGGGCTGCTCGATCGTATCGCCGGTCCCGGACAGGCGGTCGCTCATCGGGTCATTGCTTGCGAAACTGAGGCGGTCGAGCGCTCCCTTTTGAAATGGATGGAGACCAATGAGCTGCTCTGCGTGCAGCGCGCCCTGCCCGGCCGGATCACCTGGGAGCCGCTGGGAGGACTGTACGCGGTGTTTCGCCGCTCCACCGCAGCGCTCGGGTCCGAGTCACGGCCCTTCATGTTGTCCCGCGCCGCGACAGTTTCGGCCATCATACTCCCGCTCGAATCCGGCTACTCCCACGTCACATTGACGGCCGATGCCGGCCCCACACGAGGCGGCTACGTCGGTGGGAGCGCCGCTCTGGCGACCTCCGGCGCCGCCGCCACTGCCATCCTGGCTACCCTGGGAGCCGTGCTGCCGCTCGCCTTGATACCGCTGCCGGTGGCATTGGCCCTGGGGTATACTGTGCTCCGGCGTTATCCGCCGACTCTGGCCCGCCTCCAGCTCGGGCTGGAGCGAGCCCTCGATTCCGTGGAACAGAGCGCCGGCAAGCCTCAACGCCAGCTGACCGAGCGGACGGCAGGGATACTCGGTCTGCTTGCCGAGGAGGTCCGTAAGGCACTCAAATCACCCTCGTCATCCTGAGCGCAGCTATCATCCTGAGCGCAGCGAAGAACCCCGCAGGATTGCTGGGAGACGCGACCATTGCCTGAGATCATGAAGGTCGGCGTACTGGGATGCGGACTCATGGGAAGCGGTATCGCTCAGAGCGCGGCAGCCGCTGGATTCGCCACGGTGGTCCGAGATGTGGCGGACCCACTGCTGGAGAAGGGACGCACCGGGATCACTAAGTCGCTGGGCAAACTGGTGGAGAAGGGGAAGCTGACGGCCGCGGACCGCGATGCCGCTTTGGGGAGGCTCTCTTTCCATACCGGACTCGACGCCCTGCGCGATGCCGATTTTATCATCGAGGCAGTCACCGAAGATCTGGAGCTGAAGAACCGTCTCTGGCAAGAGCTCGACCGGCTCTGCCCTCCGAAAACGATCTTTGCGTCCAACACCTCGAGCCTCTCCATCGCCGCCATGGCATCGGCCACCCGAAGGCCGGACCGCTTTGTCGGCCTCCACTTCTTCAATCCCGTACCGTTGATGCCTCTGGTCGAGGTGATCGGTACGGTCACCACCAATCAAGAGACCTTCGAGCGTGCGCTGGAGTTTGCCCACCGGTTGGGTAAGGAACCCGTCATTGCCGCCGACAGCCCGGGGTTCATCGTCAATCTCCTGCTGGTTCCCTTTCTCCTTGACGCGGCCCGGGCCCGGGAGCGTGGGGTCGCCAGTACCTCGGACCTTGATCGCGGGATGCAGCTGGGTTGCGGGCACCCTATGGGGCCACTCACCTTGATGGACTTTATCGGACTCGACACGGTGGTCCGCATCGCGGACATCCTGTTCGATGCCTACCGGGAGAGCCGTTATGCTCCTCCCCCACTGCTCCGGCGCATGGTCCTGGCCGGTTATCTTGGCCGGAAGAGCGGAAAGGGCTTTTATGATTACAGCGCCGATCCGCCGGTGCCGGTCGAGCTGGGCCTTGGAGGGGTGAGGGGTAAGCGGTGAGCGGGCCGGTCCCTTTTCCGCTGCTCACCGGTTACCGCCACGCACCGCTCTCAACTTTGCTGGAGACATCATGCTCGGCTACGACTGGCCTCGGCTGCACGCTGCGCTCAACGATCTCCCGACTGCCCTGCTCCTGATCGCCGTGCTGTTCGATGTCCTAGCCCTGGCGCGTCGCAGTCAGACCCTCCGAGCCGTGGGATTCTGGACCCTGATGGCTGGTGCGGTGGGGGGAGTGTTGGCGGTTATTTCGGGCCTCCAGGCTGAGGATCACATTCAGCATGGGGAAGAAGTGCACCGGGTCATGGAGACCCACGAAACCCTGGCGTTGATCACCCTGGGGACCTTCGCGGTGTTGGCGCTGTGGCGGCTCGTACGCGAACGCCGGATGGGGAGTGGGGAGCGCCTGGCCAGCGTGCTCCTCTCAGTGGGCGGCTTGGGGGTGATGTTCGCTACCGCGATCTACGGAGGCAAACTGGTCTTCGAGCATGCGGCGGGAGTGCCCAGCGCCGTGCTGCAGGCAGAGCTCAAAGAGCGGAGTGAGGGCCATCATCATCACGCTGCCGGCGAATCGGACGAACCCAGTGACGAGCCCGCCGACGCCCAAGACAGCTCAGCCGGACAGATCGACTCAGCCGGCGCTCTTCCTCACACGCATACCCACCCACCCGGCACGCCGGCCCATCAGGACTGACGGGTGAAAGCCTCTCTTGCGCTGGTGGCCTGTGCGTTGGAGCTGGCGGCGTGCCGCCCGAATACGACTCGTCCACCGATCACTCCGTATCCTGAGGCAGCCGGCACCGAGGTCCGGCTTCCTGTCGTCGAGGCCACTCGGCACTTGGCGGAGGCCTTGAAGGCCGATTCGATTCCGACTCGCCAGATCCAGCTCCGCGATGGCTACATCGAGACCGGCTGGTTTCTTGCAGCCAGCGGACGTCCGGCACCGGCGCGAAAGTTTGGCCCGGGAGTGGTGCGGGTTCGTGCCTGGGCCGATCCGGCTCGCCCGGGTAGCTCGCAGCTTACGGTGGAGACCCTCTATCGGCCGGTCTTGGACCCTTCGTTACCCGAGCGGGAGCTGGAGCGGCAGGTACCCCGCAATCATCCGGTGGCGGTCAGGGTGGAAGGAGCGCTGAAGCAGCTGGTCGATCGCTACGGCGGAGCACCCGGCCCTCAAGCCGAGGCTCCCACCCGGCCCAGAAAGCCGAGTGAGCAAGTTGAGGGGGGAGGAGACGACTCGGAGTAGCATCACACCACATACGCCTGCACCCACCGTTCGAGCTGCGCCAGGTCAAGCGCGGCGTCTTTGCACGGTCCCGATGGGAGCGTCATCGTGAGACCGAGCACCGGGATCTTACCCGCGACATCATGCAGGCCACTCACCATATCCCGCTCACACGCCACGGCGACCACTGCTCTCGGCCGCCGCTCGCGGATGACCCGCCGGGCAAGTTGCCCCCGGGTGGCAACGAACACCGGAACTCCGTACTTCCCGGCGATCCCGAGCACGCCGTCGAGCGTGACGCGAGAGAGGCAGCGCGGGATCAAGAGCAGAAGCTCTCCCTGATCGACCTTTCGCCCCCGCCTGATCGCCAGCTCGTTATACACCTTGACGGCGGCATTCTCGACCCAGTCGCGCCGGCCGAACTGCCCGGCCACCATCGACGTCAGCCGCATGAGGCCGAGAAACGGGCCCCGCTCCGCGAGGCGCTCGGGGAGGAGTGACCGCCCGACCTGGTGGGAAAGCAGCAGCAGCGCCCACCAGAGCCAGAGCACCGACGTAATGAGCAACAGAGCGCTCCATAGCATGGTCGGAGCCTTCGGATGCAGCGCGGCGATGCGGGGCGTGAGCAGGTAGAGCACCAAGGCGACCCCAGCCAGTCCGGCAGCGAGAGTCAGGGCCGACCAGCCGAAGAACAACACTGGTGGTGAGTCGTAATTGCCCTGATTGGGGAGCGGCTGACCGTCCCACTCATCCCACTCATGTCCGAGCCGGCGGTCGACATCGATGTGGATCAGTTGGGCCCGAGGTGCGTCAGCCATAGAGTGAGAAGATAGTTAGCTTTTTGCGATGCTGCCTCCTCCCAAAATCAGAGGAATCTATCGCACCGATCCCAGAGCCCGTGCGGCCTACGCCGAGGGAGCGGGGATTTATCGTATCGTGCCCCGGGCGGTGTGCGTGCCGGCACATGCGACGGACATCGAGCTGCTGGTCTGCTGGGCCGGAGATCACGGCCTACCGCTGGTTCCCCGAGGCGCTGGGAGCGCCATGGGAGGTGGTAACGTGGGAGATGGGGTCGTGGTCGATCTCACTGGTCTGCCTCGTCGCCTGGAGATAGATCCGGGCAGCCGGGTGGCCATTACCAGCGCGAACGTCACCTTGGCCGAGCTGAACGCCGCGGCGGCTCGGCACGGGCTGC
This sequence comes from Gemmatimonadales bacterium, assembly GCA_035695405.1. Classification (GTDB taxonomy): domain Bacteria; phylum Gemmatimonadota; class Gemmatimonadetes; order Gemmatimonadales; family GWC2-71-9; genus CAVVWJ01. The sequence continues at coordinate 82,774 of DASSED010000157.1, forward strand.
GTCTTCCGCCCGATCCATCGAGTGGACGTTGGGCCACGGCCGGCGGTATGGTGGCCACCAACGCCGCTGGCGCCCGATCAGTGCGGTATGGCAGCGTTCGCCACTGGGTCCAGGGCCTCACTCTGGTGACCGCCGATGGAGTGAGCTCGACCCTGCGCCGCGGTCACCCGGCGAAGGGGTCGGCATCGGCGGTACTCGATCGCTTCGAGCGGCAGGCTCGTCATGCCATCACCGGAGCGGCCGGGCTGGTGGCCGCTCGCTTCCCGAAGACTCGGAAGAATTCCTCGGGGTATGCGCTCGATGCGTATCTGGCATCCGGTGATATCCTGGACCTCCTGATCGGTGCGGAAGGCACCCTTGGCATTATCACCGAGGTTGAGTGGCGGCTCGACCCGATCCCTCCCTGCCGCGCAGGGCTGCGAATGGCTCTGGGGTCACTCGACGAGTTGGCGCCCGCGGTCGCGAGCTTGAGCTCGCTCCAACCGTCGGCGCTGGAGCTGTTGGACCGAAGCTTTCTGGATTTGATCAGCGCCGATGAGGTCGGGAGTGCCGGCATCCGGTTTCCCGGAGCCGAGGCTGTGCTTCTGGTCGAGCTGGAGCGGGAAGACCCGACCTCGCTGAGGAACGCGCTATCCGACGCTACCGCCCGAGCCCGACCGGTGGCGCAGTCCGTGGACGCGGCGTACTCCGCCGATGCCGCGGCCCGGCTCTGGGCCATTCGCCATGCCGCGAGTCCCATTCTGGCTCGGCTACCGGAGAGCCGGAGATCGCTTCAGGTCATCGAGGACGCCTGCGTCCCCCTGGATCGCATGAGTGACTACATTCGCGCCGTGCGACAGGCGGCGTCGGAGCGGGGAGTGCCGGTGGTGTTGTTCGGTCACGCAGGCGATGGGCATATCCATGTGAACCTGCTGCCGGATGTGACCCGCCATGGCTGGGAGGAATCGATCGCAGCGTTGATGGACCAGGTCAATCAGACAGTGGTCCAGCTGGGCGGGACTCCTACCGGAGAGCATGGGGACGGGCGGCTGAGGACCGGATGGGTGGAACGGGTGTATGGCCCCGACATCGTCGACCTGTTCCAGATGATTAAACGGATTTTCGATCCTCGCGGAGTCTTCAACCCCGGAATTATTCTGAGCGGTGGTGAGCCGCCGATCCGCCGGCTCAAGGTGGGATCCGCGGCGGCGGCGCTCCCGGCCGACCTGGACCGCGGGCTTCGCGAGATCGAGCGGACCGGCGGGTATGGGCGGAGTAGATTGGAGTTGGCCGACGCCGACACCCTGGACCCTAGACTCTCGACTCTCAACTCTTGAACTCCTCATGCCCCTCGACACCACCGACGCCCGGCTCGTGACCGATCAGATCGAGATCCTTCGAGCCCCCCGGGTCACCCTTATCGCGCGGCCCCAGTTCCTTGAACCGGAGCATCTCCGGATCCAATGGAAGGGTGACTCGAGCGACGGGGAGCGGATCGCGGAGTTCGCCGGCCGGCTCTGCTACATGAGCCAGCATAACCCGGCGGGCCGGAGCACCGCGGAGTATCTCCGGAACATCCTCCGGCAGGGGCACGGCTCGGTCTTCGAGCATTCCACCTATGTGATGCTCATCGAGGGGATCTCGCGCTCGTGCAGCCATGAGCTGGTTCGTCATCGCGCGGGATGGGGCTACTCCCAGCTCTCGCAGCGGTACGTGGACGAGTCTCACGCCGCCTTCGTCATGCCCCCGGCGATCATGGGAGACCCGGCGCTCGAGGCGGACTGGATTCGTCAGGTCGAGTCGGCGCAGGCGGCCTACGTCGCGGCGGTCGAGCGGCTCATGGCCCGCTACGAGTGGGTGGAGGACAAGGTGCACCGCCGCAAGATGGCCCGCGAGGCCGCCCGGAGCGTCTTGCCCAACGCCACCGAGGTGAAGATCGTCGCCAGCGCGAACGTGCGGGCGTGGCGAACCATGCTGGAGCTCCGATTAGGCGAAGGGGCCGAGCTGGAGATTCGGCGGATGGCGGTGGCCTGCCTCCGCGTGCTCCAGGAAGAAGCGCCGGCGCTCTTCGCGGACTTCGAGATCTATCAGTCGAGCGAGGGAGGAGAAGCAGGACGTGTCGGGTTTCATAAGGTGTGAACGGCGGTGAGTGGTGAGTGGGGGAAATTCGCTTCGCGAATTTCCCCAAAAACTATTGTGCCCCCTAAAACTTTTTCTTACTTTAGTTACGTCGATTCGCATGCACTCGTCCTGGCTCGTCTCTCGCGGACGGCCTTTTTTGTAGAGGGCTCATTTGGCAGTTCGGATCGGACTGGCCTTTAATCTCAAACCCGAGGCGCCGGCTAAGCCAGCCGGGGCGAAATCTGAATCCCCTTCGTCCGACGAGCCTCCCAGTCGGGCTCTCCGACCAGACCTCCATCAACCCGATCTCTACGCTGAATGGGATGAGCCCGCCACGATCGACGCGGTGGAGCGGGCGCTCAGCACCGTAGGCCAGGTCTATCGGCTCGAGGCCAACGGCAGCTTTCCCGCTCGGCTGGCGCTGCTCCGGCCCGACTTCGTCTTCAACATCGCGGAAGGCCTCTACGGCGCGAGCCGCGAGGCCCACGTCCCCGCCATCTGCGAGTTTCTCGGCGTTCCGTATCACGCCTCGGACCCGCTTACCTGCGCCATCGCGCTGCACAAGGGACGGGCCAAGGAGATCCTCTCCTATCGGGGAGTGCCCACGGCGCCGTTCATCGTGGCCCACTCACCGGCCGATGCACGACGAGTCAAGCTGCCCTTCCCGCTCTTCGTCAAACCGGCGTACGAAGGATCGGGCAAGGGGATCACCACCCGGAGCGTCTGCCGCAACCGGGTTCAACTGGTCAAGCAGGTCTCTCATCTGCTCGCCACGTACTCCGAGCCGGTGCTGATCGAGACCTATCTGCCGGGCGACGAGTTCACCGTGGCCATCCTCGGCAACGGTGACGAAGCTCGCTGTTTGCCCATTATCGGCATGCGATTTGATACGCTGCCCCGCGGTGCGCCGCCCATCTATGGGTATGAGGCCAAGTGGATCTGGGATACGCCGGAGAATCCTCTCGAGATCTACGAGTGCCCTGCCGCCATCCCCGAAGGACTCGCGAGGGAGATTCGGGATGCGGCGCTGGCTGCCTATCACGCCTTGGAATGCCGCGACTGGTGCCGCGTCGACGTCCGCTGTGACGCCGCCGGTCGTCCGATGGTTGTCGAGCTCAATCCGCTGCCGGGCATTTTGCCCGACCCGCGAGATCATTCCTGTTTTCCCAAGGCCGCGGCCGCGGCCGGAATGAGCTACGACGATCTCATCCGCGCCGTCGCCGATGTGGCCTGGCAGCGGATCAGCGGCCGTTCACTCCTGGCGGAGGTAGCCTGATGAAAGTCGCCATCCTCTTCGACGCGGGCAGCGAAGAGTGGAGCCCTCAGGACGTCGCCGCAGTCGTGGCCAACGTCCATGAAGTGCGTGATGTACTCCGGCGTCGGGGGCACGAGGTTGAGCTCCTGCCGGTCCGGCAAGGAGACTTTCGCTGGCTCTCCCGGGCCCGCCGGGCCGATCTGGTCTTCAATCTCTGTGAGGGGATCAACGGCCACGCCCGCTTCGAAGACCTCGTGGTCGGTACCCTGGAGCTCACCGGCGTGCCCTTCACTGGATGCCGTACCTGGCCCACCAGCATCTGCCATCGCAAGCACGTCGCCAATACTCTGCTCTCCTCCGCCGGCGTGCCGGTCCCGGCGTTTACTCTGGCGCAGGCCAACAAGAGTCCGGCGGAGTTCCCTCTGCCGGCCATCGTCAAGCCTGCTGCGGAGGATGCGAGCGTCGGGATCGACAATGGCGCCGTCTGCACCAGCAAGCGGGCGCTGAAGCGCCGGGTGGCGCAGATGCTGGAGCAGTTCGAGGAAGTTCTGGTGCAGGAATACGTGCCCGGCCGGGAATTCAACGTGGGCTTCATCGGCAAGCGAATGCTTCCCATAGCGGAGATCCGCTTCGAGGACCTGCCCCAGGGAACCTGGCCCATCGTGAGCTACGCGGCCAAGTGGATCCCGGGAAGCCCGGAGGACGAAGGCACCATCCCCGTGTGCCCGGCCGAGCTGCCGCCCGAGCTATACCAGCGAATCACCGAGGTCGCCCGGAAGGCGTGGGAGCACATGTGCGGCTTCGAAGGCTATGGCCGGGTGGATATGCGCCTCAACGAGGACGGCCAGCCGTACGTACTCGAGGTGAACCCCACGCCTGATCTCTCCAGCAACGCCGGGCTCGCCCGCATGGGCCGGGCATTCGGCTGGAACTACGACGAGCTGGTCATGCAAATCGTCGACGAGGCCCTGATGCGGTCCCAGAGCCATACTGCCGCCGACGCCCTGGTCAGCGGGGTGTCCGCCGCGTGAGCGGCACGCTGATAACCGTCCGTCTCCGTCCCCTCAGCAGAGCCGACCGGCCCCGCATCGAGGAAATCACTCGTGCCGTGGGTCGGTTTCGCGACGATGAAGTGCTCGTTGCGCTCGAGGTCTTCGACGCCGCTGCCGGTGGAGATCGGTCCTACACCACGCTCGGCGCCGAGCTCGGCGGCCGCCTGGTCGGCTGGATCTGTTGGGGTCCCACACCCTGCACCCTGGGCACTTTCGACCTCTACTGGATGGCTGTAGCGCCTGAGCTCCAGGGGGGCGGGATCGGTACCGCGCTGGTGGACGAGATGGAGCGGCGGCTCGCTGGAGCCGCGCGGCTCATCGTGGTAGAGACCGCGGGACGGGCGGTCTACGCCTCTACCAGGGCGTTCTATCAGGCGCGGGGATATCACCCAGTGGCGCTGATCCCCGAGTTCTACGGCCCGGGCGATGATCAGGTCGTGTTTGTAAAGGAGATAGGGCGGTAAGGCGGTACGGCGGTACGGCGGTAGGAGTACCTACCGCCCGCAATCCTGGAGGCTGTGATGGCGGAAACTTGGCAAGAGGTTCTCAAGAAAAATTCGATCGCCTCGCTGGAGGCGCTGGCCAGTAAGTTTGGTCCCGAGAACTTTCCCGAGCTCGACCGGCTGCGGCTCGCGGCCGAGAACTTCGAGTTCCGGATCTCGCCGGCCATGGTGGACCTCATCAAGTCTCCCAACGACCCGATCTGGCGGCAGTACGTGCCATCGGTGGAAGAGTTGGACGTGGTCGACGGGATCGTGGACTCGCTCAACGAAGATGCCGACAGCCCGGTACCGAACATCACCCATCGCTACCCCGACCGGGCCCTTTTTCTGGTCTCTCCGGTCTGCGCCACCTACTGCCGCTTCTGTACCCGCCGCCGGAAGGTGGGTGACCCCGAGAAGATCCCGATGTCGCAATTCGAGAGCGCCTTCCGCTATCTCGAGGAGCATACCGAGATCCGTGACGTCATCATGTCCGGAGGAGACCCCTTGCTCCTCAATGATCGCCGGCTCGAGGCCATCCTCACCCGCCTCCGAGCCATCCCCCACCTCCAGATCATTCGGATCGGAAGCCGGATCCCCTGTCACCTGCCGGAGCGGATCACCCCTGAGCTCTGTGCCACACTCCAGCGGTTCCATCCGCTCTTTATCAACACCCACTTCAATCACCCCGACGAGCTGACCCCGGCGGCGGTCGCCGCACTCGGACGGCTGGCGGATGCCGGCATTCCGCTGGGCTGCCAAACGGTCCTGCTCAAAGGCGTGAACGATACCCCGGAGGTGATGACCGAGCTGATGCAGCGGCTGCTGATGGCCCGGGTTCGCCCTTACTACATCTATATGGCGGACCAGGTCGCCGGGGCTGAGCACTTCCGCACCTCGGTACAGACCGGAATCGAGATCATGCGGGCGTTACGGGGATGGACCAGCGGCCTCGCGGTCCCTTATTTCGTCATCGACGCGCCGGGGGGCGGAGGCAAGATTCCGATCTTGCCGGAGTACGTCGAAAGCATGAACGAGGACGAGGTGGTGCTGAGGAACTTCCGGGGGGAGCGCTACGTCTACCGGCAGCCCAGGGAAGAGGCAGGGGTCATCGAGCTGAAGCAGGAGCGGAAGCGCGCGGTCCGGCGCCGCTCGGCATAGGCGCCCTCATGGCGGCCCCTTCATTCACTCGCCATTCCGGCAATCCGCTGATCCATGAGTACGGGTCGATCTTTACGTTATCCAACCGTCGCTGGACCGCTGCCACGTTGACCAAAGAGTAAAGAAAAACCGCCGGCACATCGGCGTTGAGCGTATCCATGGCCTCGTGCCAGAGGCGCTTGGCGCTGCCGAGGTCCTCCTCCTTGGTGGCCGCTCGCACCAGTGAGTCGAAGGCGGCGCTCCCATAGTGCCCGTAGTTGGTGACTGACCAGCCCGCCCGGGTCCACTGTTCGTTCAGCCCCCGCGGACTCGGCTCGTCCAGATACGCCCCGATGTAGCTGTCGAATTTCCCCTTGGCGAGCCGCTCCTGGAAGACGGGGAACTCGACAGTCGTTACCGTCGACTTCATCCCCACCCTTCTCCACGCCTCCTGTATCGCCAGAGCCAGCTGTCGGCGGGTACCGCTCGTTGCTGGAACCAGAATGTCGATAGTTGCCGTCTGGCTAGGCCCCGAGAGCCGGTTCACCACCGCTTTCCCTTGCACCGAATCGAAGGACGTAGGTCTGATCCCATCATCCCAAATCCAGAGAAGCTGGGACATCGGGCCCGGCGGCGCCTTGGTCCCCGCCCCGAATACCGCCTGGGCAATCGCCGGGCGGTCGATGGCCTGGGCCAATGCGCGCCGCAGGTCTCGATTCCCCAGCAGGGGATCTGGCCGTCCGCCCGCATCGGCCACTCGGAATGCCAGGAAGCCATAGACCGCAGCCGGGTACCTCATCAGCCGGAAGTTCGTGTCTGCCGCCACTCGCTGTACCCGGTTCGGCGCCCCGACGGTCTCCATCAGATCGGCTTCGTGACTCAGCAGCAGGTTGAGGGCGGCATCGGGATCGGAAGCGAAGCGCCAGATGGCCCGGCGAATGGCCGGCATCTTCTTCGCGTCGGACTCGATCGTGTCGGCCACCAGCGTCAGGAAACTGCCGCGCTGCCAGCCCGCGAGGTGATAGGGTCCGCTTCCCACCAGATGCGCCAGGTTGGTATCCGCAGCCCAACGCTCACGCGGAATCGTGTCCCAGATATGCCGAGGGAGCACTCTCACGTGATAGGTGGCATCGTACAGCTGTTCCGGTGACGGCTGGGTAAACACCACTCGCACCGTGTTGGAGTCCTCCGCCGTCGCGCGGACTTTACCCTCCAGATAGCTCCGTGCCGGCGAGTCCAGGGTAGAGTCGGTAAAGACCTGAAACGAGAAGACCACGTCCTCGGCGGTCAGGGGTTTCCCGTCCTGCCACCGGGTGCCCGGCCGAAGGTGAAACCGCCAGGTCAGTGAGTCCACCCTCTCCCACCGGTCAGCCAGCCCGGGACGGAACGCACGCTGATCGATGGGCGAGCCGTGGGGCTCGAGATAGGCCAGGCGCGAGTAGATCTGATCGCTGATGTCTCTCGCAACCGTTTCCACCACGAGGGGTGGTATCAGGCTGCTGGGCTCACCGGTGGCGGCCACTACCACGGTGCAGTCGGCGCAGCCGCGCGGACGCTCCCCTCCGCATCCGACCAGGGAGATTCCAAGTACAACCACCAGCCAGCGACCCGAGGATCCAACCATGGCGTGCCTACCTATAAATGAAGAGCGGGGCCATATCGGGGGATCGTGACCTATTATCGGCTATCTCGGCAGCTAACGACGCTTCCGGTTGGGGCCTCCAGCCAGCCGTCGTTTGTATCGCGCCGTGACAGGCTGCATCGAAATATTGCAAAGCCAGGCTGGGAGTTCCATGGCGTCTGAGTGTAAGTTATTACCTTACAAGCTCTTCTAAAAAACTACTGAAAGGCACACCGGTTGCCTTGGGAGAGGCCGTTCCCCGACCCCTCACAAGGAGACCCTATGCGTGGTCCGTTGAGTCGCGCCGTCAGCCTGACCCTCGCCTGTGTCGTCGCCGGCGGATGCAGCGATGCCGGTCCGTCCACCTCGAGCCAGGTGAGCTTCAATGTTGCGACACTGCCGGCCCCTGCGGCCATTTCGGGCACGGCCTTCGTAGTGAACGGCACGCCGGAGACGTTCATGGACGGCACCGGCAACACCCTGGTCATCAACAAGGTCGAGCTGGTGTTGCGCGAGATCGAGCTGCATCGCACCGGCGCAGTTGCGGAATGTGCCGGCGGCGGCGTCAGCGATGACTGCGAGGAGCTGGAGATCGGTCCCCTGTTGGTGGACGTCCCGCTGGGGACGCCGGGCGCGGCGCGGAGCTTCAGCGTCGAGCTGGCTCCTGGCTCCTATGACAAGGTCGAGTTCCAGATCCACAAAGCGTCTCCCTCGGATGATGGCAGCTTCGTGCAGGCCAATCCCGATCTGGCGGACGCCAGCGTTCGGGTGACCGGTACCTACAACGGTACGGACTTCACCTACATCGGCCGCTTTGACGCCGAAGAGGAGTTCGGGCTGAATCCGCCGCTCGTCGCCAATGAGACCGGCGCCACCGATCTCACGCTGTTCCTGGATCTGGACAAGTGGTTCCGGGATCAGTCCAGCTCCCTGGTGGATCCCAACACCGCCAACACGGGCCAGCCGAATGAGGGGCTCGTGGAGCAGAACATCAAGAGCGCCCTGGACACGTTCGAGGACGAAAACCACGATGGCCGTGACGATGGCCCTGACCATCAGTAGGGGCGGAGTTGGGGGTGACTGAATCGAGCTGGTCCATCGCCATCGTTCAGCTCTCTGAGAGCTTTCGCGTCACCCTCGGTGACCTGGCCCGGGACCTCCGGGCCAGCGTCGTTGAGTGGATTCCGGAGGCGGGGCAGAGTGTCCCTGGTGGGGCCGCCGTCCTCCTCGTGCTGGCCGGGGGAGCGGAGAGCGCGGCGCTCGATCTCCTGGCGGAGCTACCTACCGGGGGCGCGCCCCGATACCTGATCGGCGCGTCGCTCGACCATCGCATCGCGGCAGCGGCGGTGCAACGCGGCGCTCGAGATTACTTCGCGCTCCCCGACGACCTCGAGTTGCTCCGGCGTTCGCTCGAGCGCGAGGGCCGTGAGGTCCAGGGCCGGACGGAAGCGGGACGGTTCACCGAGGTGGAACGGCGGGCCCATGGCTTCGACACGATCCTCGGCCGCAGCTCGGCCCTCCGGCAGAGCCTGGAGCAAGCCGCGCGGGTGGCGGTCCATCGGGACGTCACCGTCCTGATCGGGGGCGAGACCGGGACCGGAAAAGAGCTGTTGGCCCGGGCGATTCACTACGAGAGCCCGCGGGCGGCGCAGCCGTTTGTCGAGGTGAACTGCGCCGCGATCCCGGGCAATCTGCTCGAGAGCGAGCTCTTCGGTCACGAGCGTGGGGCTTTCACCGGCGCGATTGCGTCGAAGCCCGGACTCTTCGAGCTGGCACACGGCGGCACCCTGTTCCTGGACGAGGTCGCCACCTTGCCGCTCGAGCTCCAGCCCAAGCTTCTCCGGGCATTGGAGAGTCGGGAGATCCGACGGGTGGGAGGACAGGAGGAGCGACAGGTGAACGTGCGACTCATCGCGGCAACCCACGCGGATCTCCGAGCGGCCGTGAGCCAGGGCCGGTTTCGCGAGGACCTCTACTACCGGCTCAACGTGGTGGCGCTGACCTTACCGCCCCTGCGCGACCGCGAAGGCGACGTCGAGCTGCTGGCCGAGACATTCGTGACCCGCATCGCCAGCAGCTACAGCCTACCGGTGCCGCCGCTCGGGCCGGAGCTTCGGTCCGCCATTCGCGAGTACCGCTGGCCGGGGAACATTCGAGAGCTGCGCAATGCGATCGAGCGATCGCTGGTGTTGTCGCCGCGGGGAACGCTGCGGGTAGAGGAGATGGGCCTGGATCGGGGGGTCGCGCCCGCCGAGCCCGGCGGGCTTCCGTTTCCCTCGACGCTGGCGGTCCTGACCCGAGCGGCCGCACTCGCGATGCTGGAGCTGACCGAGGGGAACAAGAGCGCCGCCGCGAGACGGCTGGGAATTTCCCGGCCTCGGTTGCAGCGGCTGCTGGATGGGACCGACGAGACCAATGGAGCCTGACCATTCAGGCAATTGACAGGAGACTCACATGCACCGCATCCGTCCGCCGATTCCGCTGCTGGTCGCGCTGCTCGGCCTGAGCGCCTGCTCGGACTCGACCTCCCCCGGGGACACCACCCGGAATCCCTCGGAGCTGAACGTCGTCCGCTTCGCCCCGGCGACGCCGCCGTTGTTCAATCCGGTGGACAGCTTCTACGCCAAGAAGGGCGAGGATCGCGAGGTCCGGATCTTCTTTCAGGACGAGGTCGGTGGCTCGGGTGAGGAGTTTCTTCGCCTCAGCGTCTCGGCGCCGAGCCTCCTCGCGCGGCCTGACGGGACGCCGTTTCTGCCGGGTGACTCGGTCCTGATCAAGGTGAGCATCGCGGATCCGGCCAAGATCATTTTCGATATGGAGCCGGCGGGACTGACCTTCGACCCCGCGCAGCCGGCCGAGCTGAAGATTGAATACCGGCACGCCGACCATGACTTCAATGAGGACGGCGCCACCAACCTGGTGGACGACCAGATCAAGCACACCCTAGCCATCTGGCGGCAGGAGACGCCGGCGGATCCGTTCGTTCGTCTGGGATCGGTCAATGAGGAGTCACTCGAGGAGATCAGCGCCGACATCCTGGGCTTTACTCGCTATGCCATTGCCTACTGAGCTGCCTGTCATCCGGGTGCCCGGCTCGCTCAGGATGACACGTTGATGCGAGGCACCTGATGGCCGTCGCACAGGCGCTCCGCACGCTCCTAATCGCGGGACAGTTTCGGGACGTCCTGAAGCTGTACCGCGAGCTGGAGCCCACCCCGGAAAGCCGGCGGCCGGACGTGCAGCTCTTGGCCGCTACCGCCGCCACTCGGCTGGGTGACGTCGCCGCGGGCACGTCGCTGGCCGAGGAAGCGCTGACTCAATTCCGAGGCCGAGGCGACTGGGATGGGCGCATGCGGACCCTCAACCTCCTGGGCGCACTCCATTGGGAGCGCGGCCACATTGCCGACGCGGAACGCTGTTTCGCGGAGGCGTTGCGCCTGGCGCGCCAGCTCGAGGATAGCCTCATGCTCGCGCGGGCGAGCAACAATCTGGCCTCGGTTGCGCACCTCCAGGGCCGCTCGGATGAGGCGGCCGCGCTCTATCGGGGCGCGCTCCTGGCCTATCAGCGGCTGGGAGACCGCCGCGGCACGGCGGAGACCTATCACAACCTGGGATTCGCCTATCGGCAATCCGGCGAGTGGCGTGAGGCCGAAGCGGCGGCTGCGAACGCCGTGCGTCACGCCGAGCTGGTGGGTGAGCCGGGGCTCTTGGCTCTGGTCCTCGGCGCCAAGGCGGAGCTCAGTATCGAGCGTCAGGATCCGGCGCTGGCCGAGCGCGAGCTGGAACGCGCCACCCGGTACGCGGCGGAAGCCGATGACCCCATCGGCCAGGCGGAGGTCCACCGGGTACAGGCGCTGAGCGCGTTGTACAAAGAGGAATGGGAGCTGGCGGTATGGCACGCGGAGGCCGCCCGCAGCACAGCCCTCAAGCACGACAGCGCCTTGCTTGCAGCCGAGGGTGCCGGGCTGGCCGCTCGAGCACTGAAGGGAATGGGTAGAGGGGCCGAAGCAGCTGAGCGGCAGGCCGAGGCTGCGGCCGGGTTCCGTCGGTTGGGAGCTACCTCGTTGCTCGAGCGCCTGGAGCGAGACCTCTCTTAAGCGGCCGCGCTCCGTCGAGCCATCGTGCTCATGAACGCCTGATGCACATCCGGGCGCCACCAGTGGCGGCACTCCTCCATCTGTCCCAGCGCCTGCGCTTGGGACAATGCCGGACGGTAGCTCCGGGTCGTGGTGAGCGCGTCGTAGACGTCCACGATGCAGATGATCTGGGCACTGAGCGGAATCTCGTTGCCCCGCAGCCGGTCCGGATAGCCGCTCCCGTCGTACTTCTCGTGGTGCCAGCGGATGATCGGCTTGATGTCCCAGGGGAAATCCACCGTCGCCAGAAGCTCCAGCCCCCAGACCGGATGCATCTGAATCACCGCGAACTCCTCGCGGGTCAGCGCAGCCGGCTTGTTCAGGATCTCATGAGGTACGCGTACTTTGCCTAGGTCGTGGAGATAGGCGCCGATACGAATCGCGGTTTGCTGCTCGTCGTCCAATCCCAGCTCGCGGGCCAACGCCACAGCATAATCCGCGACCCGCTCGCAATGTCCGAAGGTGTAGCTGTCCGACGATTCAATCGACTGACCCCAGTCCCGCACCACCGCGAAATAGGTCTCCTCCAGCCGGTGCACCTTGGTTGAGATGTCCACCAGGTCCACCCGAGCGTCCAGCCGGCTGAAAAGTCGGTGCGCGGTGTTCAGCAGTCTCAGCGCTTCCTGGTTCCGGCCCATGGTCTGGTAGAGAATCGCCAGCTCGCGCGATGCCTCGGCCTCGCTCAAAACTGAGCCGGTATTCACCGCCATCTCCACGGCGGACCTGAGCCTCGCCTCGGCCAGGGCGGGGCGGCCGGTTTCGCGATATACCCGGCCGATCACTTTGTACACATCCGCCTTGTCCAGCCGGGCGTCGATCCGATCGAAGATGCCGAGCGCTGCCTCCGCGCTCTGACGGGCATCGTCGTAGCGTTGCCGCGCGATATGGACCTCGGCGTGATTGAGCAGGCAGAGACCCTGGAGATGGACATCGCCGATCGACTCGGCCATACCGAGGCTCTGCCGGAAGTAGCGATCGGCATCTTCCCACAGCTCCCGGTCCGCGCTCACCATGCCGAGATTGTGGAAGGCTATGGCGCAGCCGCGCTCGTCGCCGATGCTCTGGAACGCCGCGAGCGACTGGCGATAGTGCGCCAGCGCTTCGGTCAGAGCACCCTGAATGTTGGAGAGGATGCCGAGGTTCTGCTCGGTGCGGCCGCGCAGCTCTGCGCTTGCCCCACCCAGCTCCAACGCATGATAGAACTTTTCTCTGGCCTCCTCGATCGAGCCGCTTTCGAAGTCGAACCCGGCCAGAGCATTCAAAGCCTCAGCCGCAAGGACCGGATCGCCCATCGCGCTGGCGGTCTGGAAGCTCCTCTGGCACAGCTCGCGGGCGAGGGACTGCTGGTCTTGGAGATGATGGACTACGCCCAGGCGCCGCAATGCCTCGGCCAGCACCCCGCGTTCCCCGGCCCGCTCGGCGGCCGCAATCGAGTCCTGGTAACTCCGGATCGCATCCGTCATGCTCCCGGCGCGCTCATGAGCCCGGGCATCACGCAGAAAATCAGACGCGCGGCGAGGCCCCGATTCAGGAGCCTGCCGCGCGGCGGATTCCGAAGACTGGTCTTTCATCACGTGATCAGTACGCCACCGCGTACCGGGAGAAGTGGTCGATAGGACTGGTGACGTAGTCGTACTTGGGGAAGTCCTTCGACTTGGTCAACAGCTCCAATATGGACAGGGATTCGCTGGTGTACACGATGTTCTTCTTCAGCAGCGTCACCAAACAGTTGTCGTAGCTGATGGTGAGCAGCGCCGGGGTCTCAAATCGAAGGCCTTCCGGGCTGAACCTGAGGGAGTTGGTGGATCCTCTCACCTGTTCCGCGGTAATGGTGGTCTTTGCCTTGAGGGCACCCTGAGGGATGACCAGCTGGTGTTTTCCAATCACGATCGTACCACCCGCCGGGCCGATCGTCTGAGTGACGGACTTATATGGTTGCGGCGAGCAGGTGAGCAGGTCAGTGGCCGTTGCGAGCGTGCCCACCACCGTGTTGGTCAGGCCGTCTACCAGCCCGAAGCTCGGCGTCGCCTGCTGGTCCGACGAAGGGCTGAGCGGGGCGGTGGTATCGGACGCGGTGCAGCCCACTCCCACCAGGAGCAGCGTGGCCAGCACCATGGGAGAGAATCTGCGAAGCGAGACCATACGCTACTCCGGGCAGAGGGTGACAGGTCATGCGACGATACCGCGACCGGAAGACGGCCGCCGAACGAGCCGATCGTCAGCCGCCACCGAGGGAGACTTGACAGAATCGATTTCGTTCGGTACGCGGAACGTTATGTAAGGCCGCAGCTTAGGTGGCAAAGACTATGCCCCTCAAAAAGCGCGCTGTAGAGAAATTGACTACCAGATTCTGGGCGGCTTCGACTCGCTTACCAGCGCGTCGGTTGCTTTGATGGGAGGGCAATAGCTTGGCTGGAATCAGAACAAGTGCAAGCTCTGATCGTTCCAAACGCCTTGGGGCGAAAGAGGATTCTCTTGGCGGTTTGCTAGTGTCGTGCTGCTGCAAGAACTCTCACGACAAGATTTGCGTCGGTCGATGGCGCAGGACGAGGTAGCCGTAGATGGCCAGATTGACGAGAATCACTATGAGCCCCAGCACCACCTGCGTGGTTCGGGTAAGGCCGGAGGGATAGAGCACCGGGAGGATATAATGCTCGATGAACCCACCGGAGTATCCGGCCTCCCCGGCTTGGCGTCTTAATGCGTTTTCCAATGGGGTGAGCGGGCAGATGCGCCCGCTGAATTCGATCCAAATTCCCCAAAGCGCTGCAGGCAGGTGGAGATACGCCAGCTTGGGCCAGCGCAAAACCAGCAGCGCACCCAGGATGACAAACAGCACGAAGGCAAAGTGGACCAGAACGACGAGATCGGCGGAAAAGTGCGGAAGCTCGAAAGGGGGGAAGGTAGGCGCAGCCGTCATGAGAGAACTCGCTTCCCCGCTTCCCTATCCCCCGACAAACCTCACGGCGTACACCGGCGGAAAGTGCTCCGCCACCGTTTGCCAGGTGTCACCCTCATCAACGGTGACCCAGAGTGAGCCGGTGGTGCTGCCGAAAGCCAGCCGCTCGCCGGACTCGTCTACATCGAGCGCGTGCCGATAGGTGAGATCGTACGCGTGGCGTTGCGGAAGGCCACGGGTCAGCTCGGTGAACGTCCTGCCACCATCCCGGGTGCGTGAAACCACCACTCTCCCGTCGATGGGAATGCGCCGCTGGTCACTGTCGGCAGGGACGAACCAGGCAGTGTCCGGCTTCCGGGGATGGACCGCCACCGCGAAGCCGAAGCTCGAGGGCGGCACATCGATCTCTTGCCAACTGGCGGCGCCGTCGGTGCTGCGGAAGACGCCGTTGTGGTGCGAGGCCCAAAGCGCCCTCGGCTCCGCCGGGCAGCGCACCACGCGGTGGGGATCCTGAATGTAGGGATCGAACTGCCGCTCCGGCGGCATATACTCGGCACGCATCCCCTGGGCCCGGCAGCTCCAGGTGAGGCCAAGATCATCGGTGACCCAGACGCCGCCGCAGGAAACGCCCAGGGCCACCCGCCGGCTATTGCGGGGCTCGATGCAGATCGAGTGAATTCCGGGAAACTCGGCACCGCCGCCAAACCACTCACGGCGCTTGGGGTGATCCCACAGCGATCGCACCAGCTGCCATGAGGTGCCGCCGTCATCCGAGCGGAAGAGGCCGCCGGGGATTGTGCCGCACCAGAGTCCCTGCGGATCGTCCTTGCCCGCCGCCTCGAGCGACCAGATCCGGAGCACGGTCCACGGGATCGCACGGCCACCCGCCGGCTCGCTCTCCTCTTGATAGCCTTCCGGCTTGGGGGGGAAGGTGGGCGCCGCCGTTTCGGTCCAGGTGGCACCCTGATCGTGGGAGACGTGAAGCTTGGCCCCGAAATGCCCGTGATCCAGTGCGGCCCAGATGCTGCCATCGCGGGGATCCTCCAGAACCATGGAGACATTGTCGCCCAAGAACGCAGTCTCCACGACCGACCAGGGCGACAGCCGGCTCCGGCCGCGCTGAATGGTGAAGAGTCCCTTCCTGGTTGCGATGAGAAAACGATCGCCCATGGCCCCGATCACCCCCCCGAGAGCGCTTGCGCAACGTAGACTTCCGCATTCTGAGCCACGGAGTCGCTGAGCGTCTGTCGATCGCGAACCTGTTTCCCATCCACAAACACCACCATGTGCTGCCGCACCGCACCTTGATCATCCAGGACGTACGCCCGGGCCCGCGGATTCCCTTGGAAGACGGCATCGAGCACCTGGCGAACCGTCTCCCCCGCGACTTCGAGGCTAGGGCAGTTCACGTGACGCTGGATGTTGGGGGTGAAGGAGACGGTTGGCATGGGAGGTAGGTAAGAGGGTAAGTGGGTAAGTGGGTAAGATACCCGCTTACTCCACTTACCCTCTTACCCTCTTACCCTCTTACCCGCTTCACGACGCCACC
>DASSED010000158.1:0-16286 GCA_035695405.1 Gemmatimonadales bacterium
TCCCCCATCCATCGAGCGATGCCTCCGCCCATGGGAGGGAAATCATAGGTCAGCAGCAGGTGCGCCGTCATCCAGCCAGCCGGCTCGAAGCGCCGTCCCCACCTGGAAGCCGCAGCAACCAGCCACCCCGTCCACCGTCGACATGGGTGAGGCTTGCGCCGAGGCTCCGGGCCCAGAGCTGAGCAATGGTTCGCTCGTCGCTTCGATTTCCATCGTCCAGTAGAATGACACCGGCCGCCGAGAGATGCTGCCGTAGCAGCGGAACCGCGGGGTAACGGGCCAACACAGCCTCTTTGCCCGGAGGGCCATCCACGAGCAGCAGATCAATGGGCCGGTCCAGGTACGGCTCGTAGTCGGGACCGTACCACCGCAGAACCTCGTCGCCAACCTTCCGAGTTACCAGTGGAGCAATGACAACGGTGACCAGACTCTCCAGGCCGCGGGTGCGAAGCTGCTCGACCGTACGCTGAGCAAAGGCCGGATCATGATCGAGTGATACGATCCGGCCACGACCAAGGCCCTGAAGACAACGTGCCAGTATCACTGTCGAGCTACCCGATCCACACTCCAGGATGAGCGAGGGGCGAGCCTCGAGCACCAGACGTACCGCATTGTAGATCATCAACGGATCGGCAGCCCACTGACTGAAATCGAGCGGCAGGTCACCCGCCAGCGGCCGGATCTGGGTGAGCGCATATTGTTGTCGCTCGTTTTCCTGAATGGCGCGCCGGAGCTGGTGAGACTCGAGCAGGATGAGGCCCAGCAGGCTGGATCCAAACAACACCAGTCCCACCACCGGTGCGCCCATGAGCGACGCACCTAACCCGGCCAGAGCCAGCCCGATCAAAGTCCGGCGCGCCCGGCGCCAGGCTCGTGGCGTCCGCAGTCGTAGTCGCATGTGCCGGTAAGGTACCCAGTGGCTATCTTTCCGCCCAGCCGAAACCATCGCTTCATCACCCCGAATAGCCGAGGTGGACCTGCGCGTCGCCGTCATCGGTGCCGGACGATGGCACAAGAACGAATCCGCCGTCGCCCGTGCCGTGAGGTCGCTGGGCCATACCTGCCTGCTCGTCAACACCGTGACCTGGACTCAGAATCTGGGCCGGCTGGCGGTCCCCCTGCTGCACCGGCGAGTGGAAGCGTTCGAACCGGACGCACTGATTCTCGGTCGCCATGCCACGCTCCTGGGCGAAGAGCGGCTGAGAACGCTGATTCGGGGCCGCTATTCGGCGTTCTGGTACTTTGACCTCCGGATCCCGCCGATTCCCGACGTCTTGATGCTGGGGAAAATGGTCGATGCGATGTTCACGACCTATCTCCCTCAGGTCGAGACCTACCGCGCCGCCGGCATACCCAATGTGCTGCATTTGCCGCAGGGCATGGACCCCGCGTTTGACCGGCCGGCGGGGAGGATTCCCGCGAAATATCGGTGTGACGTGGCGTTCATCGGGACCGGGACCTCGGTCCAGCGTCACGCTTTGCTCCGGGCAATGGCCCGGGCGTACACGCTTCAGATCCGCGGGCCGGGCTGGCGCAACGGTCCGGCTGACCTGCCGATTGTGGGAGGGCCGACCTACGGCAAGGCGTTCGCGCGAGCTGTTGGTGGCGCGGCCGTGACGCTGGGCGCCAGCTCCCATCCGGACCAGCCGACCCAAGTTGCGTCGGCCTCGAATCGAATGTGGAAGGTGATGGGCTGTGGAGGTTTCTATCTCGGCGAGCGGGTGGAAGGCATCGAAGCGTTCGGGAGACACGGGGTTCACTGCGCCTGGTACGGGGGCGCAGATGAGGCGATCTCATTGGTCCGGTACTACCTGGATCGGCCCGAGGAACGCGCCCGGATCGCTGAGATGGGGAGGCGTCATGCACTGGAACATCATACTTACGCCCACCGGGTGAAGCTGCTGCTGGAACGACGGGGCTACCCGCTGGATCAGACGATCTTGTAGTTACGAAACTCGAAGAGCCGAATCCCAGTGAGGCGCTCGATGCCGGAGGAGAGATAGTACCGAAGAAAGCGCCACCGGAAACGGCGGGGCTCGATGACCCGCTCGGGATCGTGTCTCCGGGCCGCCACCCATTCACGCGCGGCAGCGGGGTGGGTGCCAGTGAAGCGCCGGAGACCCGGGGTCCAGGGAAGCAGCGGCTGGGCAACGTCGGGCTGCTTGACCCAGGGGTAGAGTACCCGGCTCACTTCGATCTTCGAACGCAGTGCTCGTGCCGGCCGGGCCCAGCCATAGTGGAACATCTCGGCGTCGGTGAGACGCGCCCGGATCTTTCGGTGTTCCGGTCCCACGCGAAATCCCTGAGCGCCCTGATAGGGGCGAATGTCGAGCACCGGGTCGAGACGCACGGCCCGCACCTCACGGCGATACCAGCGGCGATGAGTACCCACAGTGTCGAGATCTCCGTAGAAGTGCCGGTACTTGACGAGCAGCCCTTCCACCCGCGGATCCGAATCGTGCTGCCGAATGGCGCGCGCCAGTGCCTCCGCCCCCGCTTCATGGAGCACTTCATCGGCCTGGATGTAGATCCCCCAGGGAAAGCGGCACACCCGCATGGCCCGGAGGGTCTCGTCTCCCAGCACCTTGTTCTTGATCGTCATATCCCAGTCGGTCTCGAGAATCCGGACCTTGGGATCCGAGATCGAGCGGATCAGCTCGAGCGTGCCGTCGTCGGATCTCCCCACGTTGACGACCACCTCATCACAGACCGGCAGGATCGAGCGGATGCTCGCTTGAATCGGAAAGTCGAGCTGAACGGCGTTTCGCACGATGGTAAAACCAGACACCTTCGGCACGCAGTGATCTCCTCTTCATCTGGAGTAAGCGGTGAAAAAATAGAATCAGCCCTGCGGGCGAGCAAACGGAACCGCGTCAAGCCGGAAGCAACGAGTGATAAAGCGTGGCCGTTCGCTGGATCGTTTTCGCGAGGGAAAATTCCTCCCGCGCGGTCAGCCGCGCAGCCGCCCCCATCCGCTCGGCCTCCAGAGGATCATTGAGGAGTTCGTCGATGGCTTTGGCCCATGCGTGCGGCTCGAGCGGCGGTGCCAGGCGTCCGTTGACACGATCTTTGACCACCTCGAGGTTGCCGGTTGCCGCTGAGACGATGACCGGCTTGGCCAACGCCATTGCTTCCAGAAGAGACTGAGACAGACCCTCCATGCGGGAAGGAAGCAGCACCAGCTCCAGAAGCTCATAGAGGGGTCGGATCTCAGGAAGAAAGGGGAGTGCCACGATCGCGTGGCGTCGGGGCACCCGATCCACCTGAGCCGGCAAGACATTTTCCATACCGGCCAGGACCAAGCGCACCGGGGTTCTCACCTGCTCCAATGCACGCAGCAAGACGGCCTGATCTTTCGGGCGAGCCACGATGCCAATGGTGCGGCGGGACGGCTCCCACCCAATCCTGGTCTTCCACTCCTGCAGCACCCCTGGCGGAATCGCGACATCGATCCGCTCGAGAATGGTCCCATTGGGTACGACGACCAGCTTGGCTCGAGGAGTGCCTCGTCGCACCAGCGCCTCACCCACCGCGTGGCTCACGGCCACGACCCGTGACGCGGCTCGGCTCACCAACCAATTCTCCAGGAAAAATGTCAACGGCATTTGACGTCGGGTGATAACCAGTGGCACGCCTAGACTCCGGCGCAAGGCCAGCCACGCGAGCGCCTGCCGGTCAAGCGAGCTCTGGGAGTTGACGAGGTCAACGGGGTGGCGCGCCAGCAGGTCGGCCAAGGCCCGGGCATTGCGTCGGTGACTTCGGGCAACGAGACGCAGGGGATGGACCTCGAGCCCGCTGGCCCGGGCCAAGCGCTCGACCTCTGAACCCGGGGGGCAGACGAACCGGACGTGGAATCCTGCGCGAGCCAATCCCAGACTCAGATGGAGGGTCGAGGTCACCGAACCGGCACCACCACCCTGGTGGAGCACCTGCAGGACCGAAAACGTCACACCCAGGCTTGGTTGGCGAGCGAGAATGACGGCCGGTACATTGCCCCCGCATGCACATCGCCCTCTACTTTCATGGCCGTCTTCCAGTCCGGGGATACGGAGGAACCCAACGGGTCATCGTGTGGCTGGCTCGAGGGCTGGCGGAGCTGGGCCATGAGGTGACGGTGCTGTCGGCGCAGGGATCGCGGCTTAGCGAGGCACGGGTCGTGCCGCTGGAATCTCGGGCAGTCCACCGCTCGACGTTCGACATCACCCCCTACCTCCCTGCCGGCGTCGATATCCTTCATGCCCACGCGCCGCTCGCCACGCCTCCTGCCGTTCCCCACGTCTTCACCCTGCACGGCAATCTGCGCTCCGGCGCGACAGCACTGCCTAACACCATTTTCCTGAGTGCCGACCACGCCCGGCGCCACGGGGGCACCGCTTTCGTCTATAACGGGTTGGATTCGGCAGAGCTCGAGTTTCGCTCCGCAAAATCCGACTACGATCTGTTCCTGGGAAGGCTGCACAGTGCCAAGGGCTATCGCTGGGCCATCGCGGGCGCTCAGCGCGCAGGCCACCGCCTGGTGATCGCGGGTGGCTGGCGGCCGAGTCTCCGCCGCAGCCTGCGGTATGTAGGCTCGGTGGACGGCACCCGGAAAGCCGATCTGCTCGCCGGCGCCGCCTGCCTCTGGATGCCGGCGCTCTGGAACGAGCCCTTCGGATTGACCGTGATCGAGGCTCTGATGAGCGGCACTCCGGTACTGGGGACCAATCGCGGAGCGTTGCCCGAAATCGTGTCACCCGACGTGGGAGCGCTGGGGAACACGCTGGACGACTTGATCGATCTTCGGACGTCGATCGACCGGTGCGATGCCCACGCTTGCCGGTCCCGGGCCGAGCGGTGGTTCAGTCATCTGGTGATGGCGGAAGGCTATATCCGTATGTACCGGCACTGGATCGAGACGACCAACCTCCCGCCGGGCGTTCGGGCCGGCTGAGCGCTCAGAGATCGACGGCGACAACCGGCTCTTCGTCCCGGAACTGAAGCTCGTACAGCCGCCGGTAGAGGCCGCCCGCCCGAAGCAGCTCCTCGTGGGTGCCTCGCTGCACCACACACCCCGCATCCAGCACCACGATCTCATCCGCATCACGCACCGTGGTCAGCCGGTGGGCAATCACCAGCACCGTGCGATCGCGCATCAAACGCTCGATGGCTTGTTGGACCAGGCGCTCCGATTCGGTATCGAGGGCGCTGGTGGCCTCGTCCAGAATCAGAATGGGCGGGTCCCGCAGCAGCGCCCGAGCGATCGCAATCCGCTGGCGCTGGCCTCCCGACAGCCGCGTGCCCCGCTCTCCCAGGATGGTGTCATACCGCTCGGGCATGGCGCTGATGAACCCGGCTGCATTCGCCGCCTGCGCTGACGCCTCGACCTGTTCCCGCGTTACCCCCGGCGAGCCATAAGCAATGTTGGCGTGCACGGTGTCATTGAGCAGGATTGTGTCCTGGCTGACGACGCCCATCAGCGCACGGACAGACCGCCGACTCAGCCGGGTAAGCGGCATGCCATCCATCAGTATCTGGCCCGAGGTAGGATCGTGAAACCGGGGGAGCAGGTCGGCCACTGTGGTCTTCCCAGCTCCCGATGGCCCCACCAGAGCGACGACCTTCCCGCGGGGCAAGCGGAAAGACACATCATTCAGGACCAGATCCCCGTCCCCGTACCGAAAAGAGACGCGGTCGAACACCACTTCCCGCTGGAACCGAGCGGTATCCTCTCCCGGCTGCTCCATTTCGGTCGCGGGCTGGTCCAGCAACTCGAACACCCGCTCGGCGCTCGCCAGCGTCACCGCCATCGTCGCTGGGAACGAGGAAATGGTCTTCAACGGCGAGGTAAGCTTCAACGCCGCCATGAGAAAGACGATGATCGCCTCAGGGGCGAGCGGGGCCGATAAGCCGACCAGTCCAGGCTTGGTCCCCGCCCAGATGATCAGAATGACCAGGAAGCCGGCAAACACCTCAGTGACCGGACTGGTGAGCGATGAGTATCTCTGCGTGCGTATGACGCGCTTGCGATAGCGCTCGGCTTGGGCGGCAAAGCCGGCCGTCTCCCGTGGTTCTTCACCGAACGCCCGGATCAAGCGGATGGCGCTCAGGCGCTCAGTTGCGGTGGCGGTGATCTCGGCACGCTCCAATGCCCTGGCTCGTGCATGGCTGCGGAGACGACGCAGCAGGCGTTGGAGGCCCAGCACCAGGAAGGGAACGAATACCAGTGTCAGCAGCGTCAGCCGCAGCGAAATTTGACTCAGGATGACGAGCGTCGTCCCCACCACAATGAGGTTCTGAAAGAACGAGAGCAGCGACGCGGTGATCACGGTTTTGGTCTGATCCACCTCGGTGATGAGCCCGGAGATGATCTGGCCGACTTTGACTCGCTGGAAAAATCCCAGCTCCAGCGTGAGCAGATGGCTGAAGAGCCGCGACCGGAGATCGCGCACCAGACCTTCCTGCGCGCGCACCGAGATCTGGGTCGAGGCGTAGCTCAGACAGTTCTTGAGCAGCAGACCGATCGCCAGGACCACTACCAACCGGCCGGCAGCCTGGGTCGGGGTCGCTCCCGCGATCAGCGGTTCGACCAGGCGATCCATGAACGCTTCGAGGCGGCTGGAGCCGGTGCGCAGACCTCCGGCGGTGCCGAACAGGTGCTTGAGCAACGGGATCAGAATCACCAGGGTGAAGCCGTCGAGCAGCGAGGCGGCAAAGGTGCTGACGAGACCAAGAGCCAGAAGTCGCCGATACGGATAAATCAGCCGCAGGAGTCTGAGCTCGGTCCGCACGTCTATCCTTGACGCGGGGTCAACAGCGCGATCGGCAGGAGCACTTCTTCGGGAGAGACTCCGCCGTGGAGGAAGGCGCCACGGTATCGGGCCTGGTACTCGCGCAGCTTGGTGGGGTAGACGAAGAATCGGTCTCCTGTCGCCAGCAGCAGGCGGGTCCCCGCGGTACGGGCCGGCAGTCCGAAGCTGGGCAGGTCGTCGACCACGACGGCCGATTCGGGATCCTGCGCCCGCAGGTCGTCGCCGAACTTATAGCGCAGGTTGGAGGTCGTGTCTCGCTTGGCAAATACCGTCGCCGGCGTGTGGCAGTGAATCGAGCCATGATCGGTGGTGAGCAAGACCGGGACCCCACGACGCTCGGCCTCCCGGAGAGCATCCCACAGGGGGGAGCGCTCGAACCACGTGCGGGTGAGATTGCGCAGCGCGGGGGTGTCCCGCGCTACTTCAAAAAGCGTCGAGTTCTCGGTGCGGCCATGGGTCAGCTGGTCGATAAAATTGAAGACCAGCGCGGTCACTCCGTCCTGAGAGAGATGCGCCGGGAGCCGCTTGAGGAGACCCTCGCCATCCGCGGCGGTGAACACTTTCTCATAGTGCACCGGGACATTCCGACCGGTCAGCTCGCGCATGTGCTCGGTCAACAGCTCGGCCTCGTGAGCGTTGAGGCTCGCATCCTCATGGTCGTTCCACCAGTGGGGATAGCGCAGCTTGATCTCCGCCGGAAAGAGTCCGCTGAAGATGGCATTCCGGGCAAAGGGGGTGGCGGTCGGAAGAATCGAGAAGTAGTGGGCGGTCTCGATATCGAAGCGCGCGCTGATGAGGGGACGGATCATGGCCCACTGGTCCAGTCGGAGACAGTCGACCACGACCAGCATCACTCGCCGGTGCCGGTCGAGCACGGGTCTCAGGAACTCTGCCCCGATGTCGACCGAGAGGGGAGGCCGATCGCTGTCACCCTCGTGAAGCCACTTAGCGTAGTTGCGCTGGAGATACCGCGCAAAGTCCTGTCGCAGGCTGTCCTGCAACGTTCGCAGGGCGTCCTGAAGTCCCGGCTCATCGGCCTGCCCCAGCCGAACCTCCCACTCGGCCAGCTCGACGACTAATTCGACCCATTCGCGCCAGGCCAGGGGCCCACCCCGCCGGGCCTCCAGCTCGCGAAACCGGGTAGCGAAGTCGCGGGAGAGACGCTGCTGACGAATCCGGTCTCCCTCGAGCAAGCGGGTAACCACCGAGAGAATCTGTCGCGGGTTGACCGGCTTGATCAGATAGTCGGAGACGTCGGCCCCGATCGCATCCTTGAGAGTCTCGGGCTCCTCGCTTTTCGTCACCATCACCACCGGCATGCCGTGATCGATGGCACGGATGGCCTGGAACAGGTCGAGTCCCCGGCGACCGGGCATCTGCTCATCGAGCAGCACGACCCCATACGGCTGGCGCTGGAGCAGCACCAGGGCATCGTCGCCATGGGTGCTGGTCTCGACCGCGAAACCTTGCTCCTCCAGAAAAAGGATGTGCGAAGTCAAGCTTTCGACCTCGTCATCCACCCAAAGGATGCTTCTGGGACGGGGCATGATCTTGAAAGTAAAAGCGTGAGCGGTGAGCGGTAAGCAGTGAATACTCGGGTCTTATCGTTCACGGTTCCTTTCACCGCTTACTGCTCGCCGTTCTCCGCTATAGCTTCACGCCGATGCCTTTACCGATCATACCGAATGTTCTCGCCGTCCGCTTCAGCTCGATCGGCGACATCCTTCTGACCACTCCATTGCTCCGTGCCATTCGGCGTCGCCACCCGGACAGCAGGATCACGTTCGTGACCAAGGAGGAATACGTTCCGCTCCTCAGCCACAATCCTCACATCACCCGCGTCATCGGCTTTGCGGCGGATCGGCCGCTGCATGACCTGGCGGTGGGCCTCCGTCAGGAGAGATACACCCATCGGCTCGACCTTCATGGCAGTCTCCGAAGCCTGGCGCTGCGGGCCCTGGTGCCGGGCGGATGGTCGACGTATCCCAAGTATCGAATCGCCCGGGCGATGCTGATTCGATCCAAGCGCAATTACTATCGTGACCACCGGTCAGTGGCCGAGCGTTATTTCGCAGCCGCCAAGCATCTCGATGTCCTCCCCGACGGGGGTCCGCCCGACTTTCTGCTTGGTCCCGAAGCCGAGCGGAAGGCAAGTGAGTGGCTGGCAGCTTCGGGGCTGTCGCCCGAACGTCCGATGGTCGCCCTGGCCCCAGGTGCGGCCCATGCCACCAAGCAATGGCCGCTCGACCACTGGTATCAATTGATCGGCCGAATCACTGATGCGGGGTACAACGGGGTGATTGTCGGCGGTCCATACGACGAGACTCTCGGAGCATCGCTCGCCGATCGGCCCGGAGTCGCCAGCTCCGCGGGGCGGCTGGGGCTTCAGGCCAGCGCGGCCCTCCTCCGCCGCTCCGTCGGGGTGGTCTCGGGCGACAGCGGGGTCATGCACATGGCCACCGCTGTAGGAACCCCCGTGGTAGCCCTCTTCGGACCCACGGTCAGAGCATTCGGATTCGCTCCCTACACCAGCCGGGCGGCGATCGTGGAGCTCGAGATGTCATGCCGGCCGTGTAGCAGCCAAGGTGGGGAACGATGTCCGTTGGGTCACCACCGCTGTATGATCGGCATCGGGCCGGCGTTGGTCTACGACGCCCTCCAGCGGAGTGTCTGACATGGAGGGATGGGATCCGGCAGCGACAGCATTGATCACGCTGCTCCCGCAGATCGGGCGTGGTCCCAAGCGGGGTGGCATCTTTGCCCTGTGGTTGACGCTCCGGGTTGCTCAGGACCTGCTGCGCGACCCACCCCTTCTGGAACGGGCACAACGTCGCCGGATTCAGGCGCTGGAGCATCGGTTATCGAGCATCACGATGGCGCCTCCGCTTCGCCGAGCCTTGGCCGGAGCCGTGAACCAGCTCAAAGACCTGCGCCCGGAAAGTGCAGTCCAAGTTCTGAGCCTGCTGATTGCCCCGGCACGCGAGATTGGGGGCGCGGAAGCCGGTGAGGCCATCGCTCTGGCAGCCCAGGTAGCACGACACCAAGTGAGCGGGGCTGCGGGGCCGGTACTCTCCGCTCGGGTGAGCAGCGGGACGGGTGCAAAAGGATAACCCATGGATCGTTCTTCCAAGCGCACGCGACGGAGCCCTGCTAGCTCAGCAGAATCCCTCTTGGCACAGATCGATGCGCGGATGGCCGGCGAGAAGGCGGCAGACACAGTCGCCACCGGCTACCCATCGCTGGATCGCGTGTTGGGTGGAGGTTTCCGCCGCCAGGATCTCGTTGTGCTCGGAGGCGACGTAGGCAGCGGGAAATCCGCGCTCGCTCTTGGAGTGGCGCTCCGAGCTGCTGCGGGCGGGGTGCCCACGATGTACCTCTCGGGTGAAATGAGTCCCGAGCGGGTGCTGGAACGAGCCTTGGCCCTGGAGGGCCGAGCTTCGATCGATCAGTTGCGCCAGGGCCAGCTCGACGACCAGACCCGGGCACGAGTGGGAGCCGCCGCGGTGAAGCATCGCGATCTTCCACTCACGGTGCGCCCCTTGTCAGGTCTTGCCCCGGAGGAGACCACATCCGCGCTCGACGTAGTACCGCATCGCCCTCAATTGGTGATCATCGATTCGCTTCAGCTCATGGCATCGCCCCGACACTCAGCCCGGCTGGAGGAGCGTGTAGCACTGTCGCTCCGGCGCCTCAAGGCTCTGGCACTCGAGCGAAACACGATTGTGCTGGCGCTCTCACAACTGAGCCATCATCGAGCAGAACGGCCCGATCCCAGACCACGCTTGGATGACCTGGGCGGGGTCGGCGCCGTCAAACAGCATGCCGATGTGGTGCTGTTGATCTATCGCGAGGAAATGTATCGGCCGGGTCAGGGTGTGGAGGGCGCCACGGAGCTGATCGTGGCCAAGAATCGGAACGGGTCGCCCGGATTCGTCGATCTGTTCTTCTACCCTCAGTGGCTTCGCTTCGTGGACATGCTGGACGCCGATTGAGCCTTATCTTCCCGGCTGGGCCGGTGCTCCAGTGTTGGAGGACGTCGAGCGGGAAGGGTCGACCACTGCGCCCGTCAGCTCCACCGTGGACCCACCTTTCTCCGACGAACGGATGCGAACCCAGAGCGGCGGACCTTTCTGCTCCGCATAGAGCACCACCGATCCATCCGGATTCTTGATACTGCTCACCAGGCGCCAGCCGTTCCGGCTCAACGCGCCGCGGTAATAGTCCGACAGACCAACCGGATCCATCGGAGTGTGTATCGTGAGCTGCAGTGCATCCGAGCTGCCGCTGCGTGAGACCAGCTCCGGGCTGGGAGGCAGCGGCAGGTTGGCAAAAGCCTTCCCGAACGCGGGGGGCTGGCTCTCGCGGGGCTCGGAGCCGCAGGCCGCCAGCACCAGTCCAGCGGCGGCCAAAAAGAGTCTTCTCGATGGCATAGAACGCGGAGACTAGTGGCCCCGGTGCGTTGCCGCAAGCGGGTGCGCCACTTATGTTTTCGAATGCCGCACCGATATTCTCCGCAGTGTTGCTAACCGGTGATCCTCAAGGAGCTCGGCCATGGCCGGCCATAGCAAGTGGAAGCAGATCAAGCGCAAAAAGGCGATCACCGACGCTAAGCGAGCCTCCTCCTGGACCAAGGTCATTCGGGAAATCACCGTGGCTGCCCGGAGTGGCGGAGGGGATCCCGGCGGCAACCCCCGGCTACGTACCGCCATCGATGCAGCCAAGGCGGTCAACATGCCGGGCGAGAACATCGACCGGGCCATCAAGAAGGGCACCGGCGAGCTGGAAGGGAGCGTCTACGAGGAGTTGACCTACGAAGGGTATGGCCCGGGCGGCGCCGCCATCTTCATCGAGGTCACCACGGATAACCCCAATCGCACCGTCGCCGAGATCCGGCACGCCTTCAGCCGGAATGGCGGAAACCTCGGCGCCACCAATTCGGTTGCCTGGATGTTCGATCGCAAGGGCCAGATCTACATCGATGCCGCGCGGCATAACGAGGATAGCGCTCTGGAAGCAGCGCTGGAGAGCGGCGCCGAGGACTTTGTGCGAGAAGGCGATCAATACATAGTCACGACCACACCGCCTCAGTTCCACTCGGTTCAGGACGGACTCAGATCCCGGGGACTCACCATCGATTCTGCCGAGCTCGCCATGGTGCCGCGGAGCCTGGTGCGGGTGGAAGGGGCCGACGCCGAGCGCATCGTCCGGCTCATGGATGTTCTGGAGGAGCTCGACGACGTCTCGAAAGTGTTCTCCAACTTCGATGTGGACGCAGCCCAGCTGGCGGAGGCCGAAGCCTGAGGCCAGTCTGGTGAAGGTGCTTGGAATCGACCCGGGAACGGCCATCCTGGGATACGGGGTGGTCGAGGGAGGCGCAGGCAGGCAGTATCGACTGGTGGAATGCGGTACCCTTACTACCCGCGGGCGGGATCCTCTTCCCGCCCGCCTCCATATCATCCACGATGGCATCACCGCCCTGCTGGCGCGTCATGCTCCCGATGCGCTGGCGGTCGAAAGCGCGTTCTACGGTCGTAACGTCCGCACCACAGTCGTGCTGAGCCACGCGCGCGGAGTCATCTTGCTGGCCGCTGAGTTGGCCGGGCTCGAGATCGCGGAATACTCTCCCGCATCCGTGAAAAAGACCGTGGTGGGCCGGGGCGCGGCTCTCAAGCAGCAGGTGGGATACATGGTGGCACAACTTCTTCGCCTCAAGGCTCCTCCCTCCCCCGAGGATGCCGCCGACGGTGTTGCCGTGGCACTGACTCATCTGATGCTGGCCTCGCGCAAAGCGAATCTCCACCAGCGGGGCATGGCGGTGCGATGATTGCCGTCCTGAACGGCATTCTGGCCGAGCGCGACGGAGAGACCCTGGTACTCCAGACTGATGGTGGAGTGGGCTATGCCGTCACGGTGCCGATTGGAGTAGCGGCCCGCCTTCCAACTCGTGGCACCCGTGTCAGCCTGTTCACTGAGCTGGTCGTGAGGGAGGACGGCTGGGCCCTCTATGGCTTCGACACCGCCTCTGAGCGCCAGGTGTTCCGCCACTTGTTGGCCGCCAGTGGCTTCGGCCCCAAGCTCGCTCTTGCCCTGCTGTCGGCGCTTGGCCCCGAGCGAACGGTGCGTAGCATCCTCTCCCGCGATCTCGCGGCATTGAGCTCGGTCAGCGGGATCGGACGGAAGAAGGCGGAACGTCTGGTGCTGGAGTTGCGGGACCGATTCAGCGATGTGGTGGTCGAGCAACCCGAGGCCCGGCTGCCAGGCTCCGAAGAGGCCGTTCGAGCGCTGATGGGCCTCGGCTACGGGGTCACTGCAGCCGATGACGCGGTTCGGGCCGCACTGGCCGAGGGCGCGCCGGCGGAAGCCCCGCAATTGATCCGGCGAGCCTTGCAACAGCTCGCCACCAGCCGCGGAGGAGCATGAGCATGCGCCAGGCTGCCGTGACTGCCGAATGGGTCTGTGATCGTTGCGGGGCGACCAACCGGAAGCTGGTACCGGCGGGCGTCACCGAAGCTGCCGATCGCTGTGTGAGCTGCCACGCGCTTCACCTGATTAGACCCGATGACCGGCCAGTGCGGTGGAATGCGCGGGTGAAAAAGTAACTCCCTCTCACTTCTCACCTCTCACCTCTTACCTTAAAGCATGACCAAACTCCAGATCACGACTCCTGAAGCGCTGCCGGAGGAGTCGGGGGCGGATGCGGCTCTTCGCCCCTCGCGCCTCGACGAGTTCGTCGGTCAGACCCAAGTCAAGGCATCGCTCCAGATTGCTATCGATGCGGCCAAGCGGCGGGGTGAGGCACTGGATCACACTCTCTTCTTTGGGCCGCCGGGCTTGGGCAAGACCACGCTCGCCATACTCATGGCCCGCGAGATGGGAGTTCAGGTTCGCACCACATCAGGACCGGTCTTGGAAAAACCCGGCGATCTGGTTGGCCTGCTCACTTCGCTCTCACCCGGCGACATCCTGTTCATCGACGAGATCCATCGGTTGAAACCAGCCCTGGAAGAATTTCTCTACCCCGCCATGGAGGACTTTCGGGTGGATGTTCGAATTTCCGAGGGCCCCAATGCGCAGACGATACCTATGACGCTGGAGAAGTTCACCCTGGTGGGCGCGACCACCCGATTCGGCCTGCTGACTCCGCCGATGCGGGCCCGCTTCGGCATCGTCGAGCGGTTGGGCTATTATCCGGCCGACGAAATTCAGCAGATCGTGACTCGCTCCGCCGGGATCATGGCGGTTCCCATCGAGGTGGATGGCGCCGGGGAAATTGCCCGGCGGAGCCGCGGCACCCCTCGCGTGGCCAACCGCCTGTTGCGCCGAGTTCGGGACTATGCCGAAGTCAAGGCAGATGGCCGTATCAGTGCCCCGGTGGCGTCCGCGGCATTGGCTCGGCTGAACGTGGATGAGTTTGGTCTGGATGACATGGACGCCCGCATTCTGACCACCATTATCGAGAAGTTCGGTGGGGGACCCGTGGGTCTGGGGACCGTCGCCGTAGCGGTCGGTGAAGACCCGGGAACGCTGCAGGACGTCTACGAGCCCTTCCTCATCCAACAAGGGTACCTGGAGCGCACCCAGCGAGGCCGCTGCGTGACGCCGCTGGCCTACCGCCGCTTCGGCCTGACGCCGCCCGCTCGACAGGCGACGATCTTTGACACCTGAGTTCCGTACTTCCGATTTCGACTACAATCTCCCGCCAGAGCTGATCGCCCAGGAGCCGTTGCCCGACCGGGCCGGCAGTCGTTTGCTCGCCGTTCTCCGAACCAGTGAGCCAAGAGATCTCGCCGGCCCAAGGATCGATCTGGGATCCGCCGCCTTGGTTGATTCCAACTTTGCGGAGCTTCCCCGCGTGATTCACCCGGGGGACCTCCTGGTGCTCAACACCACTCGAGTGCGCCATGCCCGCCTTCTGGCGACCCGGCCTTCGGGGGCGCGCGCGGAAGTCCTCCTGATTCGCCCTCAGCCGAACGGCGAGTGGTTGGCGATGGGAAAACCGGGCAACGCTCTGCGTCCAGGTAAGCGTGTCTCACTCGGACCCGGAGAGGAGATCGATACGGTGGCCGTGTTGGAGGATGGACATCGCCTGGTTCGATTCATTGGGATCACTTCTGATGCCGCGATCGCCCGATACGGCCAGCTTCCGCTCCCGCCCTACATCAGGCGGAGCCCCACGGAGCTGGACGAGCAGCGATATCAGACAGTCTACGCGCAACGCGAGGGGAGCGTCGCGGCGCCCACCGCCGGACTGCATTTCACCCCCGCGCTGCTCGACCAGCTGGCCGGCGCAGGAGTAGAGATCGCCGGGCTCGAGCTGGAGGTAGGACCCGGTACCTTCAAACCGGTCGAGACCGAAGACCCGACACAACATGCGATGCACGTCGAGAGCTATGAAATACCGGAGCGTCTGGCGTCCGCGGTTGAACGAGTCCGGGCCGAGAGTCGCCAGATATGGGCGGTGGGAACAACGGTTGTCCGGGCATTGGAGAGTGCTGCCTGCCAGCACGGCATGGTGCGGCCGGGCGCAGGAGAAACTCGATTGATGATCACCCCAGGGTATCGATTTCGGGTGGTGGATCGGATGCTCACCAACTTCCACCTTCCCCGCTCCACACTGCTCATGTTGGTCAGCGCTTTTGCCGGACACCAACTGATCATGGCCGCCTATCGCCACGCGATCGAGCAGCGGTACCGATTTTACTCCTATGGCGATGCCATGCTGATCCTCTGACCAGGAGAGCGAGTGACCTTCTCCAATCCAGCCGGTACTGCAGCAGGAGCAGCCACCGGCTACGTTCGGGCACTGCTTGATCTGCTGGGCTCTCGGGAGCCGCTGAGAGTTCTGGGAGAGTTGTTGCCCTGGCTGAGACAGCGGACTGCCGATGTCCCGGAAGGAAGCCTTCGTTGGCCTGAAAAGCCGGGTAAGTGGTCGGTGATCGAGGTGATTCAGCACCTGGCCGACAGCGATCTGGTGGCCGGCTTTCGTATCAGGATGATGCTGACCGAGGATCGACCCATTCTCCAGAGTTACGATCAGGATCGGTGGGCCAGCGAGCTGCGCTATCGCGAGATGCCGTTGGCTCAGGCTTTGGACCAGCTCCGTGGCTTACGGGCGGCGAATCTGGCCCTCTGGAGCAATCTGACTCCGGAGCAATCGGAGCGCGTGGGACTTCATGCCGAGCGCGGCCCGGAAAGCGTGGGGCATGTCATCCGGCTCATGGCGGCGCACGATCTGGTGCACCGGCGGCAAATCGATCGTATCCTCGGATCGATCGAGCGCTCCGGGTGAGCGAGAGATCGAACTGATGTTCGAGTTCCACCTCGAGAAAACCGAAGGAGCCGCTCGCGCCGGCCGGCTCACCTTGCCTCATGGTGAGGTGCGAACGCCTGCCTTCATGCCGGTGGGAACCCATGCTGTGGTGCGGGGACTCAGCGCGGAAGAGGTCCGGCGTACGGGTGCCCAGATCGTTCTGGGCAACACCTATCATCTCCATCTTC
>DASSED010000159.1:0-23151 GCA_035695405.1 Gemmatimonadales bacterium
GGACCATGGTCTCCTGCGCCTCCACGAACGGGAGCAGGTGGAGCACACCTTCCGCCGCCATCTCGGCATCGATCTTCGGATCGTCGACGCGAGCGCCCGCTTTCTGGAAAAGCTCCAGGGGGTCACAGACCCCGAGGAAAAACGTCGCCGTATTGGCCACACCTTCATCGATGTGTTCGAGGGAGAAGCCAAGTCGGTGGGGAAGGACGTCCGGTATCTGGTGCAGGGCACGCTCTATCCTGATGTGATCGAATCCGTATCTCCCCTGGGGGGACCTTCGGTTACCATCAAGACTCATCACAACGTGGGAGGTCTGCCGGAGCGGCTCCCCTTCAAATTGCTGGAGCCCCTGCGAGAGTTGTTCAAGGATGAGGTACGTCAGGTGGGTCGCGAGCTGGGACTGCCGGAGGAAATTGTCGGCCGCCATCCCTTCCCTGGGCCCGGTCTGGCCATCCGGATATTAGGAGAGGTCACCCGGGAGAACCTGGACATGTTACGCCGGGCCGATCACATCTACACCGAGGAGATTCGCAGCGCCGGCCTGTACGACGATATCTGGCAGGCTTTCGCGGTCCTGCTCCCTATCCGCTCGGTCGGCGTGCAGGGAGACGACCGCACCTACGATCAGGTCATTGGCCTGAGAGCGGTAACCAGCCGTGATGGGATGACAGCGGACTGGTTCGCCTTCCCGCCGGAGGTCTTGGGCCGGGTCTCGAATCGGATCGCGAACGAAGTCGATGGTGTGAATCGGGTGGTATACGACGTAAGCTCCAAGCCACCGGCAACTATCGAGTGGGAATGAGCTGGAACCAGCGTCTCCGCTCCTGGCTGCTTCCGTCGGGGGCGGTAACCTTCACCTCCACGAAGTAACCTCCGGGCTTCAACTGATCCAGCTGAATGCTGCGGTGAGATCGTATCAGGTCACCCGCCGCCCTCTCGTCAAAGTACAGCGACACCATCGGCCGCCGCTTGGCCTCTTCCGCGGGTCGATTCGCCTGCAGGACGGTGATCTGGTGGCGATATATACTCCCCCGTCTTGCCCCGCTGACCTCATA
Source organism: Gemmatimonadales bacterium (assembly GCA_035695405.1). Classification (GTDB taxonomy): domain Bacteria; phylum Gemmatimonadota; class Gemmatimonadetes; order Gemmatimonadales; family GWC2-71-9; genus CAVVWJ01. Next base: position 1,056 of record DASSED010000159.1, read on the forward strand.
ATAGATCTGAACCTCCCCCGGCTGCCGCAACAAACGGGAAGGGGCCAGCAGCACGGTGTCGCCCACGTCAGTAATCCACCGGACCGCCCGTCCCCGCGCCCCCAAAGCGATGTCACTGAGGCCCAGCGAGAGTTGGTCCGCTCTCGATACGAGTACGCTGTCTCGCGGGAGGATGACGCCGGCGCTGTCGCCTTGCTGGATCGCCGCCCGATAGGTCCAGCGACCCGGTGGCACGGTGAGTTCGGCCCGGCCAACCAGCCATTCGGTCGGCCGAAGCTGCCGTGGGAGAGAAAGGATGAGTGCCGTATCCAGAGAAGCCACCGCCCGGTTCCGACGGTCGAGCGCGACCAGGCGAATCCGGACCGGATAAGCCATTCGTCCCGAGATGGGTTGCCCGGATGTTCCGGGGGCGGCGATGCCGAACACAAAATGGGCCAGCCGGTCATCGGCGCGGTGGCCGACGGCAACCAAATCTCCCACGGCCTCCAGCCGGCTGGCGAACTGGAGCTCGTAGCTGTCGGTAGCCGTCCCCAGCACGATGTCAGCGGCGCCGGTGCTCCGCTCCAAGTCCCCGGCCTTGGCTGAGCCGTAGTTCCCCCAGTTCAGCATCCGGCTATAGAGCGGCGACAGCGATTGCCGAGAGAGGATCAGCTGATCGCGCGGTGCGTCCTCGGCTCCGCGCAGATCGAGAACGCTCTGGACCAGGCGATAGTCATAGAGATCTCCGCCTCCCTTCGCGTCGTAGCCCGCACTGAAGTGGAAAACCAGATTGCCATCTGCCCGTAGGTAGAGCCAGGATTCGTTGGGCATGGCCCCGAAGATGAAGGGCCGAAGGCGGCGATTGGGCGAGCCGTGCCGAATGTAAATCACACCTCGATCATCCAACTCGTTATTCCCTGAGCGATACGCGTCCTGGGGGCCGTAGAACCGCCGGCTTATCGTCAGGGGAAAGTGGCTTCGAGCGTACCAGATGCGGCGATAGTGCTCTCGGAGGCGCTCTCCCTCCGGGCGGAGCTCGACGTGATCTCGATCCATCCAAAAGCGGTGGAGGAACGCTGCTCGGCCGGCGCCATCGAGCTGGTCAAACTCGTGGAGGACCGAGTCATCGGCGATCAGCTTGAGGTCGGCCCGATATTCTGCGTTGGCTACCGGATCATCCAGTGCCGCGGCCTCGTAGTAAATGGGTTCGCCGTCGGCCCGGCCGAGCGCCAGCCGGGTACGCGCGAGCTCCAGCAGCCCGAGAGCCCGACGGCCGCGCACCAGATAGCGCTCGAAGGCGGCTGCAGCGGGCTCCAGGCTCCCGGCAGCCCGCTCCACCCGCCCGAGCGCAAGAAACAGCTCGGGCGGGGGCGGCTTGAGCGTAGTCGTGACTCTGCGAAGGAGGTCACGCGCGAGCCCAAGCCGGCGGGGCTCCATCAGCATTAGATCGACTTCAGCCAGCGCCAGAGCCGCGGGCAGAAAATGAATATTCACTGCGAGGGCGCGGGCGAAGTCGTCCGCCGAGCGCTCCAGCTGTCCCAGACCGACCCGGCTTCCCAGTCTCAGCTTATCCCGCATCTCCCACTGGGAGCGACCCCACTCGGCTGCACCCAACCCGTACCATGGCTCCGGGCGATCAAATTGAGCCTTGGTCGCCAGACGGAAGCTCGAGATCGCCTGATCGTAACTGGGATTGATCCCGAGCTGGGCCAGGCGGAGAGCGACTGCACCGGCACGAAGCGGCTCAGAGCGGCGGAGTGACTTGAACAGTGCTTGCAGCGCGGAGGTATTCGTTATTGGCGACAGCGAATCGCGAAAGCTCTGGAAGGAAGACTCGAAAGCGGTGCTCTGGGCGATGAGGGGTGAGAAGTGAGCGGTGAGAGGTGAGAGGTACAACGCGAGAAGAAAGAGGATACCAACAGGACTCCGAGCCAGCGGCCCAGCATTCGCCCCCGACCTATCTCCTAAGCCAATGCTCACTTTTCACCTCTCACTTCTGACCTCTCACTTCTCACCTCTCACCTCACCGCTTCACACTCCCTTCTCTTCTAATAGCCTGAAGAATTCGGAGGGCGATTTGAGCGCGGCGAGTCGATCCGGAATGTCAGGTTCTTTAGCAAATTGCGCGACCTTGCCGAGGGCCGGCAAGTATTGATTGGAAATCTCCAGCGGGGGGGCGACGATGAGGAAGAAATTAAAGACCGGTCGACTGTCAATGGCCTGGAAATCGGAACCTGATGGGATGCGGCCGTAGGCGAGCCGTAAACGGCTGACCACGAGCGAGCGGCAGTGAGGTATGGCGATGCCCCGGCCAACCCCGGTCGACCCCAGGTTCTCCCGACGCTGGAGTACTCGCAGCAGAGTGCCGCTGGAGCGCTCATCCATGCGAAGAAGGCTTACTAACTCAGCCAGGATTTCGTCCTTCGAGCCGCCCCGGATCGATAGGCTGACCGCGTCGGGGTCGAAGTAGTCCTTGAGCTGCATAGACGGGATGGCTGGAGTCGGTGCTGAACGGATGACCAGTGGCTCGGGCAAGGTAATGGCGCGCGGGAGAGGTGTCAAAACCGAAGTGCATGCCACTCCGGGGCTGCTTCCATTGCCACCCTTCATGCGGCCAAGTATTTTCTGCCCATGAAGTTGCCCTATCCATCCGCGCACGATTTCCCGCTCCTTCTGGCTCCGATGGCCGGTGTGTCGGAGGCCCCGTTTCGCCAGATCTGCCGGCGGATGGGGGCGGACGTGGTGCTGTCGGAGTTTCTCTCATCCGAGGCCATTCGGCGGCGGATCCGCACCACTCTCGAGGGCGCCGAATTCGAGGAGGTAGAGCGGCCCATAGGGATCCAGATATACGGAGCCGAGCCGAACGCGATGGCCGAAGCGGCCGCACTCATCACCCAGCACTACCAGCCTGAGTTCATCGACATCAACTTCGGCTGCCCCGTCAAAAAGGTGGTCCAGCGAAACGGGGGCTCGGGGTGTCTCAGGGACATGGATCTGGTCGCGCTCATCATCCAGGCGGTGATCGGAGCGACTCACCTGCCTGTCACGGTGAAAACTCGGAGTGGCTGGAACGATGAGAGCAGGGATCCCGTGAGCATTGCCCTTCGGATGCAGGACGCGGGCGCTCAGGCATTCACGCTCCATGCTCGTACCCGAACCCAGATGTTCAGTGGAAAGGCCAATTGGGATGAGATCGCGCGGGTGGTCGAAGCGCTCGATATCCCGGTGATCGGGAATGGCGATATTGAGACGCCGGACGATATCGTGCGTATGCGCCGGCACACCGGGTGTGCCGGGGCCATGGTGGGGCGGGGGGCGTTCGGGAACCCATGGCTATTTCGTGATGGCCAAGCGTTGCTCGGAGGTCATGAAGCGCCGCCGGCGCCGAGTCCTCGAGAGCGCTTCGCGGTCGCGCTGGAACACGCGCGGCTGGCACTCAGGCTCCAGGGAGACACCCGCCGCACGGTCCTCGAGTTTCGCAAACACCTGGGCTGGTACACCAGGGGGCTGCATGGCTCCAGCGCGCTCCGTCAGCGCCTCTTCCAGATCGAATCGATCGGGGAAGCCGAGGCCATCTTCCTCGAATATCTCGAGCCGCTCGCGCAGGTGGCGTGAACCCAGAGCAGCTCGAGGGCCTGCTCGCCGAAGTGGCCGCTGGTCGCCTGACACCTCACGCTGCCCTGGAGCGCCTGCGACACCTCCCCTACGAAGATCTCTCGTTTGCCCGGATCGACCACCATCGCGCCTTGCGGCAGGGTCATCCCGAGGTGGTCTTCTGTGATGGCAAGTCAGCCGACCAGGTCCTCGCGATCTGCGAGCGACTGGAAGCTGCCGGAGGATCTTTTCTTGGTACCCGCGCCACTGAGTCCTTGGCCGCGCGACTCCGGGAGCGGTTTCCCAGAACGGTGTGGAATCCCCTGGCTCGCACGGTACATCTCCCTCCGAAAACACCAACGGCACCGGCATCCAAGACCGGAACCATCCTTATCGTCACGGCCGGTACCAGTGATCTGCCGGTGGCTGAAGAAGCGGCCGTCGTTGCGGATGCCTTTGGCCACCTGGTGGAGCGGCTGACCGATGTGGGGGTGGCCGGGCTCCATCGCCTGCTCGCCGCGAGCGAGCAGCTCCACCGCGCTCGCGTGGTCATCGTCGTCGCGGGGATGGAGGGGGCGTTACCCAGCGTCATCGGAGGAATGGTCGCGGTTCCGGTCATCGCGGTCCCGACGAGTGTCGGGTATGGAGCATCCTTTGGCGGCCTTGCGGCTCTCCTGGGTATGCTGAATTCGTGTGCCGCCGGGGTGACGGTGGTCAACATCGATAACGGCTTCGGCGCGGCAGCTGCCGCCAGCCGGATTTGTCGATCGTGACCGTCCACACCGTCCTGAACAGCCCCGATCCTCCCTTTACCTGGGTGGACGTGGTGCGTCCCAGTCGCGAGGAGCTGGTGGGCGTCGCTCGAAAGTACGGGCTCCATCCCACTTCGGTCGAAGATTCACTCGATCCGGAACACCTGCCTAAGTACGAACGCATTGGGACAACCACATTCATCATCGTTCGTGCTATTGACGCTGCCGCGGCGGAGGATTGTTCGACCTTGCACGAGATGACCCGCAAAGTGGCCATCTTCTATGGGGCTGACTTTCTGATCACGATTCACCGCTCGGAGCAGCCGTTTCTCACCGACTTGATCGAGCGCCACCGTCACCCCAATCCGCCCGAAGGCGCCGAGCGACGCAAGTCGTTTCTCCCCAGAATTCTCATCGAGATCATCAACGGGGCGGTGGCAACCTATCAGAAGCCCCTGGAGGAGGCCGAAACTGCTATCGATCAATTCGAAGGCACGGTGTTCGGCGAGCACGAGTTCACCGGGCTGTTGCGTCAGATTTACCTGGTCAAGCGTCGGGTCACGCTCATGCGGCGGATGTTGTCGCACTCGATCGATGCGGTGAAGAAGCTGGTGCCCGGCTCGGAGCCGACCGCGCCACTCTACCAGGATCTCCGGGAGAACGTCGAGAGCATGCACTTTTACGCCGACGAGCTGCTGGAGGACGTGAACAATCTGCTCAGCATCCAGCTCGCTCTGGCGTCACATCGTACCAATGAAGTGGTTCGCGTGCTGACCGTCTTCTCCGTTTTCTTCCTGCCACTCACGTTCATCGTCGGGATCTACGGGATGAATTTTCATTTCATGCCCGAGCTGAAAGAACGGTGGGGCTACCCAGCGGTCTGGCTCACAATGGGGATCGTCACGCTGGTCATCTACTTCTGGTTCCGGCGGCGAGGCTGGCTCCGAGAGTGAGCGAGCCGCTGCAACTCCTGCTGATGGCTCTGTGCGCCGGCCTGATCGGCTGGTTTCTGGGACGGCGTCCACCGTCCTTCCAGCTCCGCACCGGGACCTCCCCTCATCTGCTCCCCGATCCCGCTTTGGACTGGCTCCGTCGCGCCCATCAAGGACTTGGTGTATGGGTCACCGAGCTGGACCCTGGTGAGGAGGGTCCGAGGGCGGAACGAATCGTAGACGCCGAACGTCTCTCGGTGGCTCAAATCGTCGCGGTGGATCGACGACTGGAACGAGCCCGAGATCAGGAACAGAGTGGTGCCGAACGCATGGACGGCGGAACCCTGGTCTTTCACGCGCGAACCGGATCGGCGGTTGGTCTGCTCCTGCCTGAGAGCTTTGCCGCAACCAAGCTCGACGGAGTCGAAGACGATCTTCGACGCCTCATGGAAGGCGTCCGCCGAAAGCCTCAGATTGTGGCGCTGACCCAGGCGCAGGCCCAGGAGGCCTCTCTGGAATCACTGGGCAGCGTTGGCCTTCGCCTGGCGTACCAGCTCGAGCGCACCGTGGACAACCAGGTGGTGGTCGCTGCCGTGGACACCAGCGGCATCCGAATCATCGGAGTCTCCGGCAGGGGCGACCGCCGTTTGCTCGACAGTTTTCTTCCCCCCGAGAGCGAGTTGGCCCAGGTGGCCCAAGGCACGACGGAGCCGCACGTCTCCGATAGCGATGCCCTGGGTGGCGTCGTGGCCGATCGACGGAGCCGCTCGGCCTCAGTGTTGCTGCTTCCGATTAAGCGCGACTTGCAGGCCGTGGGGGCGGTGGCCATCTGGCTGTCCGCGGGGAGGGAGCCTATTGGCTCGGTGCGAGCGGAGGTGATGGAGGCACTCGACAATGCAGCGCCGCGTATCGCGCGGGCACTCGAGGCTGACCGACATCGACGGGCGGCGACCATGGATCCCCTGACCGGACTCCATAACCGCCGTGGGTTCGATGAGGCTTTCAAGCTGATCACCGCCAGCGAAGGGGCGCTTCTGTACGCTGACATCGATCACTTCAAGAATCTCAACGATAGCCTGGGACATCCGGCGGGGGACGCCGCCCTGGTTCACTTCGGCCGGATCATTCGGGAGCAGATCCGAAGCGGCGATGTCCCCGGCCGTATCGGAGGGGAGGAATTCGCCGTGTGGCTCCCCGAGACCAGCCTCGATCTCGGCGCTCGTATCGCCGATCGCATCCGGATCAAGCTGGGCACCACCGCCTGGAACTGGCAGGGGAAGGTGTGGCCACTGAGCGCCTCGTTCGGCGTCGCGGCCTGTCCTGAGACAAGCCGCAGCATCGAAAATCTCCCGGCCCAGGCCGATGCCGCGCTCTATGTGGCCAAGCGGACGGGCAGGAACCGGGTAGAGAAGGCGGGGCGATGAAGAGGATGGAGTGGCCTAAGGCATAACATTAGATCTTGGTGGCTATCCCACTGCAGTTCAATACTTTACGAGCCCATGTTCACGCTCCATCTCTCCCTCGCTCCGGCTCTCCGCCTATCATCGATATCGGGATTCCGTTATTCTTCCCGCTACCCGGGGGCGACTGGCTTCGACGGGTTTGTGGAAGGAATGGCAGCGTGCCCAGGTCCAAGTTCCTGGTTAAACCGCTTGGAATGATTCAACTGCCAACTCAGAACTGGCATTGGCTGCGTAAGCTGAGCTAAGCTCGCTTATGCTCCTTCGGCCGATGGAGCCCGCCCGGGGCGCCGCGTGCCGAATCGCAAAACTGGGCTAGCCGGCCGTATCGCTCCGATACGTCCAGCGAGAACCTCAGGAGATAGACTCGGGAGAGGTCGGCTCAACACCGCTCCAGAGCGACGGCAAGAAGTCGAGCCTACGCACGTAGACGCGGTTCTGGATGCTCACTCGGACCAGGGTTCGATTCCCTGCGCCTCCATCAAGCGGGATACTCCTGGCTGGAGCACCCCGCTTTTTTTATCGCGACTCCTTCCCAACCGAGGGCGCATGAGCACTCCCACCCTGGCTCCCCAGGACACCGGCGCCAACTCGACCACCGCCTCTATCCGCTCCGCCTTTCCCGCACTGGAAAGACAACACCGGGACCGGCCCGTTGCCTACTTCGATGGGCCGGGAGGGACCCAGGTTCCCCGCCCGGTGGTCCAGGCCATGGAAGACTACCTCTACCACCATAACGCCAATACGCACTGGTCGTATCCCAGCAGCGAAGAGACCGACGCCTTGCTCAGCGATGCCAGGAAAACGCTGAGTGATTTTCTCGGAGCCTCGCCGGCCGAGATCGCCTTCGGCGCCAACATGACTACGCTCACGTTCCATGTCGCGCGCGCTCTGGGCAGGCGCTGGAATCCGGGTGATAGTGTGGTGATAACCGAGCTCGACCATCATGCCAACGTCGCGCCCTGGAGAGCCCTCGAGCGGGAGCGGGGAATCACGATTCGCTCTGTGCCCCTGATTCCGGAGACGGGGCAGTTGGACTGGACTAAGCTGGAGGAACATCTCGGTGCGGGGCCTCGGTTGCTCGCGATCGGGGCCGCTTCAAACGCCCTGGGCACCATCACTGATGTTACCCGCGCCGCGAGTCTCGCCCGCGCGGCCGGCGCACTCACCTTCATCGACGCCGTGCATTTCGCTCCGCACCAGTTGGTCGACGTATCCCGGATCGGCTGCGACTTCCTCGCGTGCTCGGCCTACAAATTCTATGGCCCGCACGTCGGAATCCTTTATGCTCGTCGTGAGGAGGCCCTGAAGCTGGATGTTCCGAAGCTCCTCCCTGCTCCAGATTCGTCTCCGGAACGCCTGGAAACTGGAACGCTGAACCATGAGGGGATCGTGGGAGCTGCCGCTGCGGTGAAGTTCCTGGCGTCACTAGGACGAGGAGCAACGACCCGGGACCAGCTGGTCCGTACGTACACCGAGCTCCACGCGCGGGGGCAGTCGCTGGTGCAGCGGCTCTGGTCCGGACTCTCGGCTCTTCCAGGGGTCAAAGTGTTCGGACCTTCGCCGAGCTTGCCGCGGACGCCTACGGTGGCGTTCGCGGTGAGGGGGGTAGCGCCGGACGCAGTAGCTCGACAGCTCGCCGATCGGGCGGTCTTCCTCTCGCACGGAGACTTTTACGCCACCACGGTTGTCGAGAGACTGGGCCTCAGACAGGGACTCATCCGCGCGGGATGCGCCTGCTATACCACGGTAGAGGAGATCGACCGTCTGATTGAAGGCGTGAGCCTTACTTTATCGGCTTGACGGGAACCTTCAGCCGCGTCTTCTCCCACTCCAGGATCAGATTCGCGTCCTGTCCGGCAGGCTCGGCGCGAATGGTAAAGGTCTCGATCGGCGTGGCCACTGCTTCGCTCCTTACCTTGGCCCGTCCCACTTCCTGGGATTGGACCTTGGAGGTGTATTGATCCTCCTTGCCCCATTGTGAGATGGAACGATTGACAATGATCTCCCACTCTTTCGCGCCAGGCACTGTATACAAAGAATAGACGCCCGGTTCCACCCGCAGCCCTGCAACCGTCAGCGGAATAGGGTTGAAGAAGACGGTGGGCTCGTTCGCTCCGGTGCGCCACAGCTTGCCGTAGGGTACGTCTTTGCCACCCAGCATGACCCGTCCTCGAGACGAGGGCCGTCCATAACAGACCTTGATCGGCTTGTTGCCCACGCTGAAGGTCAAGGAATCCAGTGGACTCTTGCGTCCCGCTACGGGCACGTTTCGAGAGGGACAGGCTGAGTCGGGGTGAAACGCGGGCGGCACCGCAACGGACGACACCCCAGCGCCATGAGCCGTGAGCAATGCGTACATCAGAGCGGAATGCATGTGCTGTATCTCCTCAAAAGGTCAACACGGTCTGCGGCGCAATGCGTCTCGGGTTTCAATCGCAGTCGCGAGGGCACGGTCGGCGTTTGTGCTTAGACAGTTCAGATGGCCCATCTTGCGGCCGGGGCGGGCCTCCGCCTTGCCATAAAGGTGCAGGCGTACCCCCGGCCTCCGAAATGCTTCTTCCCAGCAGGGCTCACCGTCCGTCCACAAGTCGCCCAAAAGGTTAATCATCGCCACGGGTGACAGCAGCGACGGCTTTGCCAGCGGAAGGTCGCAGAGCGTCCGGAGCTGCTGCTCGAATTGATCGGTGGAACAGGCATCGATGGTGTAGTGGCCGCTGTTGTGGGGCCGGGGCGCCATCTCGTTGACCAGGAGCTTGCCCCCATTGGCCACGAAGAGTTCGATGCCCAGCACGCCAATGTACTCCATCTCCTCTGCCAGGCCGGTCGCCAGCTCCCGCGCCTCGCGCTCGAGAGCGTCCGAGACCCGCGCCGGTACCACGGTCGTTTCCAGGATTCCATCTCGATGGCGATTCTCGCCCACGGGAAACGGCTCAACCTCACCATCGGCACCCCGAGCCAGCACCACCGATAGCTCCCCCTCCAATGCCAAGAGCTCCTCGAGGACACAAGGAACCTGCTGGAAGCGGGCGAAAGCATTGTAGGCATCCTGCTCGCTCTCGATGGTCGCTTGTCCTTTTCCGTCATACCCGAGGCGGCTGGTCTTGAGTAGTGCGGGAAACTCGATGACGGCGAGTGCTGCCTCCAGCTCCCGCCGGTTATGCACCGGGTGAAAGCGGGCGGTGGGGAAGCCGTGACTCTGAAAGTAGCTCTTTTCCGTGATGCGATCCTGAGCGGTCGCTACGGCCTCAACCGGTGGACGCACCACCGCCGAGCGAGCAAGCAGATCGAGCGCGGCCGCGGGTACATTCTCGAATTCGGTGGTAATCGCCTGACAACTGGCGGAGAGTTCCGCCAGGGCTTGGGTGTCATCATATGCTGCGCGAAGCTGCCGGTTGGCCACGGCGCCGGCCGGGCTCGCCGGGTCTGGATCCAGCACCACGACGTTGTAGCCCATGGTCCGCGCTTGCAGTGTGAACATCCTTCCCAGCTGGCCCCCTCCCAAGACTCCCAGCGTGGCCCCCGGAAGGATCACGAAAGCTCCGGCAGGCGCATATCCAGTGCCCGCCGTTCCTGGGCGCGGCGAAAATCCTCGAGTCGTTGGGCCAACTCGGGTTGGTTCAAGGCAAGGATCGCAACGGCATAGAGTCCCGCGTTTCCTGCGCCGGCGCTCCCGATGGCAAATGTCGCGACCGGGATACCTGCCGGCATCTGGACGATCGAGAGCAGGGAATCCAGACCTTGCAGGTGCTTGGTGGGAATGGGGACGCCTAGCACTGGAAGGGTGGTCTTGGCCGCCAACATGCCGGGTAGATGGGCGGCACCCCCGGCCCCGGCAATGATGCACCGGATACCGCGAGTCGAGGCGTCCTCGGCGTACCGGTAGAGAAGATCAGGGGTCCGATGAGCCGAAACCACTCGGCTTTCGTACCTCACCTCGAACTCCTGGAGCCGGCGCGCAGCGTGCTGCATGACCTCCCAGTCCGAATCGCTCCCCATGACGATTCCTACCAGGGGCTCAGGCATATCAGACCGTCGCGCGAGTTCGATCCATCGTGCCGCGCGTCGCCAGAGCGGCCTGGGCGGCCGCCAGCCGCGCAATGGGTACTCGGAAGGGAGAGCAGGAGACGTAGTTCATTCCCAGTCGGTCGCAGAAGGCCACGGCCGAAGGCTCTCCTCCGTGCTCGCCACAAATGCCCAGCTTGAGGTCCGGCCGGGTGCGGCGACCGAGATCGCAGGCCAGAGCGATCAGCTTTCCGACCCCCGCCTGATCCAGCACCTGGAAGGGGTCATCCGGAATGACGCCGTGCTCGAGGTAGAAGGGAAGAAAACGTCCCGCGTCGTCTCGCGAGAGTCCCCAGGTGGTTTGGGTCAGATCGTTGGTCCCGAAAGAAAAGAACTGTGCCTCGCGGGCCAGCTCGTCTGCGGTCAATGCTGCCCGGGGAAGCTCGATCATGGTCCCGAGGAGATACGGGACCGTGATCTGCCGCTCCCGAAAAATCTCTTCGGCGACCTGACGGACAATGAGGGCTTGTTGCCGGAACTCCACCACGCTAGCCGTGAGCGGAATCATGACTTCCGGCATCACCCGTCCCTTGCGGGCGGCCACGGTGCACGCCGCTTCGAAGATTGCGCGCGCCTGCATTTCGGTGATTTCGGGATAGATGATCCCCAGCCGGCACCCTCGCAGGCCCAACATGGGGTTCACTTCGTGTAACCGATCGACGATGACTCGGAGCGCTCCGGGCTCGATGTCGAGCTCTTGGGCCAGTGCCTCGATCTCGCCCGACTCCTTGGGGAGGAACTCGTGCAGCGGCGGATCCAGCAACCGGATAGTCACCGGATAGCCCTCCATGGCTCGGAAAATGGCCTCGAAGTCTCCCCGCTGCATGGGGAGCAGTTTGCTCAGTGCTCGTTTGCGGCCCTCCACATCCTGCGCCACGATCATCTCGCGCATGGCCACCAGCCGGTCACCGGTGAAGAACATGTGCTCCGTACGGCAGAGCCCGATTCCCTCGGCCCCGAAATCCCGGCCCCGGTGGGCGTCCGCAGGTGTATCGGCGTTCACCCGCACCCGGAGTTGCATGATGCGATCGGCCCAGCCCATCACCCGATTGAAGTTGCCGCTGAGCTCGGGCGCGATGAGGGCCGCCTGTCCGGCGAATACCTTGCCGCTGCTGCCATCCACCGTGATCCACTCGCCCTCGCTGATACTGCGGCCATTCACTGAAAAGCGGTTTCCCTTTTCATCGACATTGAGCTCCTGAGCTCCCGCCACGCAGGGCTTGCCCATGCCCCGTGCCACCACCGCCGCGTGCGACGTCATTCCTCCCCGGGCAGTGAGGATCGCCTTGGCCGTGACCATGCCATGGAAATCCTCGGGCGACGTCTCGTGGCGAACCAGGATGACCGATTGGCCGCTCTTCCCCAGTCGCTCTGCCTGGTCGGCATCGAACACCACCGTACCGCACGCCGCCCCGGGTGACGCGGGAAGGCCGGTCGTGAGGAGATCGAGACGGCTGTGGGGATCGATGGTGGGGTGAAGCAGCTGATTCAGATCGTTGGGGGGAATGCGTGCGACTGCTTCCTGCTCGCTGATTAGTCCCTCGTCCACCATGTCACAGGCAATGCGCACCGCAGCATGCCCGGAGCGCTGCGCCCGCCGGGTTTGCAGCATATAAAGGCTGCTGCGCTCGATGGTGAATTCCATGTCCTGGACGTCGCGGAAGTGCCGCTCCAGCGTGCGGGCGACCCGCTCCAGCTCCTGGTAGGCATGGGGTAGTTGCTCCTTCAGGGTTCCGATAGGCAGCGGCGTACGACTGCCCGAGACCACGTCCTCACCTTGTGCGTTGAGGAGATATTCGCCGTAGAGCCGCTGCTCGCCGGTAGAGGGATCTCGGCTGAAGGTCACGCCGGTTCCGGAGTCCTCTCCCAGATTGCCGAAGACCATTGCCACGATGTTCACGGCGGTTCCCATCGAATCAGGGATGTCGTGCAGCTTCCGGTAATCAATGGCTCGCCGGGTATTCCAGCTCTCGAAGACGGCGGCAATCGCGCCCCAGAGCTGGTCCAGCGGTTGGGTGGGGAAGTTCTTCCCGGCCTGGGTCTGGATCAGCTCTTTGAAACGTTTAACGATCGCCTGCATTTCCTTCACCGGGAGATCGATGTCCCGCTCGCTCCGGCAGCGCTGTTTGTGCTCGTCGAGGATCCGATCGAACGGCTTCTTGGGTAAGTCGAACACCACGCTGCCGTACATCTGGACGAAACGGCGGTATGAATCCCAGGCGAACTGCGGATTTCCGCTCTGGGTGGCCAGCCCCTCCACGGTTGTGTCGTTCAGTCCCAGGTTGAGGATCGTTTCCATCATCCCCGGCATCGACACCGCAGCACCGGATCGAACCGAGACCAGCAAGGGGTTCTCCCCGTCACCGAAGTGCTTGCCCGTGGCAGTCTCCAAACGTTGCAGCGCATTCTCGACTTGGGCCTGAAGCCGCTTGGGAAACTGATGGCTCTCGAGATAATGCAGGCAGAGATTGCTGGCGATGGTAAATCCCGGTGGGACCGGGATGCCGATGGTGGTCATCTCGGCAAGCCCCGCTCCTTTGCCACCGAGCACGTCCTTCATGCCCGCGGTCCCGTCCGCCCGGCCTTGTCCGAAGGAATAGACCAGCGGCTGGGTGTACGGACCGCTCATGCGGGAGTGGCAATGAGCGGTGAGGCCTGGCGGAGACGCATGGGATCGTCGGGGGTGGGTGTCGGGTAACGGCCGGAGAAGCAGGCGTGACAAAAGCCGGTCTCCTTGCCTGCAGCCTGAAGCATACCGTCGAGCGAGAGATATCCCAGGGTATCCACTCCCAGAAATTGCCGGATCTCCTCGATCGAGTGGGTGGCGGCAATCAGCTCTTCCCGGGTGGGCGTATCGATGCCGTAGTGGCATGGGCCGGTGATGGGTGGCGACCCCAGCCGCAGATGCACCTGCCTGGCACCTGCGCCGCGAATCATCTGAACCAGCTCCTTGCTGGTGTTCCCTCGCACCAGGCTGTCATCCACCACGACCACCGACTTGCCGTGGATCACTTCCCGCACCGGGTTGAACTTGATCTTGACCTTGGCCACTCGGAGCGCCTGGGTTGGGTTGATGAACGTGCGGCCAACGTAGTGGTTTCGGATCAAACCATGTTCCAGCTTGATGCCGGATACCTCTGAAAAACCCAGTGCCATGGCGTTGGAGCTGTCGGGGACGCTGAACACCACTTCGCCGCCCTCAGCGGGCCGCTCCCGGGCCAGCTGGCGGCCCAGCTCCCGCCGCACCCGGTCTACCGATTCGCCGAATACCGTACTGTCTGGTCGGGCGAAGTAAACCAGCTCGAAGACGCAGCGGGTAACCGGCCGCGGTGCGAGTCGAGGAAGGTGGGTAACGTGGCCGTTGTCGATCCGGACAAAATCACCCGGCCGAAGCTCGCAGCTCACCGATGCGCCGATAAGATCCAGGGCACAGGTTTCCGATGCCACCACGATCCCGCTTCCCAGGCGGCCGATGACCAGCGGCCGAAATCCTCGACTATCCACCACAGCGTACATGGTGCGGCCTACCGAGAGGACCAGGCTGTAAGCTCCGTCGACCTGCTCCAGGGCGTCACGGATCTGATCATCCACCGAGTCGGCCTCCGAGCGGGCAATAAGATGGACCAATACCTCGGTATCGCTCGAGCTGGTGAAGATGGCACCTCGCTCGACCAGCTCGCGCTTGATCGTGTCGGCATTGACCAGATTTCCATTATGGGCGATGGCCAATGGCCCACAGCGGGTATTGACGCTGCAGGGCTGAGCATTGGCCAGCACAGTGCTGCCGGTGGTGGAGTAGCGGGTGTGACCGACTGCCAGATCGCCCGGGAGGCCGGCCAGGATAGCGTCGTCGAAGTTTTCCGAGACCAGTCCCATGCCGCGATGGGATCGGGCCAACCCGTCGCGATCGATCGCTACGATGCCGGCGCTCTCCTGCCCCCGATGCTGGAGCGCGTACAGCCCCAAATACGCCAGCCGTGCGGCGTCAGGAATACCGCAAACGCCAATGATCCCGCACATGCTATTCTCCTGCCGCGCGGTCCACATCGGCGTGCTGCATTCGCCGGGGAATCGCGTCAAAGTAGATTCTGCGTAAGGCGTCAGTGCTCCAGGAGAACAACTGGGGACCCAGCTGCAGTTCCAGCGTTCCCTCACTCTGTACTCGACCGGCATGAAACACCGGGACGCCGTGCTCGTGGGCCAAGGCGATGAGATAGCGGGAGGACACCGGCCGGCAGGAGACCACGGCCCTGGCGCCATCCTCCCCGTAGAGCACTCCCTCCTCGGGCACATCGGGGGCATAGCCGGTGAGGTCGAGGTGGGCCCCCAGGCTTCCGGGCACATAGGGTCCTCCGATGGCCGCCTCCGCGAGGGCGACAGCAAGTCCCCCGTCCGAGCAGTCATGGGCGGAGCGGAGCAACCGTCGCTCGGCGGCGGCAACCAGGAACTGTTGCAGCCGCAACTCCGCGTCCAGATCCACCGGTGGCGGCTCCCCGCCGAAAAAGTCGCACACGTCGGCCCAGTAGGCCGAACCACCCAGGATCCCGCTGGTCTCGCCCAGAATGTAGATCTCGTCACCCGGGGACTCGAAGTAGCTGGTGACGCGCTCCTCCACCCGCGGCAACAATCCGACCATTCCGATCGTGGGGGTCGGATCGATAGCGCCATGCGGGCTTTCGTTATAGAGGGAAACGTTGCCGCCGGTTACGGGCGTGCCGAAGGCACGGCAGGCGTCGCCCATGCCGCGGCACGCCTCGCGGAACTGGAAGAACACCTCAGGCTTCTCCGGATTTCCGAAGTTGAGGCAATTGGTGATGCCCAGGGGCTTGGCGCCGGTGCAGGCCACGTTACGAGCGGCCTCGGCCACAGCGGCCTTCCCACCTTCGTACGGATCCAACGAAACGAGCCGCGGGTTGCAGTCTACTGTCAGGGCCAACCCGAACTCAGTCCCGGGCACCCGCAGGACCCCGGCATCCGCTCCCGGAGGCAGGATGGTCGAGGCCTGAACCGTCGAGTCGTACTGCTCATACACCCATCGCTTGCTGGCGATGTTCGGATGATCGAGGAGCAGCTCCAGGGCCCCTTCGAGATCTGCGGCCGGCTCGCGCACATCCAGCGCGGCCCGCCGAGTCCGCGCGGCTTCTCCTTCGCTCGCTTCGGGGTAGTACACGGGACAGTCTTCCAATAGCCGCTGCCCCGGAATTGCGACGACCGTCTGCCCATTATGCCGCACGCGAAAGATGCCGTCGTCGGTCACGTGACCGATGGCGGTGGCGCTGAGCTCCCACTTGGAGCAGATCGCCTGGACCCGCGATACCCGATCGGGCTCCGCCACCACCAGCATTCGCTCCTGGGACTCGGAGAGCAGGATCTCGTAGGGAGTCATCCCGTCTTCCCGGGTGGGTACCAGTCCCGTATCGATCTCGACTCCCACGCCGCCCCGGGCTGCCATCTCCGCCGAGGAGCTGGTGAGGCCCGCTGCCCCCATGTCCTGGATAGCCACGATAAGACCCGAAGTGATCAGTTCGAGGCTGGCTTCCAACAGCAGTTTCTCGGTGAACGGATCTCCCACCTGAACCTGAGGCCGGCGGGCCTCGCTCTGGTCGGACAACTCTTCCGAGGCGAAGCTCGCACCGTGAATGCCGTCGCGCCCAGTGCGCGCGCCTACCGCGAGCAACACATTGCCGACCCCCTCGGCCGCAGCCCGAATGAGATCGCGCTCACGCAGCAGGCCCACGCACATGGCATTCACCAGCGGATTTCGGGAATACCCCGCAGCAAAACCGACTTCGCCGCCCAGCGTCGGCACACCGACGCAGTTTCCATAGTCGCCAACTCCGCGCACCACTCCCGCAAAGAGATAGCGGTTCCGGGGGAGATTCAGCGGGCCAAATCTGAGGCTGTTGAGCAGGGCCACCGGTCTGGCGCCCATCGTGAAGACGTCGCGCAGAATACCACCGACGCCGGTGGCTGCACCCTGGTATGGCTCTACGGCGGAAGGGTGATTATGCGACTCGATCTTGAACGCCACGGCCCAGCCTTCAGGGAGGCGCAGAACGCCGGCGTTCTCGCCGGGACCCTGGATCACCAAGGGACCATCGATCGGCAACGTCTTGAGGACCGGCTTGGAGTGCTTATAGGAGCAGTGCTCCGACCAGAGTGCCGAGATCACGCCCAGTTCGGTGAATGTGGGGGCGCGGCCCAGCAGGTCCAGAATGCGGCCGTATTCGAGGTCGGTAAGGTTGTGCTCCCGCACTATTTCAGGTGTGACCGCTGGCTCACCTGGTAAGGGCGCGGCGTCAATCGCAGCACTCGCTACACTCGAAGCGGTCACCGATCGGTCCTCAGCTCGAAGGATTCCCGTGCGTGGGTCGGTCGCCCGGCTGAGCGCTGGGCTGACGACGGAAGGCCGCCAGCGCGTCCGTCAGGACTCGCCCCAGGATGCTGGGATGGTCCTCGTGGGCTACGGCCTGAAGCTCTCCGGCGTCGAGCCACATGCCGCCACAGTGGGGACAGGTTTCCACCTGAACAGTATGGTATTCCGTCGAGGCGAGATCATACCCGTCTTTGGGGCACTTCATATAATGACTCTTCCGCTCCGCTTCGACCGAGGCAGCTTGGGCCCGTTCTCGTTGCCGACGCAGCAGCTCGGCATCTTCCCGGGCGAAGTACTCGTCCTCGTTGCGGCTGGGCTTATCCTGCTTCATCCGCTGGAAACTCCCACGTGTGAGTGCTCCTGATGCCAATGGATCAGGGAGGTAAAGAAGGCGGCGCCTCCGGTCAGACCAAGGGCGCGGTCGGCGGCTCGTTCAGGGTGTGGCATGATGCCGACGACGGTTCCCTCGGCATTGCTGATGCCGGCGATATGGTGGGCCGAGCCATTGGGGTTCGGCTGGTAAGGAGACCGCTCTGTGGCCGGAACGTATCGCAGTACCACTCGCCCCTCATCTTCCAGCATTCGAAGGGTATCGGGCGGCGCGACGAACCGGCCTTCCCCGTGCGCCACCGGCATTCGAAGACGGGCACCCGGTTCATAGTCGGCGGTGAAAACCGTATCGATCCGCTCCACCGTGACGTCCACCGGTTTCGAGACGAAGGTGAGGGCGGCGTTTCGCATCAGCGCCCCGGGAAGCAGGTGCGCCTCGCACAGGATCTGAAAGCCGTTACAGATGCCGAGCACTGGACCGCCGGCCGCGGCGTGCTGCTTGACCGCCTGCATCACCGGACTGAATCGAGCGATGGCACCCGAGCGGAGATAATCGCCGTAGCTGAATCCGCCTGGCAGGATGACGATGTCCGCGTTCTGGAGGCTTACCTCCCTATGCCAGACGAAGTATCCCTCGGCCCCGCTCCGTTCGACCGCCCGCAGGGTATCGAAGTCGCAGTTGCTGCCGGGAAACCGGACCACAGCCACCCGAGTCATCAGTCCTCCTCGATGTTCAGCAGATAATCCTCGGTGACCGGGTTGGCCAACAGCTTGTCGCACATCTGCCGGGCTCTGGCTTCGGCCTCGTCGCGGGATCCTGCTGCCACGTCGAGCTCGATGGCTCGACCGATACGCACCGAGCCGGCTTCCTCAAAGCCGAGTGCGGTCAGCGCATGCTCCACGGCCTGGCCCTGAGGATCGAGCAGTCCGCTCCGAGGCATCACTCGCACGTGAACCCGGTATGTCATCCCTGTGGCTCCTGTCGGCGGTCGGCCCACCGGCCCCGGCGTTCATGCGAGAGCGGGGGTGGAAGAGTGGGATCGTCGCCGTCTGCGACGCGTTCGTCGATGATGGGGACCGGCTCGGGCCGCTCCATAAGACCGAGAATCGTGGCGCGAGCTAGACCGAAGATCATGTAGAAGAGACCCAATGGGAACAAAAAATACTCGGGCGCGAACAGCCCGCCGAGCAGTATCAGGAGATGTACCGTCAAGCCGAAGATGCCGCGGGTACTGCGAACTCCGATCGGCGGGAATTTGGGGTACTTCACGTTACTCACCATCAACACTGCGAGCAGCAACATCAGCACCACCAAGCCCTCGTGCTGGAGATCCAGGTAGGCCACAGAGGCACGATACCAGTTGGTTTGACTGAATGGGTAGTACACCGCCAGCGTCATGCCCGCGGAGGGCGACGGCATGCCGGTAAACCACCCAGTAGAAGGTTTGCCAGCGGAGAGGACGTTGAACCGCGCAAGCCTCAGGGCGACCGCGACCACGTAAATCCAACAGAGGATCCAGGCGAAGCGCCCGGCGTTGGAGAAATCGAGAAAGTACATAAGCAGGGCTGGGGCCACGCCAAACGAAATGACATCCACCAGTGAATCCAGCTCGGCCCCGAACCGAGTTCCTGTGCCGGAAAGCCGGGCGACCCGGCCATCGAGCATATCGAGAATGCCCGCAAAGACAATGAACCATCCGGCCCAGCGGAAATTCCCGTTGAAGGCCGATACGATGGACCAGAACCCAAAGAAGAGGTTGCCGAGGGTGAACGCGCTCGGCATGACCACCACGACCTGTCGCATGGACGGTCGGCGAAGCCTTTCACGTCGACCGTGTCTCAGCTCCATTCGGCCACCACGGTGACGCCAACCAGTGTGTTCTCTCCAGTTGTTACCAGGACCTTGGTCCCCACCGGGAGGAAAAGGTCGACCCGGGACCCGAACCGGATCATGCCCATGCGCTCTCCTTGATGTACCGTGGTCCCTACTGCGTGATCGGTTACGATCCGACGAGCAATGAGACCCGCGATCTGACGGATCAACAGCTTTCCCTGAGGGGCCGCCACCCCGACTGACGACTGCTCATTGTCCAGACTGGACTTTTCCGCGGCCGCATGGCCGAACTTGCCGGCGTTATAGTGCCGGTACCGGACAACGCCATCTGTTGGATAACGGTTCACATGACAGTTGAACACGTTCATGAAGATGGAGATTCGTTGGGCTCGAGCTTTCATGAACACCGGCTCCTCCACCTCAGCGATGCTCACGACCTTGCCATCAGCGGGAGCGAGAATCAGGCGATCGCCCCGTTGGCCGGATCGCACCGGATCCCGAAAGAATGCGACCACCCACACGGCCAGGATGAGCCAGAGGACCGAGACGATCCACCAGACGGTAGTATCGTAACGCACCGCCGCCGCCAGCAGTCCGAAAGCAATAAGCCAAGCGATGGCGATGAAACCGCGTCCCTCGGGCGCGATACGCATCAGAGATCGGGGCCCAGCTCATGTCCGCTCAACAGCCGAAAGGCTTCGAGATACCGCCGGCTGGTGGCTGCGACTACCTCCGCTGGAAGCGAGGGCGGAGGTGCCTCGCCGTTCCAGCGACCCGCCGTCCTGAGCGATGCCAGGTAGTCCCGCAGTGGTTGCTTGTCAAAGCTGGCCTGGGGGCGGCCCGGTGCGTAGTCGCTCGCGGGCCAAAACCGAGACGAATCCGGCGTTAGCAGCTCGTCGATCAACAACAGTCGGCCGTTGCGATCGGTCCCGAATTCGAACTTGGTGTCCGCGATGATGATCCCACGGTGGGCCGCGTGATGCCGCCCAGCTTGATAAACCGCGAGACTCGCGTCGCGCAGCTGGTCGGCCAGCTGCTGACCCAGGGCAGCCGCTACGGCGGCAAACGTCACGTTGGTATCATGGCCGGTCTCGGCCTTGGTCGCCGGAGAGAATAGCAGCGGGTCGAGCTTGGAGCTTTCCTCAAGGCCCGCTGGTAATGGCTCGCCGGCCAGCGTACCAAACGCCTTATACTCGGCCCAGGCCGATCCCGAGAGGTACCCCCGAACCACACACTCGAACGGCACCGGGTCGGTCCGGTGCACCAGCATGGCCCGTCCGGCGACCTCTTCCTCATAGCCGGCCAGCTCCGGCACCCGGCTCACGATTTCCGACGAGTGCGCGGTGATGTAGTGTGAGGGGAAAATCTCCGCCAGCATCTGAAACCAGAAGGCGCTGATCTGGGTCAATACCGCGCCTTTTCGAGGCACCGGCTCGTGCATGATCACATCGAATGCACTGACCCGATCGCTCGCCACCAGCAGCAGTTGCTCGCTCCCTACCTCATACACCTCGCGGACCTTGCCCCGGCGCAGGAGCGGCAACGGAAGCCGGCTCTCGACCACCGTCGCATTTGGGTTGCTGGCGTAGGGCTTCATACCCGCACCTCCGGGGACCCGGCTTCGACCGCGAGTGGTAAGGCACGGGCAAGGAGCGGCTGAAGGAACTCTTCCACAAATTCGCTCACCTGCTGGGCCGCCCGTCCGGTGTAGTTCCCCGGCTGAAGCTCCGCTTGGAGCGCAGTGGCGGGTACTTTCGCGAATGCCGGATCCCTCGCCAGGCGCTCCAACAGGTCGTTAGCCTCTCCCCGGCTCACCTGATCGGCCACCGCCACGCTGTGACGGCGAACGACCTCGTGCAAGGACTGGCGATCCCCTCCCGCCGCGACGCCCAGGAGCAGCCAGCGCTCCGTGGCCATAAATGGCATCTGTTCGCCTACATGCCGCAGAATCACATCCTCTCGTACTTCCAGTCCGGCCACGATGTTGGTGGCGAGCACCAGAATGGCATCGGTAGCGAGAAAAGCTTCCGGCAGGGTGAGGCGCCGATTGGCACTGTCGTCCAGTGTTCGCTCGAGCCACTGCGACGCGGCGGTGTGGGCCGTGTTGGCCTGGAGCGAGATCACGAAGCGAGCCAGGCCGCTGATCCGTTCGGCGCGCATGGGATTGCGTTTATAGGCCATCGCGCTGGACCCGATCTGCTCCGATTCGAACGGCTCCAACACTTCCCCTTCGTGCTGGAGCAGGCGGAGATCGACCGAGAGCTTGCCCGCGGATTGGGCTATGCCACTGAGGCTGTCGAGCACTGCGCTGTCCACCTTCCGGGTATACGTCTGGCCACTGACCGGGATCGACTCCTTGAAGCCGAGCTTGGCGGCGACCCGCCGGTCGAGCTCGCGCACCTTCTCGTGGTCACCGCCGAAGAGCTGAAGAAAAGATGCCTGGGTCCCGGTGGTACCCTTGCAGCCGCGAAACCTCAGCGTGTCGATTCTGCGGCACGTCTCTTCGACGTCGAGACCGAAGTCCTGCATCCACAAAGTTGCTCGTTTCCCCACGGTGGTCAGTTGCGCCGGCTGGAAGTGGGTATAAGCCAGGCACGGCAGGCTGGCGTAGCGCACGGCGAATCGCTCCAGTGTGCCGAGTACCGCAATCAGCCTTCCCAACAACAGCCGCAAGCCGTCACGCATCACCAACAGGTCTGCGTTGTCGGTGACGAATGCACTGGTGGCGCCGAGGTGGAGAAAGGCGCGGGCCGCAGGCGCCTGGTCCCCGAAGG
>DASSED010000160.1:0-3773 GCA_035695405.1 Gemmatimonadales bacterium
CGCGAGCCACCTGGTCCGGCCCCCGGCGAGCGGCATCACTTGAAGCGAGTCGCCCCGTGCGAAGGCGATTTGCTGGCCGTCAGGTGACCAGGCGGCCGTCGTTACGCTTTGGCCGGAAGTCGGTGCTATGACGGGACGAGAGCTGCCACCCAGCGCCGGCGCGACGGAGACACCGCCCCGGGTGAGGAACAGTAGGCTGCTGCCATCCGGCGACCAGCGCGGCTGGGTCTCCACAGCCGTGCTGTCGTCGGACAGCGGGATGGTGCGACCGCCACCTACCGGCCGGATGAAGATTCGCATACGTGAGCTGTTCCCGGCGGCATACGCGATCAGACGGCCATCCGGGGAAATGGCCGGCTGGATCTCGAGCCCCGGATCGCTGGTAAGCTGCTCGGAACGGCCCATCACCAGCGTGGGCGGGGCACCGCGCGTCAGGCGCCAGATACTGAAGGCGAGGAAACCCACGATGATGGCGCCACCCACCCCAACCCAGATTGGCCGGGCAGGCCGGCGCGCCTCAGAACGAGTCCCGGCAAGACCCGCATGCAGCGCCGATGCGAAACTGCCGGCGCTCGGGAATCGGTCCACTGGCGCCTTGGCGAGGGCCCGCATGACGGCGGCTTCAACTCCCTCCGGCACCGCGTCTCGCACTACCCGGAGCCGGGTCGGCCGCTCGGTCATGAGCTTGGCGATTACCGCCTGCGCCGTAGATCCGGTGTGTGGCGGCTCTCCGGCCAACATCTCGTAGAGTACCGCAGCGAGCGAATACACATCGGTGTGGGCATCGAGCTGGCGGTCCCCCGTAGCCTGTTCGGGGCTCATGTACTGCGGAGTCCCGAGTGACAGCCCGGTGTCCGTCAGACGGTTCCCTCCAGCCTCCTTGACCGCCAGCGCGATCCCGAAGTCGGCCAGCACCGCCTCGCCCTCGTGGAACAGGATGTTCTCGGGCTTGATGTCGCGGTGGATCACTCCGCGGTCGTGGGCGTAATCGAGCGCAGCGGCGATCTGCTTAGTGAATCCCACCGCTTCTTCAACGCCGAGTTGCTTGTCGCGGTTCAGCCGGCCTCGGAGCGACTCTCCCCGGACATAGGGAATAACGTACCAGAGAAAACCGTCGGTCTCGCCGGAGTCTATGAGGGTGAGGATGTGGGGGTGATCGAGTTTGGCAGTGAGCCGGATCTCGGAAAGGAATCGGTCGCGGCCCAGCACTGCGGCGAGCTCCGGGCGGAGTACCTTGAGCGCTACGTCACGGTCGTGCCGGACATCGTGCGCCAGATAGACCGTCGCCATGCCCCCGCGCCCGAGCTCGCGCTCGATTCGGTAGCGGTCTGCCAGAGCAGCCTGGAGGAGATTGGTGGCGCTGCCAGTCAGTCTGAAGGTCCTTCGGAGGAGTACCCTAGGCTAGCACGCCGCTCTCGAGCCCACCAGAGGTGGTTGTCCAAAGCGCCCACAATCTTTTGACCTGCGACTAGTGCTCCGTCCTGCTCTCCCGCACCAGCTCCACCGCGTGTTCCACCAGCCCGCTCAACACCTCCAGCCCGTCCCGCACCCCGCCGGGGCTGCCGGGGAGATTGACGACCAAGGTTTTCCCTCGCACGCCGGCCACACCGCGTGAGAGGGCGGCGCGAGGAAACCGGGGGTAGGCAGCGTACCGAAGCGCCTCGGCGATGCCGGGCGCTTCCTTATCGAGCACCGCGAGCGTCGCTTCGGGGGTGACGTCGCGCTGGGTGAGTCCGGTGCCGCCGGTAGTGAGGATGAGGTCGGCCACATCGCCGTCGCACCACTCGGCAAGCTGGGCGGTGATGCGGACGGTGTCGTCGGGGATGAGGGTGCGCTGAGCCACGGTGTAGCCGCGCTCCTTGGCCCAGGAGGCGATGTGATCGCCGGAGGCATCCTTCCGCTCGCCCCGGCTGCCGGCGTCGGAGATGGTGAGAACGGCGAGGCGGAGTGCCATGACCAGAAGATAGCCCGGAAGAGAAAGGCGCAGCTACAAGTGCAGCGAAGGAACGAGGGGTATGGCTCGCTCTTAAGACTAGTTACTCTCGGAGCTTCCGAAGCCACTGACTTACTGGAACCGCGTTTTCAATGACCACCTAAGAGGTGACCGGTGGCACATTGATTTCCTCCCTTAGGTGCTAACTATCGTCGGCCCGAATCCGGGTGAGTTCGCGATCTCTCGATCGTGTTCCAACCAGCGTCCCCATAGGGGTCGCAGACTGAAAGGTGTACCATGACCAATTACAAGAAGATTCTTCGGACTGGCATGCTCATGTCCGGTTTAGTATTGACGGGAGGCCTCGTGGTCCCCGCTGCTGCAGAGACCCGCGTCAACCAGGACACTTCGACCGACCGCGACCACCGTGGCTTCGACAATTGGGGACTTCTGGGTCTCCTGGGTTTGGCCGGCTTGTTGGGTCGAAAGCGCGAGCGCGACGTGACCCACACTGGTAACGTGCCCCACGCCGGTCGGGTATAGTCTGTAGGTGGTTCAGAAACGTCCGAGGTCCCTCAGCGGGGCCTCGGTGCTTCTCACAACAGTTCCTTCCTCGCTTTGCTTCTCCCGGCGCGCGTCCGTCGGGTCTAAGGTCGAACAATGTATTTCGATGAACACCGCCCCCCGAGAGCGCCGCAGGCGTCTCTTGCACGCATTCTGCTCCTCGACGATGAGCCGATGATCCAGCACTTCGTGGCCCGCGCCCTGGAAGACGCTGGGTACGAGGTGGTCGCCCTTAACCCGCCATTCGGAGCGATCCGATTGCTGGCAGACACCCACTTCGACTTAGTGATTACCAACAGCATCATGCCGGCGACGAGCGGCGCGCAGTTGGTCGCCCGGATACGCAACGAGTTTCCCGATGTGCCGGTGATCCATATGGACGACCAATCACACCCTCTGCCCCCGGAGTTTCCTACTGACGTGACCAGGCTGGACAAGCCGTTCTCGAATGACACGCTGCTACGTGAGGTAGTGCGACAGCTCGAACGGTAGATCGTCGGAGAGGCCCTTCGTCAACATCTCGACGGCGTTCGGTCGGACAAGGACAGGCAAATTAGCATCGCGGGGACGCCCAAAGTCGGAATTACTCGGGAGCAATTCCGACTCGCCGCGGCCGAGTAGGCAGCTGACGGAGACCGAGCGCAACCGGTACGTTGGGCGCTACCGGTTGCCGGCAATCCGGGAGAGCAATCCCAAGCTAGAAGGCAGCGTCACCCTTCGCGTGTTCGAGGAAACAGCTTTGGGTTCTTGGATCGCCCCGATGTGAGGCTGAGCTTCTTTCTGAAGCAGGGCCGAGCCGGCCATGTCAGGATCGCCGGCCCAGACGGTGGGGCGGAAGGGCCGCGGATCGAGAGCCGTTAGCTCCTCTTGCGGGTCAAAATGTCCCACCGTATGCTCTTCCGTACGGCCCCATCGGGTCGCCATCTCATCATTACCCACCACCTCGCTCGCAGTCCCGCCCCCTCGGGCCGGAGGCTCCCATGGTGTCCCGCCTCACCCAGAGCTCACTCCTCCTGTTGTTCACGTTCGCCGCCTGTACTCCGGAGCAGCCACCCACCGCGCCCGGCGGTAACGGCCCGCTGTTCAGCGTGCAGTCGGACGCCGCCCACCCGGTGGTCAACACTAACGCGGACCACGACGACGGCAGCTGCGATGCGCTGAACAACTCGGTCACACCGGCCGAGGATTGCACGTTGCGCGAGGCGATCGCCTTTGCCAGTGCGGGGGGCACGATCACCTTCGGCGTGAGCGGACCGATCACGCTGTCTTCGTTTCT
>DASSED010000161.1:0-11066 GCA_035695405.1 Gemmatimonadales bacterium
ATCGCGCGGGAGCGCTCGGTGCCCACGAGGCGTTCCGCCTGCGATTAGCGGTCGAGTATGACGCTGTCCCGGCTCCGGAAACCCAGGCGCTGCTCGAATCCATTCGAAGCCGGGACGTCAAGATCTGGGAATCGCCCTTGAGTGGGTGGCCACCACCGGGATCAGTCCCGTGAACACCGGCTCCGCTGAGAGGGTGATCGCTGACGCCCCGCGCCGCCTGCAGGAAGCCATGGCCGAGCGTTATCCGCTCGAGCGTCCCCTCGGGCGCGGCGGAATGGCTACGGTGTATCTCGCCCGAGATGTCAAACACCAACGGCGGGTCGCGGTCAAAGTGCTCCACCCCGAGCTGGCCGCCGGACTGGGCACCGAGCGATTTCTCCGCGAGATCCGAATCGAAGCCGGTCTGCAGCATCCCCATATCCTCCCCCTGCATGACTCCGGGGAGGTGGATGGCTTTCTCTACTATGTGATGCCCTACGTCGAGGGTGAGTCTCTGCGGGAGCGGCTCACACGCGAGGGACGTTTGTCGGTTCCGGATACGCTGCGACTGGGCGGCGACGTCGCCGATGCCTTGCACTACGCGCACGAACGGGGGGTGGTGCATCGGGACATCAAGCCGGAGAATATCCTGCTCTCGGGCGGCCATGCCCTGGTGGCCGACTTCGGCATCGCCAAGGCCGTGGAGGTGGCGGGGGACTCACGTTTGACCGAGACCGGCTGGGGGATGGGCACTCCGGCGTACATGAGCCCGGAACAAATCGTCGGCGATGCGGTGGACGCACGAAGCGATGTGTATGGCCTCGGCTGCGTGCTATACGAGATGCTCGCGGGCCACCCGCCTTTTCCCGCCGCAACCGCCCGCGCCGTGTTCGCCCGACACCAGTTAGATCCTCCGCCTCCGATCAGTACTGAGCGGACCGACGTGCCTGAGCATGTCGATCAGGCATTGCTGCGAGCGTTGGCCAAGGAACCGGGCAGTCGTTTCACGACTGCCGCCGAGTTGCTCGAGGCTTTGCGGGGATCGGATCCTCGGGGAGCAAGTGCCACGGTGCCCAGGTTCACGCACCCCCGGTCGCTGGACCGTATCAGGTGGGTCAAGAG
Source organism: Gemmatimonadales bacterium (assembly GCA_035695405.1). Lineage (GTDB taxonomy): Bacteria > Gemmatimonadota > Gemmatimonadetes > Gemmatimonadales > GWC2-71-9 > CAVVWJ01. The sequence goes on from DASSED010000161.1 coordinate 1,102, forward strand.
GCTGCAAACACCGCTGGTTCCCCTCGCGCTCGTTCTCGGCGCCGGCGGCTATCTCCTCGCTCTGAAAGCTGGTCTCATCGGTACCACTGCCGGACTGGCCGCTTCGGTCGCGGTACTCCCGATCAAGGACCTCGGCAGCGACACCAGCCAGGCCTACCTGTCCGAAGGCCTCACCGACGAGCTCACCGACGACCTGGCGCGGGTCAGGGGACTTCGAGTCATCAACCGCCGCACCATGCAGGTCTACGGCAAGGGCGGGAAGACTCCTCGAGAGATTGCCCGCGAGCTCGGCGTGGATGCCATCGTCACCGGCGCGTTGCAGCGCCTGGGTGACAGCGTGCAGCTCACAGCGCACGTCATCCCGACTCGCGCCGACAAGGCGCAATGGAAAAGGAGTTATCAGGGAAGCCGCGCTGACCTTCTTGGGCTCGAGCAGGATATCGCTGGGGATGTGAGCGGCCAACTGCTGGCTAGCCGTCCTGTTCCCATGCCGACGGACACCAGGACCGTGAATACCGCAGCGACCGATGCCTACATCCGGGGTCGTTACTGGTGGAATAAGCGAGGCCAGGCCAACCTGCTTCGGGCCATCCAGCTTTTCGGTCAGGCTCTGGATGCGGATCCGACGTTCGCTCCCGCATACTCCGGGACGGGCGACGCGTACGTCCAACTCGGCTACGCCAGCTATCTGGAGCCGAACGATGCCTTTCCCAAGGCCGAGGCGGCGGCTCGCAAGGCACTGGAGCTGGACTCGACCCTGGCGGAGCCGCACGCGACACTCGGCTTCGTGAAGCTGTACTACGCCTGGGACTGGCCGGCCGCAGACCGGGAATTTCAGCTCGCCATCGCGCGTAATCCGAGCTATGCCACCGCCCACGAGTGGTACGGGCTCTTTCTCGCGGCCATGGGCCGCTTCGACGAAGCAGTTGCCCAGGAGCGGATTGCCCAAACCCTCGATCCACTCTCGGTCGGCGTGGCGTCCACCGCCGGGTGGGTCATGCACTATAGCGGGCGGCAGGGAGACGCGGAGCGAACACTGCGGACCGCCTTGCGAATGGACTCGGCCTTTCCGTATGCCCATCTCTACCTTGGCCGAGTGTTGCAAGCGAATGGGAAGCTGGACGATGCCGTGAATCAGTTCCAGATCTCGGGGCCACTGCAAGCCTGGGTGCCCACGATCGCCGGGCTCGGCAGCCTCTACGCTCTTGAGGGAAATCGGACGCAGGCGCTCCACGAGCTGCACCGGCTGGATTCACTCTCGAAGACGCAGTACGTCACCTCGTATGCCATCGCCCTGATTCACACCGCGCTGGGGCAGCGGGACAGTGCCTTCGTCTGGCTGGACCGCGCCGTTCAGGAACGGACCCATTGGCTGGTCTGGCTCAACCGCGATCTCCGATGGGCGCCGTTGCGGGACGATCCCCGCTTCGGCTCGCTGGTGCGCCGAGTAGGACTGCCTCCATAGGAAGCCCCGTGCATCAATCCACCGTTCCCACTGCCGCCCTCGCGGGCCGGTATACCATCGAGCGGGAGCTCGGTCGGGGCGGCATGGCCACGGTCTATTTGGCGGCCGACCTGAAGCACGATCGCCGGGTGGCGTTAAAGATCCTGCACCCCGAGCTCGCCAATGGATTGGGTCCGGACCGGTTTCTTCGCGAGATCAGGCTCGCGGCCCGGCTGACCCACCCGCACATCCTTTCCCTCTTCGACTCGGGAGAAGCCAACGGCATTCTCTACTATGTGATGCCGTACGTCGAAGGCGAGTCCCTCCGACAGCGGCTTAAGCAGGAGAAGGTGCTGAGCATCGGCGAGACGGTCAGGATCGGTTGCGCCGTGGCTGCGGCGCTGGACTATGCTCACCAGCACGGCGTGGTTCACCGCGACATCAAGCCCGACAACATCATGATTCACCAGGGCGAAGCCATGGTGACCGACTTCGGCATTGCCAAGGCCCTAGCCCGGAGCGGTGATGACACCCTCACCGAAACCGGCCTCCTGGTCGGTACTCCCACCTACATGAGCCCCGAGCAGGCCGCCGGGGAGGCCCAGCTCGACGGCCGGAGTGACATCTACAGTCTCGGCTGCGTGCTGTACGAGATGCTGACCGGGCGGAAGCCGTTCGAGGGCCCCACCGCGATGGCGGTGCTCGCGAAACAGATCACCGAGGACCCACTGCCACTCCAGGCAACTCGGGAGGATGTGCCGGAGCAGCTCCAGGCCGTCGTGGTACGAGCGATGGCCAAAGAGCCCGGCGACCGGTTCGCGACGGCGGCGGACCTCGGCCGAGCGCTGGGTGACGCCTCACTCCGTGCGGCGTCGATCTCACCCACGCCTAAAACGCCAAGAGCAATCAGCTCGATCGCGGTGCTCCCCTTCATCAACATGAGTGCCGATCCGGAGAATGAATATTTCGCGGATGGGATGGCAGAAGAGATCATCAATGCGCTCACCAAGCTCGAAGGGCTTCGAGTCACCGCCCGGAGCTCGGCGTTCAGCTTCAAGGGAAAAGGGCAGGCGGGACGGGAAGTGGGACGTCGGCTCGGGGTCGGCGCAGTCCTCGAGGGAAGTGTCCGGCGGTCCGGCACCCGGATCCGGGTGACCACCGAGTTGATCAATGTGGCCGACGGGTATCACCTGTGGTCGGAGAGGTACGACCGGGAGCTGATCGATGTCTTCGCCATTCAGGACGAGATCTCCCGGTCGATCGTCGACATACTGAAGGTGAAGCTGCTCGGCCCCCGGGATGAGCCGTTGGTGCAGCGGCCGACCGACGACCTGGAGGCGTACACCACCTATCTCAAGGGCAGATATTTCTGGAACCGGAGAACCCCCGAGGCGTTGAGGAAAAGCATCAGTCTGTTCCGCGAGGCCCAGGCCAGGGATCCGGGGTACGCCCTCGCTTATGCCGGAGAGGCAGACGCCTATAACGTGCTCGGCTGGTGGTCCGATCTCCCACCGGTGGTCGCTTTCCCTGCCGCACGGAGCGCGGCGGCCCGCGCGGTGGAGCTCGACCCCGGACTCGCCGAGGCCTACGCCTCTCAGGCGTTCGCCCGCCTGTACTACGAGTGGGACTGGCCCAAGGCCGAAGCCGACTTTCAGCGTTCGATCGCGCTGAACCCGAAATATTCCATCGCGCGGCAATGGTATTCCCAGCACCTCATTTCCTCCGGGCGGAGTGAAGAGGCCAGCGCCCAGATCCGGCTCGCCGCCGAGCTCGACCCACTATCCCTGATCATCCAGACAACGGTGTCGTTGATCGCGTACTACGCCGGACACTTCGAGGACGCGGTGACGAATGCGAAACGGATCATCGAGAACGATCCCAACTTCGGCATCTCGCACCGTATCCTGGGACGGGCGCTGCTGCAGCTCGGGCAATACGACGAAGGGATCGCGGAGTTGGAGAAGGCGGTGGCGCTTTCGGCGTTCTCAACCATGCTCACCGCTGAAGTCGCTCAGGGTCACGCGCGAGCCGGCAATCGAGCCGCAGCCCTCGCGCACCTGGCCGACCTGCGCCGCCGGGCGGTCGAGGGGTACGTTTCAGCCTACGACATGGCTGGAATCCACGTGGGGCTGGATGATCGCACGAGCGCTCTCGACGCGCTGGAGCAGGCCTGCGCCGAGCGTTCGAGTCATATGATCTTCCTGCAGGTGGACCCTGTGTTCCGGGAACTCCGCGGCGAACCTCGCTTCGAAGCGGTGCTGGCTCGGGTCGGAGCGCCGCGGTAGTCATGCTGCGCGCCAGAACCTACGCCGACGTCCCCCAGACGATCGGTAGCACTCCTCTCATTCGGCTCAATCGCCTCGGCGCCGGCTTGCCTGGCCAAATCGCGGTCAAGCACGAGGGCTTCAACCCCTTCAACTCAGTCAAGGATCGCATCGGTGCAGCTATGATCCGGGATGCGCTCGATCGAGGCCGGCTCCGGCCCGGCATGGTCATCGTCGAGCCGACCAGCGGGAACACCGGCATCGGCCTCGCGAGCGTCGCGGCACTGCTGGGGTACCGCTGCATCTTCACGATGCAGGATTCGATGACTGTCGAGCGCCGCGACCTGCTCCGGGCACTGGGGTGCAAAGTCGTTTTGACCGAAGCGGCTAAGGGGGCGCCGGAAGTGATCCGCCGAGCCCAAGAGATCGCGACCCGATTGGGTGACCGTGCCTGGATGCCATGCCAGTTCGACAATCCCGCCAATCCGGCGGTGCACTACCGCACTACCGGGCCCGAGATCTGGGCCGACAGCGGCGGTAAGATTGACGTATTCGTCTCCGGGATCGGAACCGGCGGGACCATCAGCGGGGCTGGGCGCTATCTCCGAGAGCGAAAGGCAGAGATTCGGATTGTGGCGGTCGAGCCGGCCGAGAGTCCGGTGCTGTCCGGTGGCCAGCCGGGACCGCACAAACAGCAGGGGATCGGCGTGGGATTCGTACCGGGTATTCTCGACACCGGCATCTACGATGAGGTGATCCGGGTGACCAATGATGACGCGATCGCTACGACCCGGCGCCTGGCTCGGGAGGAGGCGATCCTCGCGGGAATTTCGAGTGGATCGAACACCTGGGCCGCGCTTCAGGTCGCGGCACGGCCCGAGAGCACCGGGAAACTGATCGTCAGCGTGATCTGCGATTTCGGCGAGCGCTACCTCTCCAACCCGGTCTATAGCGAGCTACCCGATCCCGACTTCTCCGACCTGGAGGATGCCTTTCGGGATCCGACCCTCGGCTTGCCAATCGCCTGACAAATGCTCAGAACCGATAGCTGTAGCCCGCCAGCACCTGGAACTTGGCCAGGTTCCCACCTCCCCCGATGTTTACTTCCCGGTCGTACAGGTTGGCTCGACGGTCGGCGTGGGCTCTGATCGGAACGTTCAGGGTAAATGAATTCGATCCTCGGCTGAGATCGAGTCCCAGATCGACAAAGCCGCTGTAGCCGGGCCGCCGGAAGTCGTCGTCTCCTCCCTTGATGAGATCCTGGACCGGCACTCCATCGATCCGTCCACCCACGCTCAAGGACAGCCCCTGCTGCGGCAGCACCGCATACGAGACACCCGCGCGCAGGCTGTACGCGTCAGGCACCGACAGGTGATAGGGCACGGTGCCCGACGCCGAGTTCCCCGGCAACCCGATCCGGCTTCCGATTGTGACATCGGTGCGAACTCGCGGATTGAACAAATACGATCCGGACACATAGCCGAGCGCGCCCGGCAGGATTTGTTGGAACCCCTGCACCTCCATGAGGATTCCCCAGCCTCCGTCGCCAGTTTGAATCGATGGATCGGCCGGCCGTCGGACGATGCCGGTAGGGGTATAGAAATCCACGCTATCGCTGTAGCTCCCGGTCGGGACTTTCACCCCTAATCCCAGCATCAGATTACCATCGCGGGCGCCAGGTTTAAACAGCCAGGCCCCGCCGCTCAGCGTCATATCGCCGAGTCCACTTGCCCTCTCGCTGTGCCGCTCGTTGTCATCCTCGAAGAACGAGATCCTGCCGAACTGGTACGGTGCGGCGAGGCTGAGCCGGATCCGATCGGTCAACGCATACGACACTCCCAACGTGAACGTATGCACGTCCACGATGATCTGGTGACCATGAGGCGGCTGCAGTGCCGGGGGAGGGGGCGTGCGCATCGTGCTCACGAAGAAGTCTCCGGCGTGCGCGGCCAGCCAGCGATAGGAGACGTCGAGCTCCCAGTGATGCGGTTGTAAGATGGAGTTGCCCTGGACACCCAGACTGGATGTCAGCCGGAAGGGCATTCAACCCTGGCCGGAAGCCGTCCTGGCAAAAAGGCCGAGAAAGGCGACCGTGAGGACGCCCCGGATCAAGGAGCGTGTGACCTGTTGGGAGAGCCGATGCATGATGCCTCCGCGAGAGGCTGCATGACGCCCGAACCTACGCTCCGGTACCAAAACCCACAAGACGGTCGGTTTTATAGAGTATACTTGAGCAAACCTGTCAGGATATCTCATGGCTCAGCGAGTCCCCGCGTCCGATGCCTCAGTGCTGGACGCGATCGGGAACACCCCGCTAGTCCGCCTCCACAAAGTGGTGCCGCCCAGGAGTGCCGAAGTGTGGATCAAGCTCGAGGGTTGCAATCCCACCGGCTCCTACAAGGACCGGATGGCCCGCGCCCTGATCGAGGGAGCCGAGGCACGGGGCGACTTGCGCCCGGGAATGACGGTCGTGGAATACACCGGGGGCAGCACCGGTTCGTCACTCGCATTTGTGTGTGCGGTGAAGGGGTACCGCTTTCGGGCGGTATCATCCGACGCGTTCGCGCCCGAGAAGCTGCGCACCATGCGTGCCTTCGGAGCGGAGGTCACCATCGTGCCCAGTGAAGCCGGAAAGATTACGCCGGACCTCATCCCCCGCATGATGGAACGCACCCGCGCCTTCGGCAAAGACCCGGACACGTATCTCACCGATCAAATATCCAATCGCGATGCCCTCGACGGCTACGAGGGGTTGGGTGAGGAGATCGTGGAGCAACTCGGTGGCGCTCCCGCCGCGTTCTGTGCCGGTGTGGGCACGGCGGGCCTCGTCATGGGGGTGACCCGTGCGTTTCGCCGGTTATCTCATCGAGTACGAATCGTGGCGCTCGAGCCCGCCAGCTCCCCGGTACTGTCGGCCGGCCGGGCCGGCACACATCACGTCGAAGGGATCGGGGTGGGGTTCGTACCTCCCCTCTTTGATTCGGCTCAGTGCGACGAGGTGCGGGCCATCGACGAAACTGCGGCTCGCAGCATGGCTCGACGCCTGGCGGCGGAAGAGGGAGTCTTCGCCGGGATATCCAGCGGTCTCAACGTCGTGGGAGCGCTCCAGCTGGCCTGCGAGCTGGGTTCAGGGCATCGGGTCGTCACCATAGCCTGCGACAGCGGACTGAAGTATCTGGCCGGTGACCTCTATCAGGATCAGGCTCGCGATCTTGACCCAAGCTACGCCGGCCGGTAAGTCCGAGTCATGGCTCATCCTCGATTGCTCTTGGCTCTGGTAACCGGCGGCGTGCTGGCGGGAGCACCCCTCCTGGGTCAGATGGCAGGGCAAACCGCTCCCGGATTCACCCTCAAGACGGTTGACGGAAGTCGAGATAGCCTCCTTCACTATGCGGGGCAACCGGTCCTGATCAATTTCTGGGCGACATGGTGCAAGCCGTGCCGCACCGAAATGCCATGGATCATCGCTGCCTATCATTCTCATCAACGAGAGAGGCTCTCCGTCTTGGCCATCAACCTCACGGATCAGGAGCGCTCGACCAAAGACATCCGGAAGTTTGTGGCTGAGTTTCAAATGCCATTCCCGGTTCTGCTCGACGAGAAAGGGAAGGCGCGGAAGCACTACAGTCTCCGGGGTGTGCCGACCACGGTGCTGGTGGGATCCGACGGGGTGGTGCGCCGGGTCAACCAGGGTCCCATTACTCAGGCATGGCTGCAACAGCATCTCCCCGAAGTGCTGACGCCTCCCTGATCACATGGATCCGCTGTCAGACCTGCTGCGGGTGGTGCGCCTGGACGGCGCGTTCTTCTACGCAGTCGAGGCGGCAGGGTCCTGGTACGTCGAGTCGGACTCGGCCACCGAGCTAAAGCCCAGAATTCTGCCCGCCGCCGAGCACCTCATTTCATATCACATTCTGACTCAGGGCCGCTGCTACGCGCGCCTGATCGGTGAGCCACCGGTCGAGCTCCTGCCCGGCGACGTGATCGTCTTTCCTCACGGCGATGCTCATGAGATGTCCGGTGGATCGAGCTTTCGCGTCGCCGGAACCAGGACCAGCTCTCCCGATCGTTACCGTCAAACCGTCGTGCTCGGTGATGGCGGGCCGCCCAGCGCTTCCTTCGTGTGTGGCTTCCTCGGCTGCGATCGCCGACCCTTCAATCCCCTGCTTAACGCCTTGCCGCGACTGCTGCACCTGCGAGGCATGGCCAGCACCTGGCTGGATGGCTTCGCGCGACAGCTCACCCAGGAGTCCGGCCTCGGCCGTCCTGGTGCCGACGGGGTGCTCACCCGATTGGCGGAGCTGATGTTCATCGAGTTGTTGCGGCGATATCTCGCGGAGCTACCGGTGGGACAAGGGGGCTGGCTCGCGGGATTGCGGGACCCGTTGGTCGGGCGGGTTCTGAGCCTGTTCCATGCCAGCCCCGCTCATCCCTGGACATTGGAGGAGCTGGCCCGGGAGACCAACTCCTCGCGCACCAATGTGGCCAAGCGATTTACCGAGCTGGTGGGTCAGCCCCCGATGCAGTACCTCACCCAGTGGCGCATGCAGGTGGCCGCGAATCTCTTGTCGCAGAGCGGGGCCAAGGTCGCGGCCATCGCCTCAGAGGCGGGCTACGACTCGGAGGCGGCGTTTAGCCGAGCGTTCAAGAAAGCGACTGGCGTCTCTCCCGGAGCCTGGCGAGAGGCGCGGCGCAGAGATTCTTCGCTGCGCCCAGAATGACCAACCCGCCGTACCCTTACGCACTGCCTTCGAGGAGCCGGAGCCGGGGGAACCGATCGGTTGAAAGCAGCTCCTCGATCGCCGCCGCCGAGAGCGCGGGCCAGAAATGGTGTCCCTGGCCCAGGGTGCAGCCGAGCTCGAGCAACGCTGCCCGCTGCTCGGCGCGCTCGATTCCCTCGGCAATCGTCTGGAGCTTGAGGGTGTCGCCCAGCCCGACAATGGCGCGCGCCAGAGCGGAGCGATCAGCCCCCTGGCCCACCTCCTCCACAAACGGTTTGGCGATCTTGAGAATGTCGATAGGGAAGCGCTGGAGATAGCTCAGCGACGAGTACCCGGTGCCGAAGTCGTCGATCGCGAGCCGCACGCCAAATCCCTTGAGCTGCTGCAGTCGCTCGAGCACGGCGTCGGTCTGCTGCATCAGCACGCTCTCGGTGATCTCGAGCACGACTAACGCGGCCTCGACCCCCGAAGACGTGAGCGTCTGGCGGAGCGCATCCACTAACCCTGAGCCTTGGAGCTGCCGGCCGGAGATGTTGACCGAGACGGCGAGCGCATGCTGCGGGTGTGCCGCCCGCCAGACCTGGAGCTGTCGGCAGGCCTCACCCAGCACCCACGACCCGAGCTGGACGATGAGACCGGTCTCCTCCGCCAGCGGAATGAAGTGCTGGGGCAGGAGGCGGCCAAATTGGGGATGCTCCCACCGAAGCAGCGCCTCCACGCCGTAAATCCCGCCACTCTGCAAGTTGACGATCGGCTGGTAGAACAAGGTCAGCTCGTGACTCTCGATCGCGGCCCGAAGCGCGGCCTCGAGATCGAGCCGCTCGCGGATGTCGGCGTACATCCGGGATTCGTAGGTCGCCGCCCGGCCCTTTCCCCGGCGCTTGGCCGCGTACATCGCCATGTCAGCGTTCCGCAGCAGGTCATCGGCGCTGTCGTCGGTTGAGGCGGAAGCCACCCCGATACTCGCGGTAACCCGGACCTGGTTGCCGCTGAGCGTGAAGGGGTGGGACATCGCCGCCGCCAGCCGCTCGGGGAGCCCGTCGCGGCCGTCGGCGCCCTCGATCAGAATGGCGAACTCGTCGCCACCCAGTCGCGCCACGGTGTCGGCGCTCCGGGCGCAGGCCAGGAACCGCTCTGCCGCGGCGATGAGCAGCCGGTCACCTTCACCATGGCCCAGACTGTCATTCACCTTCTTGAAATCATCGAGATCGAGAAAGAGAACCGTGACGGGGCTGCCGCGGCGTTGGGCCAGGGCGAGGGCATGGCTGACCCGGTCGCGAAAGAGGGCCCGGTTGGCCAGACCGGTGAGCGGGTCGTGAAACGCCTGATGGGTCAGCTGCTCCTCCAGGCGGCGGCGCTCGCTCACATCCCGGGTGTTGAGCACCACGCCTTTGACGCTCGAGTCGTGCAGCAGGTTGGTCGCCAGAATTTCGGCGTGGAGCCACGAGCCGTCCGGCTGGCGGAAGCGCCACTCGACCGGCCCCGTGACTCCGGGCGACAAAGCCGCCTGGCGGAAGAAGGTCGTGGCCCGCTCGC
>DASSED010000162.1:0-16388 GCA_035695405.1 Gemmatimonadales bacterium
GCGTTAACAACATGAGTGAAACGCAATTGCACCGACCGCGGCCCGGTCGAGCGCCTAATATGAAGTGCACAAAATGGCGTGTCAAGGAAAAGTCACGGGTCGATGACCGCAAGGGACCGCCAACGTAACTCTCTGAAACCCGTCAAGTTGCCCAATGAAACGCAGGCGGCTCAACCATCCGATGCTCGGCATGAACCGTCTGGTGTGCGGTATGGAATTTCTGAGGGATCACACGGCAGGCACGGCGATCGTCAATTGGTGTAGCGGCGGTGTGGCGGGATAGTCCGGAGTCAGGAGTCGGGAGTCGGGAGTCGGGAAGAAGAGTGTGGAGAGTCGGGAGGTACCAGCAGATCCCTCGCTATGCTCGGGATGAATAACCCAAATAGGATGGGGTCGTGGCTCTCACCCTAGACTCTCGACTCAGACTTCCGACTCGCGACTCCCGACTCCTAGCTCTCAACTATCAGCTCCACCTGCGGCTCGCGCGGCGTCACCTCGGAACCCGATTCCGTCATATGGACGTTCACTTCGCTCCGCATCCCGAACTCGCCCGGCAGATAAATTCCCGGTTCCACCGAAAACCCGATGCCGGGAATGAGCAGCCGGTCGTCATGAGTCTCGTAATCGTCCATATGGGGACCGGAGCCGTGCAGGTCGCGGTCGATCGAGTGCCCGGTGCGGTGGACGAACTGGTCACCATATCCCGCCTTTTCGATCACCGATCGAGCCGCACGATCCACCTCGAATCCCGAGAGCGTGCGTTGCTGGGTAGCCGACCGCCGTATGGCCTGGATCGCGGCGTCCCGGGCCCCTCGCACGGTGCGCCAGATTTCCTGCACCCGGGTCGGTGGACTGCTTCCGGCAAAGCCAATCCAGGTCTGATCGGCAAACACGGTGGTCGGACTGCGTCCAGCCCAGAGATCGAGGAGCACCACGTCTCCGCTTCGGAGCATGGCATCGGAGCCGGCGATGGGGACATAATGGGGCTTGGCACTGTTGGCCCCGAACGCCACGATCGGCGGCTCGTCGAATACCAGTCCCAGCGCCTCTACGTCGGCGATCACCTCGGCCTGCACCTGTGACTCGGAGAGCCGCTCTCCCGCCCGCTTGACCAGCCGGGTCAGGGTGGACCGGGCCACGGTGGCGAGGACCTCCGCCGCCGCGCGATGATCCTCCGTCTCCGCCACGGACCAGCGGGACGCAAACCTCGAGACCAAGGCGCCCGAGGGGACTACCCTCGCGCCGAGTCGGCGGAGCAACTCGATTACACCGAAAGGGACCCGGTCCAGGTAGGGAACAGCGTCCTCGGGCGAAACCTCCATCGCCAGCTTCCGGCCCGCCACCAGTGGACCCAGCGCCGCGTGGAGCTCACTCCATCGGGCATACGGGACCACTTTGCCGGGAAAGCTTTCCATTCCCTGTAACTCGATCTTGTGCGCCACCGCGACCGGCTCGCCTTCGCGCGGCAGCAGGACGAAGAGCCGTCGCGTGCTCATGCCGCTGCGACCCAGCACCCGCTCCAACACCGGATTGAGTCCGCGGAAATCGAACAGGAGCCAGCCGTCCACATCCGCCTCGGCCAGCGCCTGCCTCAGCTCCTCTCGATCGATCATTCGTACACCTCGGCGGCAGCGGTTCGCCATTGACAGTGGTCCTGCCCCTTGGAGCAGCAGGCGGTATGCAACAAGGCTCCCTCGAATCCAGTAAGTCCCCGGAGGAGTTCCTGATAGGCCGCGCCATAGAAGCCGCAGGCTTCGCCATGGGGCAGCGCGGTGATCGAGAGGGGAGCTTGCATCCGGATCTCCACTGCGCCGTCAGCCTCCGTCACCTCGCCGTTGAACACCGTACCCGCCAGCCGTGAGACGCTGCGGAGTCCGAGCCGACGAGCCAGCGGCTCAGGCGACATACGGCTCAGGGTCTGGGATGAACGTCCCCGGCTTCGGACAGCATAGCGAGCTGCCCTTCGTCCGGCATCGGCGAACACCAGGGCCGCGTCGGGTCGCCGAGCCACCAGCCGGAAAACCGAGATGGTCTCATCCTGGTCAACCGCACCGCCTTTGTCGGCCGCTTGGCGATAGCGCTGGATCTGTGCGGCGACCGTAGGGCTCAGGCCCAGTCGGCGGGCCACGATTTCTTCGGCGAGCTCGTCCAGACCGTCTTCGACCGGTGTGTCGAGGTTCCGAATCGCCTCGAGGAGGCTGAGAGGGATCAGTGCGGGAACGGTGGGCTTGGGCACAGGACTGGCGCGGATAATACTGTGACCATGGGCCATGGGCCATGGGCTAAGCACGGCCAATAGCCGCGCCCATTGGGCGCGGATACATTCCCCCTATGGCAGAGCCTGCAGAAGCCGGACGTTCCTTTGATGATGAGGCCCTGCCCCATCTGGATGCCCTCTATCGGGTAGCACTTCGTCTCACCGGCGATCCCAGCCAGGCGGAAGACCTGGTGCAGGACACCATGCTGAAGGCCTACCGGTCCTGGCGGCAGTACCGTCCGGGAACCAACGCCAAGGGTTGGCTGCTTACCATACTGCGTAACACGTTCATCAATGACTATCGCCGTCGGAAGCATGAGCCGATCGCCATGGATCTCGAGGCCGCCGAGCCTCATGCGCTGTACCGTTCGATCGAGGAGAGCGACCCTGAAGGGGCCTTCTTTTCCCAGATCGTCGACGCCAAGGTGCTGGAGGCCATCGACGCCCTGCCGGCCGACTTTCGGGAGGTCCTAGTGCTGAGCGACATAGAAGGAATGCGCTACGGAGAGATTGCGGAGACCTTGCAGATCCCCGTAGGGACGGTAAAGTCGCGCCTGTTTCGGGCCCGGCACCAGCTGCAGGCGCAGCTCTACGCTCATGCTGTGGAGATGGGTTACATCCAGGCCCGGGAGAGCCGCACGTGAGCCGCATCAACTGCGAAGAGGCCCTCGCCCATCTCCATGATTACCTCAAGCGCGAGCTGACCCCGGAATTGGTGGTCGAGGTCCGGCAGCACCTGGAGCGTTGCCGGCACTGCTTCACCCATGCCCAGTTCGAGGAAAGCTTCTTCGAGAAGCTGAAGAACTGCGGCCAACGCGAGACCTGCCCCGAAAAGTTGCGGACGAGAATCCTGGATGCACTACGGGCGGAGGCGAGGGACACCTGAGCCCAGTGCCGCTCCCGTTGGCGGCAACGGTCAGCGCGGCAGCTTCGTGGTTGGGTTGGCAGGCTCGAACCCTGACGACCTCGGGTGTAGTGGCGGCATGGACCGTGGGAACGCTGGTCCTCTATGGAAGCGGCTGGAACGGCGGCGCAGTGCTGGCCGCCTTCTTTATTGGCAGTAATCTGATCTCCCGTCTCGGCCGAAAGCCCGCCGTGGTGCCGTTCGAAGCAAAACCCGACCGCCGCGACGCGTGGCAGGTGTATGCCAATGGAGGACCCGCCGCTCTCGGAGCGCTATTGGGCCGGATCGATGCCACTCTCGGAGTCTGGGTGCTGACCGCCAGTCTGGCCGCCGCGGCCGCAGACACCTGGGCCACAGCGGTGGGCACCCGCTCCCCCACTATGCCTCGGCTGTTGGGAATCGGCGCCAGAGTACCGGCCGGTACCAATGGTGGAATGACGCTGGTGGGGTCCCTTGCGGCGCTGGCCGGAGCTTCCACCGTTGCTGCCGCCGGAGCTCTGGCGGGAGGCCGCCTCTGGCTGCTGCCGCTAGGAACCCTGGTAGGTTTCGCGGGGATGGCGGTCGATTCCCTTGCCGGGGCCACGATCCAGGGCCGTTTCTTCTGTGCCGCGTGCAATAAATCGAGCGAGTGGCGGGTACATCGTTGTGGCACTCGGACCGATCTGCGAGGAGGTCTCTCATGGATGAACAACGATGCGGTAAACCTTCTGGCCACTGCGCTCGCCGGGGCTGCGGCGCTATGCATGGGACGTTGGCTTGACTGATTACCCCAGCCGGGTGGACGTACTGGTGGCGGGTGCCGGCCCCGCCGGCAGTGCCACCGCCGCGCTTTTGGCAGGCGCGGGGCTCTCGGTTCTGACTCTGGATCGCGCGGGGTTCCCTCGCGCCAAGCCGTGCTCCGAGTACATGAGCCCCGAGACCGTTCGCATCCTGAGCCGACTGGGTGTGATCGAATCGCTCGAGGAGGCGGGAGCGGTACCGCTCGAGGGGCTCAAAGTCACCGCAGCCAGAGGCGCTACGGCGCAGGGCCGCTTCGCGCTGGCAAGCCACCCACCATTTCGATCCACGGGACTATCGGTCGCTCGCCATGTTCTGGATCACGAGCTGGTGAAGGCAGCCCGACGCGCCGGTGCTACCGTCTTGGAGCGGACGTACGTCGAGGAGTTGCTCTATGAAGGTGGTGCTGTCTCGGGTGCCTTGGTGCTCGACCGGAGTGGCGCGCGCCACTCGATCCGTGCTCGTCTCACGGTCGGCGCTGATGGCCTGCGATCGATCGTTGCCCGGCGGCTGGGCCGCCGTACACATGGCCGGCCGCGCCGTATGGCTTTCGTGGCTCACGCCACCGGGGTCCAGGGACTGGGCCAGCTGGCGGAGCTTCACTTCAGCCGATCGGGGTATGTCGGTCTCAATCAGATCGGACGGGGTCAGACCAACATCGGGTTGGTGGTCCCGGCTGAGCGGGCCATCTCTGCTCGGGGAGATGTCGCCGGATTCTTCCATCAGGCTCTGGCGGAGTTCCCTGAAGTCAACGAACGGGTGGCTGGAAGCACCATCCAGGGGCCCATCCTCGCCACCGGGCCGTTCTCGGCCTGGTCCAGGCGGGTGGTGGCTCCGGGAGCGGTATTAGTGGGCGACGCGGCGGACTTTTTCGATCCGTTCACTGGCGACGGCATCTACAGCGCCCTGCGAGGCGCCGAGCTGATCCAGGAAGCACTGACTCCAGGCTTGAAACGCCGGGGGCCGTTGGATAAGGGCCTGCTCCAGTATCGTCGGGGCCGCAGGCGGATCTTCGCGGGCAAGTGGGTGATGGAACGTCTCGTGGGGTATGCCATGTACTGGCCCTGGCTCTTCGAGCGGGGAGTGGCGCGCATGGGGCGCTCCGCGAGCATGGGTCACACGTTGGTCGGAGTGGCCGGTGGGTTCGTTCCGGCGCGCGAGGCACTTAATCCGCTGTTCCTCGCCCGGATGGTCTTTTGACCTCCCCTGGGATCGACCCGGACCACTTTCGCGAGGTGCTGGGGCACTTCGCTACGGGAGTGACGGTTGTGACGGTGACAACCTCTGATGGCCGCGCGCTAGGTATGACGGTTAATAGTCTCTCATCGGTGTCACTGCGCCCACCGCTCCTCTCTCTGTGCGTCGACCAGGAGGCCGAGATGCACGCTACGATCCTCGAGGTCGATCGTTTCGTGGTGAATGTGTTGAGTAGTCACCAGGAAGCGTTAGCGCGGCGATTCTCCGACAAGCACGAGGATCGGTTCGACGGAATCGGATACCACCTCGACCCAGACGGGCTGGTGCTGCTGGACGGTACTCTGGCCCACATCGAATGCGAGCGACACGCCCACTATCCGGGTGGGGATCACACCATCGTCATCGGGAAAGTCATCGGCGGCACCACGCATGACGGGCGGCCCTTGCTGTTTTACCGCGGCGGTTACGCCGCCCTGAGTTGAGCGTGGGCTCGCTTTCCGTCACCGGCATCGGTGCTGAGCTGCTGGATGATCCGGCGGCTGATGCCGGAGCCGTTACCGAGTCGCTCCACAACATCGCTCGGGCCAACCGGTGGTTCGGCGGTTCGGCGGCTGTCCGTTTTGGCCTTTGCCGTACCCTGGGGCACGTTGCTCGCGGTACCTCGCTCTCGCTGCTCGACCTCGGCACCGGGCTGGGCGATCTCCCGCACACGGCTCAGCGCTGGGGTGCGGCTCGCGGGATCCGAATCGTACCGCTTGGCCTCGAGCTCAATCGGGTGGCTGCCCGACTGGCCCGGGATGCCGGTCTTGCGGTTGCCGTGGGGTGCGCCGGAGCACCGCCGGTCCGGGACAAGAGCGTGGATGTGATCCTGGTAAGCCAGTTGGCTCATCATCTGACGCACGAATCCGTGGTGCACCTCTTTCGAACCTGCGACCGGTTGGCACGCCGAGCCGTCATCATCGCCGATCTGCGGCGCCATGCTCTGGCTTCAGCTGGGTTTTGGCTGGGATCCCGGCTGCTGCGGTTCGACCGGGTCACGATGGCGGACGGCATGACATCTCTTCGACGTGGGTTCACCCAGGTAGAGCTCTCCCGATTGCTGGCTCGCGCGGGAGTGTCGGGCCGAGTGGACCAGCGACACGGGTTCCGGCTGGTGGCTACCTGGATCCCGGCGAGCGCATGATGCGAACCATCGATCGTCTCCAGATGAAGGCCTCACCGGAACGCGTGTTTCAGCTGGCCACGGAGGTGGAACAGTGGCCCCGGCTGCTGGGTCACTACCGGTGGGTGCGCATGCTGGAGCGGCGAGGCAACGGGGGCCTGGTCGAGATGGCTGCGTGGCGTCCATTTGGCTGGCTCAAGTATCCCACTTGGTGGGTCTCGGAGATGCGAATCGATCCCGAGGCAAAGGTGGTTCACTATCGGCATGTGCGGGGGATTACCGCAGGGATGGAGGTCGCGTGGGAACTGCAGCCGGTTGAGGGTGGCACCTCGGTCAGCATCGTTCACGATTGGGGCGGCCCCGACTGGCCGCTGGTGGGCCGGCCAGCCGCGAGCTGGGTGATCGGGCCGGTATTCGTGCACGGGATTGCCACACGAACCTTGGCCGGAATCGCCCGGCATGCGGAGGAGGGTTAGGCGGGTAGGCAGGTAGGGGGGCAGCGAGAAGCGGGAAGCGGGAGAGGAGCTAAGGGATCGTCATGAAGCAGCGAAGAGTGGTGATCACCGGGATCGGCGCAGTCACTCCGATCGGAACTGGCGTGGAGGGACTCTGGGAAGGCTTACGCCGCCGAGAGTCAGCGGTGCGGTGTATCACCCGTTTCGATCCCTCGATGTTCAAGTCGAGGATCGCCGGAGAGGTGGGGGAGTTTTCCGCACTGGATCATATGGAAGAGAAGCGAGCCCGCCGCCTGGACCGGTTTTCCCAATTCAGTGTCGCCGCTACCCGCATGGCCCTGACTGATGCCAGCCTCGACCCCTCGCACGAGGATCTCGAGCGGGTCGGAGCCATGATGGGTACCGCTCTGGGCGGGGTTGCGCATGGAGAAGGTCAGTACCGCAACTTTCTGACGGGAGGTCCTCGGGCCGTGGATCCGGCGTTGGCGCTGACCGTCTTTGCCGGCGCATCCAGCTGCAACATCGCGATCGAGTTCGGCTTCTCCGGTCCCAATTCAACCAATGGTATGAGCTGCGCCTCGGGGGCCATCGCCATCGGAGAAGGCTTCCGGGCCATCGTGCGGGGTGAGGCTGACGTCATGGTCGCGGGCGGAGCCGAAGCTCCGCTGGCACCGCTCTGCTTCGGCGCCTTTTCCATTATTAGAGCCATGTCCACCCGCAACGATGACCCCGAGAGTGCCAGCCGGCCCTTCGACCTGGGGCGGGACGGCTTTGTCATGGCCGAGGGCGCCGCCGTCCTGGTTCTGGAAGAGCGCACCCGAGCCCGAGCGAGAGGCGCCCCGATCTACGCCGAGGTCTGCGGCTTTGGCCTCACCAATGACGCCTATCACATGACGGCTCCCCGGCCCGATGGACGACAGGCGGCGCGGGCGATGCGGAATGCACTGGCGGAGGCTTCGGTGTCGCCCCATGAGATCGGGTACATCAACGCGCACGGCTCCTCGACCCCGCTGAATGATCCCACCGAGACCGCCTCCATCAGACAGGTCTTCGGCGATCATGCCAACCGGGTCGCCTTCAGCGGTACCAAGGGGTACTACGGGCACGCCCTCGGTGCCAGCGGCGCCATCGAAGCCGCCATCTGTGCCCTGGCCAGCCGGCGGGGGTGGCTCCCTCCCACCGTCAATCTGGTCTCGCCCGATCCGGCGTGCGATCTCCCCCACGTGACGGGGACCGGTCTCGATCTCACTCCTGATTACCTGCTGAGCAACTCCTTCGGATTCGGCGGGATCAACGCGGCGCTCCTGTTCCGCCGCGACGACTGAGGAAGTAGATTCGCTGCCGACCTCTCCCCAGGATCGCTCGATGCCATTCCTCTTTCGCCGCTGTCTCGCCGAAGCCCTCGGTACATTTGCGCTGGTGTTCATCGGGGCGGGCTCGGTGATGAGCACCACCTTCCCCAACTCGGGCTACGGCATGCTGGGGATCGCGATCGCTCATGGCCTCGTGCTGGCCGTGATGGTCAGCTCCACGATGGCCATATCGGGGGGGCACCTGAATCCGGCGGTTACCATCGGGCTGCTGGTGACCCGCCGGGGGAACCCCACGTCGGCGGCGGCGTACATCGCCGCCCAGCTGATCGGGGCCATCCTCGCAGCCTTGCTTCTGAAAGTGCTGTACCCGGCGGGTGTCGGCAAAGCACTGGCCCTGGGCACACCCACCATCGCCAGCTCCATCAGCCTGACACAGGCTATCGGCCTCGAGCTGGTCTTCACCTTCTTCCTCGTCTCGGCTGTATTCGGCACCTGTGTCCATCCCGACGCACCCAAGGTGGGCGGTTTTGGGATCGGCCTGGTGTTGGTCTTCGACATCATCATGGGGGGTCCTCTCACGGGCGCGGCCATGAATCCTGCCCGGGCCTTCGGCCCGGCGCTGGTATCGGGTCAATGGGTCGGGCAAATAGCGTACTGGATCGGGCCGCTGCTGGGAGGGATTCTTGCCGGATTGGTGTGGGAGTACTTGTTGCTGCCGCGAGCTTCGGAGCGGCGGACAGCCGATTAGACCTTGTTCGCCTGGCGCCAAAGCCGCAACCAGTATCCAAGCACGAGCACCGTAGTCACGACGTAGGCTGCAATCATGTAGTGCCCGTTGTGGGGCGGCTCAGCCATCGCTCCTCCCCTCCTTGATCTCGTTTACCAACGTGAGAGCGTACCGCGCCGTCACGAAGCCTATATAGAGCACTGTAAACACCAGCATTGAAATCATCAGGGTCCGAAGCATCTCGCCGGGGAGCGAGGGAGCGCTCGGTTTGAGCACGATGGGCTGGGGGTGGAGGGTACGGAAGAGGTACACGCTCAGATGGATGAACGGCACCAGCAGCATCCCCAGGATCCCGACCACTGCGCTGAAACGGGCGCGTTCACCCGGCTCGTGGATCGAAGCGCGCAGGGCCAAGTAGCCCACGAACAGGAAAAACAGGAACAACGTGAGGGTGAGCCGGGCGTCCCAGGTCCACCAGGTTCCCCAGATCGGCTTCGCCCAGATGGGCCCGGTGGTCAGCATGATGGCGCTGAACACCACTCCCACTTCAGCCGACGCCGCGGCGAACCGATCCAACCGGGCATCCTGCAGCCACAGGTACAGGATGCTGGCCAACCCCACGAGAGAAAAGGCGAGGAGGGCACTCCACGCCGCCGGCACGTGGAGATAGAAGATCTTCTGAGCCAGACCTTGGCGCGCCTCGACCGGAGTGTATCCCAATGCCAGGGCATAGACGGCGGCGAGTGCCACGATGCCAGCGCCGCTGATGCCAAGGCCCCGACGCATGAGGCGCCTCGCCTGATCCAGCGAAACCGAAGCTACGCTCACTCGTCGACTATGGCGGAGAAGATGAGGGTGCAGAGAGTCACGAAGACCACGTCATAAGCCGCGAGTAACCTAAGCCAGCCCCACATCTCGCTCAATGGACGGCCGCTGAGCAGGCGAGACGTCACCTGCACCGCCCCAATGATGGGTGGCACCATGAATGGAAGCAGCAGGACCGGGAGCATCAGCTCGGCAAACCTAGTGCGAACCGCCATGGCGCTGAAGATGGTGCCGACGGACACGAACCCGATGGTCGCCAGCGCTGTGATTGCCAGGATCCCGGGGAGCGCTCGGCCAAGGCTGACATTGAAGAACAGCACAAACAGGGGAAGCGTGACCAGCTCGACCGCACCGACGAAGGCCAGATTGGCGAGAAGCTTCCCCAGAAACAGCGCTTCCCGGCTGACCGGCGCCAGCAGCAGTCCGTCGATGGCCGCGTTTTCGCGCTCCACATTGAATGCCCGGTTGAGTGCGACCATGGCGGCCAACGCGAAGGTCACCCAGAGCACGCTGGGTGCCAGATCCACAGCGGCGAGCACCGTCGGATCGCGAGCAAAGTTGAAGACAACCAGGACCAACGCCGCAAAGACGATGGCGGACAGCAGCGCTGTTCGACTGCGGAGCTCGGCACGAATGTCCTTGCCGGCCACCGCCAGAGCCAGTTGCAGGGATCTAGGCACCGATCAGACCATGATACCGGGGGAGGAATGATTCCAGGGACCCCTGTCGGGTCTCCTCCGCGGCCCAGCGGCCTTCGATCAACACCGCCACCCGGGTAGCGAGGTTCCAGGCGTCGGTGAGATCGTGGGTGACGAGCACGAGGCCGTGGCCTCGGGCTAAGCGAGTCTCGAGCCGGGAGCGGAGCTGATCGGCCGCACCGGCATCGAGGCCGGTGAACGGCTCGTCGAGCAACAGGACCTCGGGATCGTGCAGTGTCGCCCGGGCAATGGCGGCGCGCTGCAACAATCCCCGGCTCAAGCGCGCCGGCAGGTCGGCGGCACGATCGCCGAGCCCGGCGGATTCGAGAGCGGCCCGCGCCACCTGCTCGGGGCGATCCAGCAGATATAGCCGGGCCGCAAAGCTCAGATTTTCCAGCAGGGTCAGATCATCATAGAGAAGAGACTGATGCGAGAGAAAACCGATGCTCCGGCGTGCCGCGTGATTCTCCCGCGTGAGAGCCTCACCGCGGAGTCGGACCTGGCCCGCAGAGGGACGCATCAGTCCCGCCAGGATTCGAAGCAGGGTAGTCTTGCCGGCACCATTGGGACCGATGACGGCGAGAGCCTCCCCCGGGTACAGCGAGAGGTCTAGGCCACGGAGGATGCGGGCTCGCCCAAAGCTCCGCTCGAGTCCTTGCGCCTCCAGGAGTTGGGCGCCGTCACGAAACGGCATCGATCCGCGCGCCGAGCTCGTCGAGGCGGAACGGTTTGACGATGTAACCCGAATGAGGCAGGTCGAGAACCTTGAGCTGGGGCTCTATGCTCATGTAGGCTGTGGTGATGATGACCGGAAGGTCGGGCTGGCTGAGTCGGATTCTGCGGAGGAGGTCCACCCCATCGGTATCGGGGAGCCGCATGTCCAGGACGGCCACATCCGGCTTGTGCTGCTCCAGTTGCTCCAGCGCCTCGGCGCCGGTGGAGGCGAAGATCAGATCGTATCGGGGGTTGAAGGCTCGTTCATAGCTCAATCGAAGCGCCGGCTCGTCCTCGACGATCAATACGCGCCGACGGCGCTTTCCTTTGGTCATGTAAAGACACTCCGCAGGCCAGTACCTCGGGTGGAGGCAGGGGAACCTACAGGTAGGAGGATACTCTAATTTAATGGGGAGGAGCCGTCCACCCGATGGGAGGCCAACGGTTTGGGAGCTGCCCCGAGACGCGGGCAGAGCCGCTGGTTCAGGCGTGGAGCGGGAGTGGAGTGGTGCCGCCGGCACCGCCGGCGGACTCGAGCTGGAAGAGATCGTCGAGCTTGGTAAGTACCAGAAGAAATCGGATCTCGTCGCTCAGATGGCGCAAGACCACCAGCTGGCGCCGCTCCGCGGCCCGTCGCTGGATGAGCATGAGAGCGCCCAGACCGGCTGAGTCGACATGTCGCGTGCGGCTGAGATCAATCACCAGTCGTCCGACACCTTCGGGCATCTCTTCGAGAAGCTTGATGGCCGTTTTCCGGACCTCGACCCGGGTGTCCAGCCCCAGGGTTTCCGGCGCCATCATGCCGCGCTCTGCGTCGTGCGGGGACTTCATGTCTCCTCCTTCGGCACCGAGCTATCTCGACCTGATACCTCGACCAGGCGAGACCTCTAGTTTTGCGGCCCCGAATCACTCCGGGTGTGCTTTATCGGGCGGATTCGCACTCGACCACAGACTCCGCGGCCTTGCGGACAAAAAAGGCGAGAGTGGTGCCACTGATGACAAATTCGGGATTCGCAATCTGTTGGGAGGGCCATTACCAACAATTGCAGTGCCCGCGTACACCGCACTCCGCGGCATACACTGGCAAAAGTAGTGTGTGCGTTTCATTGCGCTCTTACACGCGTCGTGTGTCACCTGTAGGTTTTGCCTCTCCCTCACCCTACTCCAGATGAGCAACCAACTGGTTCAGATGAGCCACCAACTCGATACTCTGCTCTCCGAGCAGCGTCGCTTTCCTCCGCCGGCGGAGTTTGCCGCCCGCGCGGCGGCCACCGAGAGTCTGTACGCTGCGGGCCGGGACTCGGAGCGCTTTTGGGAGCAACAAGCCCGCGCCCTCGACTGGATGGCTCCCTGGCAACAGGTCCTGGATTGGAAGCCACCCCACGCCCGCTGGTTCGTCGGCGGGAAGCTCAACGCCTCCGTCAACTGCCTCGATCGGCACCTCGCGGGTCCCCGGCGGAACAAGGCGGCCATCGTCTGGGAAGGTGAGCCGGGTGATCGCCGGGTCTTGACCTACTGGGATCTTGCGCGCGAGGTCCGACGCTGTGCCAACGCGCTCACAGGCCTGGGCATCCGCCGGGGCGACCGGGTGGCGATCTATCTCCCCATGGTTCCCG
This sequence comes from Gemmatimonadales bacterium, assembly GCA_035695405.1. Classification (GTDB taxonomy): domain Bacteria; phylum Gemmatimonadota; class Gemmatimonadetes; order Gemmatimonadales; family GWC2-71-9; genus CAVVWJ01. The sequence continues at coordinate 12,646 of DASSED010000162.1, forward strand.
AAGCCGTGGTCGCGATGCTGGCATGCGCCCGGATCGGGGCGGTGCACTCGGTGGTGTTCGGCGGCTTCTCGGCCGAGTCGTTACGGGACCGAATCAACGATGCCCAGGCAGTGGCTCTGATCACGGCCGATGGAGGCTATCGCCGGGGCCAGGTGCTCCCGCTCAAGCGGTTCGCCGATGAGGCGCTCGCCCAATGTCCCTCAGTCAAGCACTGCATGGTGGTACGCCGCCTGGGAGACGAGGCGTTCGCCTCCATGGAGGAGGGGCGGGACCACTGGTGGCACCGGTTGCTCGAGCCCGCTGCGCTCGAATGCGAGCCGGAGGCGATGGACGCCGAGGACATGCTGTTCATCCTTTATACCTCCGGAACCACCGGCAAGCCAAAGGGGATCGTCCACACCACCGGCGGCTACCTCACCCACGTTGCAGCCACGACCAAGTACGTGTTCGATCTGCGGGAGGAAGACGTGTTCTGGTGTACGGCCGATATCGGCTGGGTCACCGGACACAGCTATGTGGTCTACGGACCACTCGCGAATGGCGCTACGGTGGTGATGTACGAGGGCGCGCCCGATTGGCCGGATCGAGACCGGTTCTGGAGCATTGTGGAGACCTATGGGGCCACCGTGCTCTATACGGCGCCGACCGCCATCCGGGCCTTCATGAAGTGGGGGACCGACCATCCGGCGCGACACGACCTCTCGAGTCTGCGTCTGCTCGGCACTGTGGGAGAGCCTATCAACCCCGAGGCCTGGATCTGGTATCACGAGAACATCGGTGGGAGCCGTTGTCCCATCGTCGATACTTGGTGGCAGACCGAGACCGGCGGCATCATGATCACTCCACTGCCCGGGGTGACGACCACGATCCCCGGCTCGGCCACCGTGCCGTTCCCCGGTGTTTCAGCCGAACTGGTGGACGCCACCGGGGCCGCGCTTCAGAAGGGTGGCGGCTTCCTCACACTCACCCGGCCCTGGCCCGGCATGCTGCGGACCATTTATGGCGACGATGCACGCTATCGCGAGACGTACTGGAGCAGATTCCCGGGGCGCTACTTCGCCGGCGACGGCGCCAAGTTGGATGAGGCGGGCTACTGGTGGATCCTGGGCCGAGTGGACGACGTGCTGAACGTGGCGGGGCACCGGATCGGGACGATGGAGGTCGAGAGCGCGCTGGTCGATCACCCCGCCGTCGCCGAGGCCGCGGTGGTGGGGCGGGCCCACGAGCTCAAGGGTCAGGCCCTGGCCGCATTTGTGACGCTCAAGGAAGGGAAGCCGCCGTCACCAGGCCTCAAAGATGATTTGAAGGATCACGTGGTGAAGAAGATCGGTGCGATTGCCCGTCCCGACGACATCCTCTTCTCCGCCGATCTGCCCAAGACCCGCAGCGGGAAGATCATGCGCCGGCTGCTCAAGGATATCGCCGAAGGCCGTACCCTGGGCGACACGACCACTCTGGCCGATCCGGCGGTAGTCAATCGCTTGAAGGAGATGTACGAGGATAAGGAGAGCTAAAACTGAATCTGCGCCCCCAACTCGACCACACGATTGGGCGGCAACCCGAAGAACGCGGTGGCCGACTGAGCATTGCGAGTCATGAAGATGAACAGCTTCTTGCGCCACCGGGCCATCACCGGTCGCGGTGGTGCGCCATCGCCAGACGGAGCCGGCTGATGCGGGCGCTTTCCCCGACGGTTCACCGGTATCAGCGTCTCGCGGCCCAGGTAGAACGAGGTGGTGGTAATCTCAATCCGGCGCTTGCAGCCGTCGCCGGTCTGGAGCGCGAGTGATTCCAGAACTGCAGGGATATCGGGAGTCTCCATGAAACCATAGTGAGCCATGACCTCATAGAATCCCTGCCCCAGATCTTTGCACCGGACCCGCTCTTCCTCATGTACCTGCGGCACTTCCTGTCCCGTCACCGACATCAGCACCACCCGCTCGTGCAGCACCTTGTTGTGCTTGAGGTGGTGCAGAAGCACCGGCGGCGCTCCCCCTTGAAGCGAGGTGAGAAAAACAGCCACCCCAGGGACCCGATACGGCTTGCGCCGGTCGATGTCAGCCAGGAATAGGTCCATGGGCAATGTGTTTTCTCGCACAATCTCCGAGAGTCGTACCCGGCCCTTCTTCCATGTGGACATGAGCAGGTAGACCAGACCAGCCACGGTAATCGGGAACCACCCACCATCGGGGATCTTGAACAGGTTGGTGATGAAGAAGGACAGATCCACGGCCAGGAAGAGTCCGCCCAGGAGAACTAGCTTCCCGAAGCTCCACTTCCACTGTTTTCGAGCCACGACCAGCAGGAGGAGCGTGGTGGTGGTCATGGTGCCGGTGACGGCGACACCGTATGTGGCCGCCAGATTACTGGAAGACTGGAATGCCACAACCAGGCCCACACAGGCGATCCACAAGGCGTTGTTCACTTGCGGAATGTAGATCTGGCCGATCTTGCTGCTGGAAGTGTGGACGATGTTCAGGCGTGGCGAGTACCCCAGCTGGACCGCCTGGCGCGTGAGGGAGAAGGCCCCGGAGATCAGAGCTTGAGACGCGACGATGGCTGCAGCCGTGGCGATCCCTACCATGGGATACAACGCCCAGGCCGGGACCAGCGAGTAGAACGGATTCCGGGCCGCGCTGGGCACCTCGAGCACAATGGCTCCCTGGCCGAAGTAGTTCAGCGAAAGGGCGGGCAATACGATGGCGTACCAGGCCACCCGGATCGGGCGTTTCCCATAGTGACCCATGTCGGCGTACAACGCCTCCGCACCTGTCACCACCAGGACGACAGCGCTCAACACCTTGAAACCCTGCCAACCTTCTCGGGCGATAAAGCTGAGGGCGTACCAGGGGTTCAAGGCGGCTAAAACCGAAGGGTGACGCATGATGCCCATGATCCCGAGCACAGCGATACAGATGAACCAGATGGTCGTGACTGGCCCAAAGACGGCGCCGATACCGCCGGTCCCCCGTCGTTGGACCGCAAAGAGCACCGAGATAATGATCACGGCGATCGGAACGACCCATCGCTGCAGCGCCGGCGTGGCGACGCTCAACCCTTCGACCGCACCCAGAACCGAGATTGCCGGGGTAATGATCCCGTCGCCATAGAGCAGAGCCGCTCCGAACAGGCCCACGACTATGAGCCAGCGGTATTTCCCCCTAATCCGTTCCTCTCCGTGGGGACGCACCAAGGCGAGTAGCGCCAGAATGCCACCCTCCCCCTGGTTATCAGCCCGCATGACCACACTGAGATACTTGAAGGTGACAATGAAGTTGAGGGCCCAGAAGATGAGCGAGAGCACTCCCAGGACATTGGGTTTGGTCACCTCCACCCCATGAGGACCGATGAAGCACTCCTTGAGGGCGTACAGCGGGCTGGTACCGATGTCGCCATACACCACACCAATGGCGCCCAGCGCCATGATGGCGAGGTGTTTGCCAGAAGGCGAAGCCTTCGGATCAACGGACAACTAACCCTCCATGCTATCGAGAGGTTTGCGTTGACCGAGGAGGGCGACCACGAATATGGCCAGGATGGTTAGGGCCGAAGCGACGCACCAGCGGCAGACGGCGTGGATGACGAACAACTCCACGTAGGTGAGATACATCGTAAACCCCACCCCGACACCTGCGAGAGTGGCCAAGATCAGTGTAGGCCACCGCTTGACGGCGAAGCCGGGCTGTAACGATAACAGGCTCACCACCAAGAGGGTGGCGTACCCAAGCAACCCGATAAGCGCG
>DASSED010000163.1:0-2898 GCA_035695405.1 Gemmatimonadales bacterium
GACGCAGCTCCTGATATTGGCCTTGTTCGCGTGGCTGGGCTTCGCGGCCTTCCGGCGGTTTCGTCCGGAGGTAGTGGTAACGGCCAAGCAGGCAACCGCCCCCAAAGCAGCCGTGGCCCGATAAGCCGATCGAGAATCAACCGGTAACCTGAGTCGACTGAAGGGGGGAATCTCACCATGAAGATCGTGATCATCGGCGGAACCGGGCTCATCGGGTCGAAGCTCGTCACCGGCCTGCGGGGGGAAGGTCATCAGGCGGTGCCGGCGTCTCCGGACACGGGCGTCAACACCCTCACCGGCGAGGGACTGGCCCAGGTCCTGGAAGGAGCTGCCGTAGTGATCGACGTATCGAACTCGCCCTCGTTCGAGGATGCGGCGGTGCTGAAGTTCTTTCAGACCTCGACCGGCAATCTCCTGGCGGCCGAGGCCGCGGCGGGTGTGGGCCATCACGTGGCGCTGTCGATCGTGGGCTCAGACCGAGTGCCGGAGAGCGGCTACCTCCGCGCCAAGGTGGCCCAGGAGAAGCTGATCCGAAGCTCGCCTATCCCCTACTCGATCATCCGGGCGACGCAATTCTTCGAGTTCCTCAAGCGGATCGCGGACGAGGCGACCGTCGGGAACAGCGTGCGGATTCCTCCGGTGCTGTTCCAGCCGATGGCGGCCCAGGATGTGGCCAATGCGGTATGCCGGGTCGCGGTGGGCGCACCGTTGAACGGCATCGTCGAGGTGGCAGGGCCGGAGCAGTTCCATTTCGACGAATTCATCAGACTGGGGCTCGAGGCCCGTCACGACTCTCGTGACGTGGTCGCCGATCCAGAGGCCCACTACTTCGGCGCCCTGCTGGACGAGCGCAGCCTGGTGCCGCTCGGCGACGCCACACTGGGCGAGATCCGCTTCCAAGAGTGGTTAACTCAGTCAGCAGTTCCCGCAGCAGCTGCCGTACGAACCTGAGGAGCGCGACATGCGAATCCCGATCACTCTCCTGGGAGGGCTGGTGGCCGTCTTGCTGTGTGGATCCGCCGGCCGGGTAACCGCGCAGGACGCCAGGGTCACACCGCTGATGACCAAGGAGCTGGCGGACTTACCGGGCAAGGAAGCTCTGATGATCACCGTGGAGTATCCGCCAGGCGGGAAAGACCCGGTCCACCGGCATAATGCCCATGCGTTCGTCTACGTGTTGGAGGGCTCGGTGGTGATGCAGTTGAAAGGACATGCGCCGGTGACGCTGACGGCGGGACAGTCGTTCTATGAAGGCCCGGACGACATCCATGTGGTTGGCCGGAGCGCGAGCAGTACCAAACCGGCCAAGATGCTGGTGCTGCTGGTGAAGAACAAAGGCGCTCCGCCAGTGGTACCGGTGTCACCCTGAGGCATCATGGGTAAAGGACGACTGGAAATATTCAGCGACGGCGTGCTGGCGATCATCATCACCATCATGGTGCTGGAGATGAAGACCCCGGGCGACGCCGAGCTCAGCGCGTTGCGACCATTGGCCCCCGTGTTCGTGAGCTACGTGCTGAGCTTCCTTTACCTGGGCATCTACTGGGGCAACCACCATCACTTGCTGTCCGTCGTCCAGCGGGTGACCAGTGGGATCATGTGGGCCAATCTGCACCTGTTGTTCTGGCTTTCATTGGTGCCGTTCGTCACTCGGTGGATGGGGGAGTACCGCTTTGCGAGGGCCCCCACGATGCTGTATGGCGTGATCCTGTGGCTCGCCGGTTTTGCGTACTTGATTCTCCAGCGCGCGATACTCCGCGAGGAGGGCGCCGGCTCGAGACTGGCGGCGGCCGTGGGCCGGGACTGGAAAGGGAAGATCTCCCTCCTGATCTTTGGCATCGCGATCCTGCTGGCGCTGTTCCGTCCGTGGATCGCCGCAGCACTGTATGGGTTCGGCGTCCTGTGGTGGCTGGTTCCGGATCGCCGAATCGAACGGATACTCACTGCTCCTGCGGTGAGCGGTGAGCGGTGAGCAGAATGTCATGAAATCGCGATTCAGATTCTGATCCTGCTGGATTGCCGGTGACGTGCCGGGTTTTGGGAAGCCAACCTGTCATTGGGCTTCATGGTCTCGCTGCTCTTGGTTGCGGTGACGGGTGACCTTTCGCGATTCGCCCAGGACAACGTATCGTCTGATTCGACCCGAGTTTCTCACCAGCGTTCTTACCCGAGCAGGAAATTTATGAGTAAAGACACCGACCGAGACCGAGAGGACGCTCCCCTGAGCAAGAAGCTGGATGAGCTGTATGGACTCATCGAAGGCATCGAGATCGCCATGTTCACCACCCGGCGCGCCGACGGGTATCTGGTCTCCCGGCCGATGGCGACCCAGACCCAGGCCGTGGGCACCGATCTCTGGTTCGTGACCGACATCGAGTCGCACAAGCTGGACGAACTCGAGTTCGATCCCCATGTGAACCTGGCGTATTACCGGGACCGCACCCGGGAATGGGTCTCGGTGAGCGGGCACGCCACGGTCTCCCGGGATCGCCGCGCCATTCACGAGCTCTACCGCAAGGACTGGAAGGCCTGGTTCGGCGATGAGGGCGGCGAGCGGGACGGAGGCCCGGATGATCCTCGGCTCGCGCTGGTCCTGGTAGACGTTCACTCGGTGACCTACCTCAAGGTCGATAAACCCAAGCCCCTGGTTCTCTTCGAGCTGGCCAAGGGAATGGTGACCGGCACACCGCCCAAGATCGGCGCGCAACGGGAGCTGACCGGCGAAGAGATCGACCAGCCCCGGTAAAGTCGACCCCCCCCGGAGCCCTCAGCCGAGTATTAGGTCTCGCCGCGACGGCCAGATTATTGTCACCGCGCTGCAGGGGCTCCTCCGGGCACTGCAGCACTCGATGCTCGGAGCCCGGGGCGCGCGTTGGAATAAGACCCAGAGGTAAAAGA
>DASSED010000164.1:0-2376 GCA_035695405.1 Gemmatimonadales bacterium
GCGCCAGACGACGCGCGGTGCTGCCGGCCTCGAGGACGCCCGGCGCGCCGCCCCGGTGGAAGCCGATCGCCAGCACATCAGCCTCGGTCTCCTGTGCTTCGACGACCACGCGCTCGAGAATGTCACCCCGCCGGATAGCCAGCGGAGCGTCGGGGAAGCCCTCTCGGGCCAGTACTTCGCGCACCCGAGTCTGGAGCGATGCGCTCCGGGCCAAGGGAAGGTCAGTAACGAGCTGCAACGGCTCATCGGCAGCCTTGGGCTCGACGGTGACCGCCTGCACTGCGGCACCGCTGTACCTGGCAAAGTCGCAGCTCTGGTTCAGGACGTTCATACCTCGATCCGAACCGTCCAATGCCACGAGGACTTTCTCGATCTCACCGGCGCCAGGGGATACGAAGAGAGAAGGGAGCCGGCTTCGCCGGGCCACCGCGTCGGCGGTATCGCCCAACAGGAGCCGCATCATTCGGGAGTGACGCTTACGTCCGAGCACCAGCAGATCGACCTGAGCCCGCTCAGCGAAACGGCAGATTTCGATACCCGGAATGCCGTAGGCCAGCCCCAGCTCATATGGCTGCTGAGCCTGTGATGGCAGTGCGTCAGCCTCCAGCCAGCGGCGCAGCCGGCCCAGCGCCGTCTCGGTGTCCCACTCGTTGATCGCCGTACTTTCGGGACCGACGGTTACCACTTGGCTGGACGCTTTGACCGTCATGACACGGAGAATCGTCAGCCGGGCCGAGGCTCGGGCAGCCAGATGAGCAGCCGTCTTTATGGCTTGGCGTCCGGCATCCGACTCGTCGGCCGCAGCCAGAATGTGTTGCAGTAGCATGCGCTCTCCTTGTTGAGTACAGGCTACCGGAGAACGAATGAAGAAACGATGAAGGGTGGAGGAAGCTTCCCTTGGGGTCCCGGCTGCCCCGGTTCTGCAGTATTTTTTTGCTCAATGACCCAAACATCCATCGCTCGTCCCGGACCATCCAGCGCTCAGCTGGAAAGTCTGGTCGTCGCCGCCTCCTCATTGATCACGGAAGTCGCCCTGGAAGGGGTGCTTCAGCGGGTAGTCGAGATCGCGGCCCAGGTGATCGGGGCGCGGTACGCCGCCATCGGCGTCCTTGCCCCTGACGGGCGACTACTTGAGAGCTTCACCACGCACGGGATCGACGCCGAGCTCCGAGCCAAGATCGGCCCGCCTCCCAGGGGCCATGGAATCCTGGGGCTGGTCATCCGAGCTGCCCGGCCGATCCGGCTGCCGGATCTGACCCAGCACCCCGACAGTTACGGCTTCCCGCCCCACCATCCACCGATGCACTCCTTCCTGGGAGTTCCCATCGTCGGAAAACGCGGCCCCTTCGGAAACTTGTATCTGACCGAAAAGCTGGGCGGAGGGTTTTTCACCGAAGATGACGAGCACGTGGCGGTGCTCCTCGCGGCCATCACTGCCGCGGCCGTGGAAAACGCCCGGCTACATGAGGAGAGTGCCCGGCTCTTGGAGGAAGTGCAGCAGCTTCACCGGGCTCGCGAGCGCTTCTTCGCCATGGTAAACCATGAGCTGAGAAACTCGCTGGCCGCGGTCTATGGCTGGTCCGAGATGATGGTTCGCAAGAAGGATCCAGCCACGGTCCCAAAGGCGGCGTTCGAGGTGCTCGACTCGGCCCAGCAAGCGGTGGGCCTCATCAACGACCTGCTCGACTTGAGCCGGCTGGATGAGGATCGGCTCCGGCCCGTCATCCGGCCCACCGACCCCGGGTCGATCGCTCGCCGCGCCCTGTCGCGCGTGACTCCAGCGGCGGAGGCAAAACGAGTGCTCCTGCAGATCGATGTCGCCTCGGATCTGCCCAGCTGCGACACTGACGCCAGTAGAGTGGAGCAGATCCTCATCAACCTGCTGGGCAATGCGATCCACCATGCACCCGAGGACTCTACCGTGCTCCTCGTGCTGAGAACCCAGCCGCCCATGGTGGTATTCGATCTCCAGGACCAGGGTTCGGGGATTGCCGAGAGCGAGGTGGAGCGGATATTCGACATCTACGTGACCAACGCGGCGGGCGAGAGTCGCGGCACCGGACTGGGCTTGCCGCTCTCGCGGAGGCTGGCCCGGTTGCTGGGCGGAGAGCTGCGCGCCGTGGCGCAGCCGGGGCACGGAGGACGCTTCATCCTCGAGCTTCCCATCACCCGAAGCAGTGAAGAAAGCTTCATGAAGCCTTCCGCGCGGCCTTAACGATATCTTCTAGATTCCCTCATATGAAAATTCTCGTCGTGGAGGACGACCGGAAGGTCGCTGGGTTCATCGAGCAGGGACTTAAGGAAGAGGGTTACGTCGTGGACGTCGCCCCCGACGGAGACGAGGCCACCATGCTGGCCCACGTCTATGACTACGAC
>DASSED010000165.1:0-4528 GCA_035695405.1 Gemmatimonadales bacterium
GGAAGTTGCTTGGCTCATGCGCCTCTTCCGGGAATATCTCCGATCCGAGACGGCCCGGTCCGTGGCCAACGGCGTGCGACTGGAGATCATCGGCCGGAGGGATCGGCTGGGACCGGCGTTGCTCCGCGCCATCGAGGCTGCCGAAGTGGCGACCAGCGGCGGTTCGGCCCTCCGGCTTCGAATCGCCATCGACTATTCTGCTCGAGACGCCATCCTGCGGGCGGCGCAATGTCTCCGAGCAGGGGCCGGGTCTCGCGAATCGTTCGCCCGGTTGATCGCCATCGTGGATCACGGTGCGCCGGTGCCGGGGCTGGATCTTCTGATCCGGACCGGAGGTGAGCAACGCCTGAGCGACTTCCTTCTCTGGGAAGCGGCGTACGCCGAGCTCTTTTTCACCGGTCTCATGTGGCCCGAGTTCGGACCCGAAGCGCTGCGGAGTGCCGTCCAGGATTATCTGAGGCGGGAGCGGAGGTTCGGCGGGTTGCCCGATATAGCCGCAGGGTAGGGTAGGCCCTAGGCCAAAGCCGCGGCGCAATTGACACCCGACCTCGGGGCCTACACGTTCGACCCATGCCGAAATCTCTCCTCACACTCTTCTCGCTTGCGTGCCTGCTCGGCTGCGGGGCAAGAGCCGAACATTCGTCGGCTAATAGCCAGCTGGAAAATTTTCTCTCCGGTTATAACCAGACGTTTCAGCGCTTGACCTACGCCAGCCAGTTGGCCGAGTGGGAGTCGAACACCCATATCGTGGACGGTGATTCCACGAACGCGGTGCGAACCCGCCGGGCCAACGAGGACCTGGCCCGGTTCGTGGGTAGTAGCGGGAACATCGCCCAGATCCAGAAGTTTCTGGAGCATCGCGATCGACTTAGCCCGCTCGATGCCCGGGAGCTCGACGTGATGCTCTACGCGGCCGCCGAGAAGCCCCAGACCGCTGCGGAGGTGGTCTCCGAGCGGATTGTGGCGGAGACGAAGCAGACCGAGACACTCTACGGCTTCCAGTTCAAGCTCCACGGGAAGCCGGTCACGCCCAACCAGATCGATGACGCGCTCCGGTCCAGCCGGAAACTGGCCGATCGCCGCGCGGTGTGGGAAGCGTCCAAGACGGTCGGGCCGGTCCTCAAGCCTGGGCTGGTGCACCTGCGGGATCTGCGCAATCGAGTGGTGCAGACGCTGGGATATCCCGACTACTTCAGCTACCAGGTCTCCGACTACAGCATGAGCACGGAGGACATGCTCCGGCTCAACGAGGAGCTGGTGCGGCAGCTGAGGCCGCTCTATCGGGAATTACATACCTGGGCCCGTTACGAGCTCGCCAAGCGATACGGAGTGCCGGTGCCGGATCAGCTTCCGGCTCACTGGCTGCCCAATCGCTGGGGCCAGGACTGGAGTGGGTTGGTGGAGGTAAAGGGACTCGACCTCGATCGAGCACTCTCCCGCAAGTCGGCGGAGTGGGTCGTACGGCAGGGCGAGGCGTTCTATCGCAGCCTGGGTTTTGATTCACTGCCTACGAGCTTTTGGACCAAGTCCTCGCTCTATCCCCTGGCGGCCGACGCTCCCTACAAGAAGAACACCCACGCCTCCGCCTGGCATCTCGATCTGGATCGCGATGTGCGCTCGCTGATGAGCGTCGAGCCCAATCGCGAATGGTACGAGACCGTGCATCATGAGCTAGGCCATATCTATTACTACTTGAGCTACAGCCGCCCGGAGGTTCCCATCGTGTTGCGGAGCGGGGCCAACCGCGCCTATCACGAGGGGATCGGTTCGATGATCGGTCTGGCATCGCTGCAGCGGAGGTTCCTGGCGGGGCGCGGAGTCATAAACGCCGATACCAAGGTCGACAGCATGGCCCAGCTGCTCCAGGAAGCGTTGGCCTATGTGGTCTTCATACCTTTTGCGGCGGGCACCATGACCCGTTTCGAGCACGCGCTGTACGCCGGGAAGCTCCCACCGGATCAGTTCAATGCCACCTGGTGGGAGCTGGCTCGTAAGTATCAGGGGATCGTGCCACCGGCGCCTCGTGATGAGCACTGGGCCGACGCGCTGACCAAGACACACATCAACGACGATCCGGCGCAATACTATGATTATGCGTTGTCCTACGCGTTGCTCTTTCAGCTCCATGATCACATCGCCCGCCAGATCCTCCATCAGGATCCCCATGACACCGACTACTATGGCCACCGCGAGGTTGGAGACTTTCTGCGCCAGCTGATGGCGCCCGGAGCCAGCCGCCCCTGGCGTGAGGTCCTCAAGGAAACCACCGGTCGCGAGCTGGATGCCAAGGCGATGGTGGAGTACTTCGAGCCCCTCTATCAGTGGCTCAAGCAGCAGAATCAAGGCCGCACTGCCACACTACCGAACCTGTAAAGCTCCCCGGCGGAAGCGTCTGCTCGATCCAACATCTCAGTCCGAGCTGGAACCAATCCGAGAAAGGCAATGATATGGGCGGTGCAGCGGAGGCGACGGGCCCAGATCTGGCGCTAGGGCTTGGGATGGCGGAGGTGCCCGACGGTGCAACCGTGGCCGGCCACGTCGACAAGAAGGCGGTGCTCCTGGTGCATCAGGGAAGCGACTGGTTTGCGATCGGAGCGGTGTGCAGCCACTACAGCGGCCCATTGCCCGAGGGACTTATCGTGGGCGACACGGTCCGCTGTCCCTGGCACCACGCCTGTTTCAGCTTGCGCACCGGTGAAGCGCTCCGGCCCCCCGGCCTCAACGACGTCGCCTGCTGGCGGGTGGAACAGCGAGACGGCAAGGTCTTCGTAACCGGTGAGCTTTCGAAACCGGTGAAGGAGGCCAGGCGGGCACCCCGTCGAGATCCGGAATCGATCCTGATCGTGGGAGCGGGAGCTGCCGGGGATAGCGCCGCCGAGACCCTCCGCCGTGAGGGGTACCAGGGGAGCCTCACGCTGTACGACCCTGACCCGGATGCGCCCTACGACCGGCCCAATCTTTCGAAGGACTACCTGGCCGGCACCGCATCGGAGGACTGGATTCCGCTGCATCCTCCGGAATTCTACCGGGACCATGGCATCGAGATCGTGCGCGACCGGCGGGTGGTGGCCCTGGAGCCTCGGGCTCGCCGGGTCAGGCTCGACAACGGGGAGACCCGCCAGTACGGGGCCCTGCTCCTGGCTACTGGGGCGACGCCGGTGCGGCTGGCGCCGGAGATGGAGCGAGCCGGACTGCCGATTCACTACCTTCGGAGCTTCGGCGACAGCAAAGCGATCATTGCAGCAGCAGCGAACGCGAAATCTGCCGTAGTCCTGGGCGCGAGCTTCATCGGCCTCGAGGTGGCCGCATCCCTTCGAGCTCGTGAATTGGAAGTTCACGTTGTCGCTCCCGACCCTCGCCCGCTGGAACGGGTGATGGGTGCCGAGCTGGGCGACTTCATCCAACGGCTCCACGAAGAACACGGGGTCAACTTTCATCTGCAACAGAAAGCCAAGGGCGTTGCTGCCGGGTCGGTGACACTGGAGAGCGGCGAGCGGCTGGCGGCGGATTTCCTGGTGGCGGGGATCGGAGTTCGACCTAACCTCGAGCTGGCCGAGCGTGCGGGGCTTACGATCGACCGGGGAGTGGTGGTGAACGAGCAGCTCGAAACCAGCGCTCTGGGGGTCTATGCCGCGGGCGACATTGCCCGCTGGCCCGATCCTCACAGCGGTGAGCAGATCCGGGTCGAGCACTGGGTTGTAGCGCAGCGTCAGGGACAGGCGGCGGCGAGAAACATGCTGGGGCGGCGGGAACGCTTCGATGCCGTGCCTTTTTTCTGGAGCCAGCACTACGACTTGCCGATCAACTATGTCGGTCATGCCGAGCGCTGGGACTCACTCCAGGTGAGCGGAGATATCGCTGCCAGAGACTGCGCCGTGCGATTCCAAAGGGGGGGCCGGACTCTGGCTGTCGCTACGATCTATCGCGACCGTGAGAGCCTCGAAGCCGAGCTGGGGATGGAGCGTGCAATAGCATAGAAGGTGCGCCGCGGCACCTCCATAGGCTCTCCCACCCGAACACAGCGGAATGATCCAGGCAGTTGATCCGGCCGCATGACGCTAGTTTCCTCCCCTATGAAAATCAGCCGACGGCAATTTCTGGCGGGTGTTGGGGCGGCGGGAGCCGCTTTGGCCGCGGATGCCTTCGGCCTAGAAGCCAACCGGGTTTTCCTCACCCGACATCAGGTGCTGGTGCCCGATCTACCCCGCGAGCTCCAGGGCCTTCGGATCGCCCAGGTGAGCGATGTCCATTTTCCCGGCAATCGGACCGCAGCACACGCAGCCCTCGAGCACCTGAATCGTGAGCGTCCCGACGTGGTCGTCTTGACCGGCGACATGACCGAAACTGCGGACGGACTGATCCAGGTTCGAGATTTCGCCGCCAACGCCCGGGGTAGGCTGGCGACAGTCGCGCTGCTGGGGAATTGGGAGTACTTAGCCGGCGTCAACGGTTACCGAGCTCAGGATGCCTACCAACGCGCGGGGGTAGATCTCCTGGTGAACGGATGCAAGACAGTCGATGTGGGGGG
>DASSED010000166.1:0-6445 GCA_035695405.1 Gemmatimonadales bacterium
CGGCGTCTTCCCGGCTACATGGCAACCGCCGTTTCGAGCCTGGCGCAGGCGCCGGATGGCTCCCGTACCGAGCTGCTGAAAACTCTGAGCGAAAATCCAGACCTTCAGTCCCGCCGGCTCGAAGCGGAGCTTCTTGCGCGCTGGGGTGACCCGGTTGGCGGATACCGGATTCTCGCCGCGGCCTTACCGGACGATACCATTCAGGCTCTGAGTGTCCTGAGATCGCTGCTCGACCAGGTTCGGACTCTGCGGACAGTCGAGGGAAGACGTGCCATGGGCCAGGTGCTGGAGGCAATGGCTGGCCGCTCCCCCTCGGCCCAGAGCTCGAGGCTTCGGCTGGAAGCCGCTCAGGCATATTCGGCTGCGGGAGATCGGTCGTCGGCCCGACGCATGCTGGCCGGCCTGGCCGACGACCGTACCGCACCCTCCGCGGTGTCGTCGGGTGCGGCAACAACTCTGGTCGAGGTACTGATCGAGGAAGGGAAGCCGGAAGAGGCGCAGAAGCGGCTGGCCGAGCTCCGGGCTACTCTTCCGGCCGATCAATATGACCAGCTCCGGCGAGGAGTCGCCCAGGCCTGGATCAAGGATGGCGATCTCTCGAGCGCCGCAGCTAGCATCGCCGCCGACACCAGCGTCGATGGGCTAGCCTTGAGCGGGCGAATCAAATTGTACCAGGGAGACATTTCGGGAGCGTTCAAGCGCTTCAGGCAAGCGGGGCCCTACGCGGGAGATCGGGCCGATGCCACCCGCCGCACCGCGTTGCTTGCCCTCTTGCAGAGTATCCAGGAGGACAGTCTTCCGGAGCTGGGCAAGGCGCTACTCCAACTGGAGCGGGGTGACACCGCCGATGCCGCGGCCGGGCTGGAGCAGGTGGCGGCCGCCTTGCCTCCTGACCACGGTGGCGCCGAACTGAACCTTCTGGCCGGCCGGGTTCTGATGGCCGGTGGACGGCAGACGGACGCAGAACGAGTGCTCCGGGCGGCTGTCACGAAAGAGGCCCCGGCAACTGCCCCGGCTGCTGAGCTGGCTCTTGCCGATCTGCTCATTGGCTCGAGGCGGTCGGATGAGGCAGTTGCATTGCTCGAGCATCTGATTCTCACCTATCCCCAGAGTGCGTTGGTTCCCCAGGCGCGCCGCAAGCTGGACGAGGCCCGCGGAGCGGTGCCGAAGACATGAGACGGCGGGAGTTCGTTGCCCATAGCTTGGTCGGTGCGGCAGCCCTGTCGCCCAGGCTCTCCCGACTGGGTCGCTGGGTCAGGGCTCCCTGGCTGATCGTCCCCATGGACGATAGTCAGACGGACCACCTCAAGGCGTACGGGCTCACCTATCGGGCGCTCAAGCGCGGCCTACGAGCGGAATGGTTTCTGAACTTTCGGAATGGCTCGTTCCTCTTGCCGGCTGATGATGCGACTACCCGGGATGCTGCCATCGCCGGTGTGGCGGTCGAGCCGGTCGACGATGCTGCTCTGGCCCAGATCCGGGGCGGGCTGCAGGGCGGGAACATGGACGCGGTGCCGCTGGAGAAGGCGCCCAAGGTCGCGGTGTATGCTCCGCCCAATGCGCCACCGTGGGACGACGCGGTCACCATGGCCCTCAACTACGCGGGCATCGAATTCGACAAAGTGTGGGATAATGAGGTTCTGCGACGACAGCAGCTGAAGAACTACGATTGGCTGCACCTCCATCACGAGGATTTCACCGGCCAATACTCCAAGTTTTTCTTGAACTATGCCGGGTCTCCCTGGTTGGTGGAGATGGTCGATCGCAACCGGGCAATGTCTCAGTCACTCGGGTTTGCCTCGGTGCCGGCGGAGAAACAGGCGGTGGCCAACGCGATCGCCGGATTCGTCGAGCGAGGCGGCTTTCTCTTTGCCATGTGCACTGCCACCGAAACGCTCGACCTCGCGCTCGCGTCGCCGGGGGTCGATATCGCCGCGTCGTACGCCGATGGCACCCCCATGGATCCGAGGGCATCGGCCAAGATGCAATGGAACCGGGCGCTGGCGTTCCACAACGCGCAGCTGGAGCTGAGTCCCACGATTGCGGTTTATTCCGACATCGATGGTCATCAGGTGAACTCTCCCGATCGGCGCCAACCGCTGGGCTCCTTCACGCTCTTCAACTTCAGCGCCAAGATCGATCCGGTGGCCACGATGCTGGTTCAGAACCACCGCGAGGTAATCCCCGACTTCTACGGCCTGACCACCTCGTTCACCCGGAAAACCCTGAAGCCGAGCGTGACCGTCCTGGCCGAAGAAGCGGGCGCTCCTTGGGTCAAATACATTCACGGGGAACACGGCCAGGGAACCTGGACCTTCTTCGGCGGTCACGACCCGGAGGACCCGCAACATCAGATCGGCGATGCCCCCACGGATCTATCGCTCCACCCCCATTCTCCGGGGTATCGCCTCATCCTCAATAACGTGCTCTTTCCGGCTGCAAAAAAGAAAGAACTGAAGACTTGAGCGATCGGATCGCCCCGGGCGTCCGGGCCTATCTCGCCAGCGAAATCTCCGCGGCGGGTGGACGGGAGGTTTCGTTTGCCGCCACGGTGGATCGCGACGGGGTGGTCACGGATGCCCGCGTCCTGGCCCGGGGAAGGGTCGACATGGTCCTGGCGCTGCCCGGCAGGGTCGCTCGCGGCGAGATGTTGCTGCACAACCATCCGAGCGGAGTGTTGGACCCTTCGGTGGCCGATCTCAACGTTGCGGCTCACCTGCACGATGCCGGGACCGGGTTTGGGATACTGAACAACTCGGCCACCGAGCTCTACGTGGTGGTGGAGGTCCCCCGCGATCGGCCGGTGGTGGCGATCGACCCCTTTTCCATTATAGAGACGCTGGGCGAACGGGGGCCCATCGCTGGTCAGCTCCGAAAGTATGAAGACCGCCGGACCCAGCGCGACATGGCGGCGTACATCACCGACGGCTACAACGACGGCGGCGTGCAGCTACTGGAAGCCGGGACCGGGGTGGGGAAGTCGTTCGCCTACCTGGTCCCGGCACTCGCGTGGGCTCGTGCGAACGGCGAGCGCACGGTGGTGAGCACCAATACGATCAATCTCCAGGAGCAGCTGGTGGGTAAGGACCTGCCGCTCCTCCGCTCAGCGCTCACCTCCGATGACTACTCGCCGACCTTTGCTCTCCTCAAAGGCTGGAGAAACTATCTCTGCCTCGCCCGGATGCATCAGGCGGTCTCGGCCCAGCGCACGTTGCTGGAGCAGGACAAGCTGGACGAACTGCTGGGCATTGCCGAGTGGGCAGGGCACACGGCCGATGGCACGTTGAGCGACCTGCCGGTGACGCCGAGCTCCGAGGTGTGGGATGAGGTGAGCGCCGAGCCGGATCTGTGCACCCGGCTCAAGTGCCCACATTTTGACCGCTGTTTTCTCTTCCGCGCGCGGCGGCGCGCGGCCGAAGCCGATGTGGTGGTGGTCAACCACCACTTGCTGGCCGCGGATCTCTCGGTGCGCCAGTCGTCGGACAACTGGCAGGAGGCCGCGGTTCTGCCTCCGTACCGCCGGCTGATCCTGGACGAGGCCCACCACCTCGAAGACGTGGCTGCGGCTCACTTGGGAACCCAAGTCACCAGTCGAGCGGTCCGGCGGCTGCTTGCCCGGTTCGAGCGGAACGGCCGAGGGTTGGGTCCGACGCTGGCTCACGAGCTGAGCAGCCATTCCGATCTCCTGAGTCGCGCCAGCCTGGACCTGGTGGAGCAACGCCTCTTTCCCGCTATTGGCGATGCGCGGCGCGCGAGTGAAACCTTGTTCCTGCGGCTGTACCACAAGCTCGACGATGCTCCCGGCGGACAGCTTCGCTTGAGCGAGGCCTTCGACCACGATCCGATCTGGGATGAAGGACTGCGATTCGATCTGGACGCCACCCTGGGCGCTTTTCGGATGCTGCGGGAAACCGTCGAGATCATCGCCGATCGGCTCTCGCAAGCCGAGCAAAGTGAGCGGCGGGCCCAGCTGCTCCAGGAGCTCAGGGGTGTCATGCGCCGGCTGGACGGCATCTCCGACGGTCTCAACCGCTCGCTTCGTCCGGCCGCAGGAGGTGCGCCGACGGTGCGGTGGATGGAACGCAATCCCCGGGGACAGAGCGTCACTCTTTCCGCGGTGCCGCTGGACCTCGCTCCGGTTCTCCGGCAGCTGCTCTTTGACCGGCTGGAGACCGTCATTCTCACCAGCGCGACGCTGGCCGCCGGAGGAGAGTTCGAGTTCCTTCAGTCCCGGCTGGGCTTGAGCGGCGACGACTCACCCGTAACGGTGCGAGAGATCTTTGCGTCCCCGTTCGATTTTCCCTCGCAGTGCATCTTCGGGGTTCCCGACGATTTGCCCGAGCCCCGGGAAGACGAGCCGGCGCATGGGGCCGCCGTGGTGCAGGTGGTGCGCGACCTGGCCTACGCCTCAGACGGCGGAATGTTCGTGCTGTTCACCAGCCACGTGGCGCTGCGCCGCGCAGCGCTGGAGCTGCGGGCCGGATTGGGAGAGCGGTGGCCGATCCTGGTGCAAGGGGAAGCGCCACGGGATGCCTTGCTCCGCCGGTTCCGCCAAGCGGAGAACGCCATCCTCCTCGGCACCGATTCATTCTGGGAAGGGGTCGATGTCCCCGGACGGGCGCTCCGCGCGCTGATTCTGAACAAACTACCTTTCAAAGTGCCGTCGGAGCCGCTCACGGCCGCGCGGCTGGAGCGTCTAGCGGAAGAGGGAATGGACGGGTTCATGAGCTACCTGGTGCCTCACGCGGCGCTCAAGTTGAAGCAGGGATTCGGCCGCTTGATCCGCACGCGGGAGGACACGGGTGTGGTGGTGCTCCTCGACAGCCGGGTAGTGACCAAGCGGTACGGTCAGCTGCTCCTCACTGGACTCCCCCCCGCGGAACGGATCGTCGGCCGCTGGACTCAAGTCCGCACCAAGTGTGAGGACTTCTTTGCCCGGCAAGGCATCGGGGCAGAAGTATGATGCCGCTTCGACCGGGAAAGATCATCGGCATCGGCCGGAACTATGTGGAGCACGCGCGCGAGCTGGGGAATGAGATGCCGGCGGTCCCCATCATCTTCTTCAAGCCGGCCACCGCTCTGCTCGGACCAGGGGAAACGATCCTCCTTCCCAGCGCATCACAGCGGGTGGAGTTCGAGGGCGAGATCGGCATCGTGATCGGCAAGCGCATTCGTCATGCGGACGTGAGTGCAGCCGAGCGAGCCATTGGCGGTTTCACCTGCGTCAATGACGTCACCTGCCGCGATCTCCAGCAAGTCGATGGGCAGTGGGGCAGAGCCAAGGGATTCGACACGTTTTGTCCGGTGGGCCCCCGGGTAGTGAGTGGCCTCGATTGGCGCAGCCTGGAGCTGCGGTGCCGGGTGAACGGCGCAGAGCGGCAGAAGGCCAAGGCGACAGACATGCACTTCTCGATTCCCGAGCTGATCTCGTTTCTGAGCGGGGTCATGACGCTCGAGCCCGGCGATCTCATTGCGACCGGAACCCCGGCGGGGACCGCCGCCCTGCACCATGGCGATGTGGTCGAGGTCGAGATTACCGGAGTCGGTACTCTCTCCAATCCGGTTCGGGCCGAGAACCCATGATCAGCTTCAGCGAGCGCCTGCAGCGTCTTCCGGGCTATCCCCTCGCCGAGATCCCCACGATCAAGCGGCGGCTGCTTCAGGCCGGCGTGGACGTGATCGACTTGGGCGCCGGCGACAACGATACTCCACCTCCTGCCATTACCGTCGAAGACCTGCGCACTGCGGTAAGCAACCCCGCGATGAGCAAATACGGCTTTCAGCAGGGGCTTCCCCAATTTCGCAGTGCCGCATCCCGCTGGATCGAGCGCCGCTTTGGCATTCATTTCGAGCCCGCGACGGAGTTGCTGCCGCTCATCGGGTCGAAGGAAGGGCTGGCGCACCTGCCCTTCGCGGTGATCAACCCGGGAGACGTGGCCATCGTGCCGGAGCCGGGGTACCAGGCGTATCTCGGAGGCGCACTGCTCGCGGGTGCCGAGCCGTACGTTGCACCGCTTCGGCCGGAGAACAACTTTCTTCTCGATTTCGATCAGATCCCACCCGACATTCTGCGGCGTGCGAAGATCGCGTTCGTCAACTATCCCAACAATCCCACTGCGGCCATTGCGCCGGCGGATTATCTGAGGGCGGCGGTGGAGGTGTGCCGGAAGTACGGCATCCTGCTCGCCTACGACAATGCCTATTGCGAGCTGACGTTCGATGGATACCGTGCTCCCAGCATCTTCGAGACGCCGGGCGCGCGGGAGATTGCCCTGGAGTTCTTCTCTTTGTCCAAGAGCTATTCGATGACCGGGTGGCGCCTGGGATTCGCCGCGGGCCGACCCGAGCTCATCGCGGCGCTGACCCGGGTGAAGTCGTACGTCGACACCGGGCCTTTTCTGGCCGTACAGCATGCGGGCGTCTCCGCGCTGGAGCACAGCGATGA
>DASSED010000167.1:0-10091 GCA_035695405.1 Gemmatimonadales bacterium
TCAGCCGGCTGGACCAGGAATCGCCGAACCGGCTGAAACGGGGCCATTGCCCGGGACGCTCCGGCTCGTCGCCGTTGAACAATCCACCTTCCAACAGCACCGGTCCGGCCCGGACCCCGGCGATGCCGATGACTCGCTCCAAGATCTGCGCCAGATGATGGTTGACCGGATACCGCAGAACTGGCCGGCTCATGGGGTCATCGGTGCCGAAGGGTGCAAAGCCCTTTCCCCCAACCAGAGACAGGCGCACCGGCCATTTTCCACGAGTAACCATCTGGTCAATTGCGAGGGTCAGCTCGTGTACGTAAGTATGGGGATGCCTTCGATCCACGAACCCCTCGCCCCAGTCACCCGGAGTCAGCTCTCCGTCCGGAATCGTCTGACCCTCGAGGTTGAGCATGCCCAGGAGTCTCAGACGGTTATCCAGGGCAACCGCATGCAGCATGATCGACGGCTGCACCAGCCGCACCTCGCTCAGCGAGCGGTTTCCGGGAATGGGATCGGCTCGGGTGAACTCGAAGACACCATGCGCGCCCAGTTCAATCGAAGGCCGGTCTTGGGCCCCAGCCGGCGTACTGACAGCCGTCGCCAGGCACACGAGGGCACCGAGCGGAATCGCTGGTCTCTTCGGCTGTGGGAAGATGGAGCTCAGTCCGATTGGGCTACGGCGCCGTGCCCTGACGAAAGTGTCGCCTTCAGGAAGTCGCGATTCATGCGGGTGATGGTATCGATGCTGATCAGCTTGGGACAGGCGTCCTGGCACTCGCCGTACAGAGTACATCCCCCAAAATGCTCGATGTCCATCTGGGCCACCATGCGAAGGACCCGGCGGTATCGCTCCGGCTGTCCCTGAGGCAGCAGGCCCAGGTGTGTCACCTTGGCGGCGGTGAACAAAGAGGCGGATCCGTTGGGACACGCCGCCACACATGCGCCGCACCCGATGCACTGCGCCGCGTCCATTGCGGTATCCACCCTATCCTTGGGGATAAGCAGGGTGTTCCCATCCGGTGCGCCACCGGTGGGAGAGTCGATGTACCCACCAGCCTGGATGATTCGATCCAGGGCTCCGCGATTCACCACCAGGTCCCGCACCACCGGAAACGCTCTGGCCCGGAAGGGCTCGATGGTAATGACGGCGCCGTCGGAGAAGCTCCGCATATGGAGCTGGCAGGTTGCGGTCCCCGGCATCGGGCCGTGGGGGATCCCATTGATCATCAGGCTACACGACCCGCAGATCCCCTCCCGGCAGTCGTGATCGAAGGCAATCGGCACCTCTCCCTCTTCGATGAGACGCTCGTTGACCACATCGAGCATCTCGAGGAACGACATGTCGGGACTGATCGCCGGGGCCTCGTATTGGACCAGGCGGCCGGGCGCGGAGGGACCGGATTGGCGCCAGACCCGTAGCGTTAGTTTCACCTGGGTTTCCCATCAGAAGTCATCAGTCGCCAGTCGCCAGCCTCGAGCCGCCAATAGTCCGCTGGATTGACGAGTAGACCCATAGGTGTCTGGTGACTGGTGACTGGTGACTGCCCACTCATTTATAACTCCTCTGGGCCAGACGTACGTATTCGAACTCCAGCGGTTCCTTGTGCAGCTCCGGTGACGCATTGGACCCCTGGTACTCCCAAGCAGCCACGTAGGCAAAGTGCTCGTCATCGCGCAGCGCCTCACCGTCTTCGGTCTGAAACTCCTCCCGGAAGTGGCCACCGCAGGACTCTTCCCGGTGCAGCGCATCGAGACACATCAGCTCGGCCAATTCCAGAAAGTCCGCCACTCGGCCGGCCTTCTCCAGTGCCTGATTCAGCTCGGTGTCGCTTCCCGGTACGTTGACATTACGCCAGAACTCGGCTCGCAGCTCGGGAATCAGACTCAGTGCCTTCTTGAGCCCGGTCGCGTTGCGAGCCATGCCGCAGTAATCCCACATCAGCTTGCCCAGCTCGCGGTGGAACGAATCTACCGTCCGCTTTCCCTGGATCCCGAGCAGACGGCGGGTGTTACTTGCGACCTCCTCCTCCATGCGGCGACACTCCGGATGCCCGGGATCCACTTTGGATAACTTGGCGGAGGCGAGATAATCGCTGATGGTGGCCGGGAGGATGAAGTAGCCGTCCGCCAAGCCCTGCATCAGAGCGCTGGCACCCAGCCGGTTGGCTCCGTGATCGGAGAAGTTGGCCTCCCCGATCACGTGAAGCCCGGGGATGGTGCTCATCAGGTTGTAGTCCACCCAGAGACCACCCATGGTGTAGTGGACCGCCGGATAGATGCGCATGGGACCTTGGTAGGGATTCTCGTCCGTGATCCTCTGGTACATCTCGAACAGATTGCCATACCGCTCGCGGATGGTCTGGACGCCGAGGCGCTTGATGGCGTCAGCAAAGTCGAGATAGACTCCGAGGCCGCCCTCGCCGACGCCGCGCATTTCGTCGCAGACTTCCTTCGCGGCTCGAGAGGCGATGTCCCGGGGAGCCAGATTGCCGAAGCTGGGGTACTTGCGCTCCAGGTAATAGTCCCGCTCAGCATCGGGGATCTGGTCCGGCGGCCGTTTGTCGCCCTTCTGCTTGGGCACCCACACCCGTCCATCGTTCCGCAACGACTCACTCATGAGCGTGAGCTTGGACTGATACTCTCCGCTCACCGGAATGCAGGTGGGGTGGATCTGGGTGTAGCACGGATTGGCGAAGGCCGCCCCCCGCTTGTAGGCCCGCCAGATGGCCGTGGCGTTGGAGCCCTTGGCGTTGGTAGACAAGTAGAAGACGTTGCCGTAGCCACCGGTGCCGAGCACCACGGCATCAGCCAGGTGAGTCGAGATCTTTCCGCTGACCATATCCCGGACCACGATCCCCCGAGCTCGGCCCTCGATCACTACCAGATCCAACATCTCGGTCCGGGGGTACATCGTCACTCCGCCCCGTCCGATCTCCTTTTCCATCTGCTGATATGCGCCGAGCAGCAGCTGCTGGCCCGTCTGTCCCCGCGCATAGAAAGTGCGGGATACCTGTGCCCCACCGAACGATCGGTTGGCTAGGAGCCCACCGTACTCCCGCGCAAAAGGAACCCCTTGGGCCACGCACTGATCGATGATCTCGACGCTGATCTGCGCCAGACGATAGACGTTGGCTTCCCGGGATCGGAAGTCGCCACCCTTGACGGTGTCGTAGAAGAGCCGATAAATGCTGTCGCCGTCATTGCGGTAGTTCTTGGCGGCGTTGATTCCTCCCTGTGCCGCGATGCTGTGGGCCCGGCGCGGTGAATCCTGGAAGCAGAAGCATTTCACCTTGTACCCCAGCTCGCTCAGCGAGGCGGCCGCCGAGGCACCGGCCAAGCCGCTTCCTACGACCAGGACGGTGTGCTTCCGCTTGTTGGCCGGGTTCACCAGCTTCATCTCGAAGCGATGCCTATCCCACTTCTCCTCGATGGGGCCACCCGGCACCCGAGACCGTAGCTCCATTATCGCACCACCCCGGCATACACCGCGATCGGAATGACACTGAAGCCCAGCCACACCAGCAGCGCCAGAGCCAGCGCGAGGGTGCGGCGGAGAGGCCGGGGTGAGGGGGGACTCATCCCCAGACTGCGCCCACTGCTCCAAATGCCGTGATACAGATGCAACCCCACGAATGCCATTGCGATCAGGTAAAACACCACCACGAGCGGATTATGGAATCCAGCGACCACGTTGTGGTAGGGGTCTCCCTCGACGAAGTTGGGATGGGCCGTGCCGACCGTGAAGTGGAGCAGGTGATAGACCAGAAAGGCGAGGATCACGGCACCACCCCAGCGGATGGATCGGGAAGCCACGGTCGATACCTGAGGCTCTCGCCCCGCAGCATAACCCACCGGCCGCGCCTCGTGCCGGCGCTCGGCCAGTTGAACTGCCGCGACGACGTGCAGTACCAGAGCGACGATCAGCACCAGCCGCGCGGCCCAGAGTGCTCCCCCGGTGCCGTGAAGAAAGGCGCTGTAGGCATTGATCTTGGCCGGGCCCTGGAAGACCAGCAAATTCGCGAGCACGTGGGTGATCAAGTAAACCACCCAGATCAGCCCGGTGACCGCCATGATAAACTTTTTCCCAACCGAGGATTTCCATAGGAGCTGCAGGCGATTCATGCTGCGGCCGCGTCCACAACCGCTTGAGTGGACCGCACCGCGTCGGCCGACTGACGCAGCGCTTCGCGCTCGTCGGGTGTGAGCGTCACCTCGATGATCCCCTCGATACCGGAGCGCCCGAGCTTACAGGGGACACCGCAGAACACGTCCCGCAATCCAAACTCTCCCTGGAGCCAGGCGGAGCATGGGAGGATCCGCTTCTTGTCCAGCGCGATCGCCTCGACCATCTGGACCGCGGCGGCACTGGGAGCGTAGTACGCTGATCCGGTCTTGAGGAAGGAGACGATTTCGGCGCCGCCGTTGCGGGTTCGGGTGACGATCTCGTCCAGCCGGGCTCGATCGATCAGTTGAGTAATGGGTATGCCCGACACGGTCGTATAGGAGACCAAGGGCACCATAGTGTCGCCGTGGCCGCCGAGTACCATGGCTTGAATGTCTTCTACCGAAATGTCGAGCGCGGCGGCGAGAAAGGTCCGATACCGGGCCGTGTCCAATACTCCAGCCATGCCGATCACCCGCTCCCGCGGAAACCGGCTGGCCCTCATGGCGACGTAGCACATCACGTCGAGCGGGTTCGACACCACGACGATGATCGCTTTGGGTGCCACTCGGGCAATCTGCTCGCTCACCGAGCGCACGATGCCGGCGTTGGTCTTGACCAGATCGTCCCGGCTCATACCCGGCTTGCGCGCGATCCCTGCGGTTACCACGAACAGCTCCGCGCCGGCGGCTTCGTCGTAGCTGCCACTGCCTACGATCCGCGTGTCAAAGCTCTCGATCGGTCCGGACTGCCACTGGTCCAAGCCCTTGCCCTGGGGCACGCCATCTACCACATCGATCATGATGACGGAGCGTGCGAGGCTCTTCTCCGCCAGGCGCTGGGCCGCCGTTGCCCCGACGTTCCCTGCTCCCACCACCGCGACCTTATTGAGCATCCAGGGGGTTCTCGATGTTCAGGCGTGACAGTAAGTCATCGGTCGAAACCGCAGCAATATAGTGACTTCCAATTGCGAATCACGAGTCATACGAGTCTCTCGCATCATCTTGGAGCTGAGCGTCCGAACCGCGACCGGCCTCCTGGTTCACCGCTTCTGATGAGCCAGTGGTGACCAGGTTCTCGCGCTTCGTGACTCGCGGCCCACGACGACTGGTGTCGCTCACCTGACGAAGCGCTTCGTACAACACGATCCCCACTGCCGTCGAGAGATTCAGGCTCCGGACTGGCCCGCTCATCGGTATGGTAAAGCATCGCTCCGGATGTTTTTCCAGGATCCGCTGCGGCATCCCCTCGGTCTCGCTCCCAAAGACTAGACAGCTGTTCGGCCGATACGGCGCCTCCCAGTAGCTCCGCTCGGCGTTGGAGGAAAAGTAGAGGCAGCGGGAGCGATCCATTGCGTCGCGGAACGCGAACCAGTCGGGATGCACCCAGAGGTCCACCGCGTCCCAGTAGTCAAGACCGGCCCGGCGGACATCGGGCGCGTCGATGGAGAATCCTAAGGGTTCAATGAGATGGAGCGAGCTGTCGGTTGCCGCGCAGAGTCGCGCGATGTTGCCGGTATTGGGAGGGATTTGCGGCTGAATGAGCGCGATGTGCAGCGCCATCAACCACCCCGGGTGTGCATCTCGCGGTGGGGATCTGCCCTCAGGGATTCGACCTGGTAGAGCACGCCTCGATTGGATGTTGCAGCCCGCAGCTCGGCGCCGCGGTCAGCCCTGGCAATCCATCCATTGCGGATCTGCTGGGCGATCTCTTCGTCGCTGCGTCCGAGGCGGAGCGCCTCGCGCAGATCGAGACCGGTCTCGCTGTACAGACACAGCAGCCAGGTCCCGTCGGCGGTGAGGCGGGCCCGATCGCAGGTACGGCAAAACGGGGCGGTAGTGGAGGCGATCACGCCGAATGTCGTCCCATCCGGCAGGCGGTATCGTTCCGCGGGAGCAGCGTCGGACGGCTCCATCGGCTCGATTTCACCGTAGCGCCTTGTCAACCTGTCGAGGATCTCTCTCCGGCTGACGACCTGATTCATCGACCAGCCGGTCGCCCCCCCGACGTCCATGTACTCGATGAAGCGAGCCTCCGCTTCCGCGTCGCGGCTGAACTCGAGCAGGCTTACCAGCTCGTCATCGTTGTACCCCCGAATCACCACCGTGTTGAGCTTGAGGCCCAAACCGGCGCGCCGGGCCGCCGCAATTCCCTCCAGGACCTCGCCATGTCGAGCACTCCGGGCGAACTCATGCATCCGCTCGGGTTTTAGTGTGTCCAGGCTCACGGTCACTCGCTCCAGCCCGGCATCGCGGAGCGACTCGGCATGGCGCGCCAGGAGAATGCCGTTGGTGGTCAGCGCGAGATCCCGGAATTTCGATCGCTGGTGCAGCATTGCAACCAGCGTGGAGAGGTCATGACGCAGCAGCGGCTCCCCACCGGTCAAGCGAATCTTGGTCACGCCGAGACTCGCGAAGATGCCGGCGAGACGGTCAATCTCTTCGAACGAAAGGATGGACGAGCGCGGAAGCCAGACGTAGTCTTGCTCCGGCATGCAATACCGGCAGCGCATGTTGCAGCGGTCGGTCACTGAAATGCGTAAGGATCTCAGGGGGCGACCGAGAAGGTCGGGAAACGGGGAAGCGGGAAAGCCAGGGAGAGCGATCATATTCGGTCAGCGGTCCGTGCCTGCTCCCTTGCTTCCCCGCTTCCTACCCACATCACCGATCCGTCGGCGTAATACTCCTTCTTCCAAATGGGTACCCGCCGCTTGACCTGTTCAATCACGTAACGGCAGGCGAGAAACGCATCGTCCCGGTGGGCCGACGCGGCCACCACGGCCACGGCGGTGTCACCCACGCTCAGCTTACCGATACGATGCAGCAGGCTCACTGCCACATCCCACCGGGACTCGGCCTCGGACACGATCTCCTGCGAGACCGCTTCCGCCATCGGTGCATAGGCAGAATAATCCAACCCCACCACGGCTCGGCCCGACTGATGATTACGTACGATGCCAAGGAATGACGCAATTCCACCTCGCGCGGGAGACTGCACCAGCGCGAGGAGACATCCTAGATCGATGGGATCCTCGGTCAGGAATGACAAACTCAGCCTCCGGCCAACGGCGGCAGAATAGCCAGCTCGTCACCCTCGGTAAGGGGCGACCCCATCCGCGCCTGCTGCAGGTTGAGGGCACAGAGCGGTTTAGCCGGCAATCGCTCTCCACCCGGGAGTGCACGGAGACGCGCCAGAGCTTCCCCCACAGTGACCGGCCCGGAAAAGGTGAGGTCCAGCGCACCCCGTTCGAGCGCCTCGGCGTAACTGCCGAACAGCAGAACGCGAACCGTCAGGGTGGATGTTACGGTGGTGGCCATGCTGAAAGTTACCGCCAAGCCCTGCGGAGTGGAAACGAAACTGCTCACTACACAAGAGAAGGGTCGCCCTCGGAGGTTCCCCTCGAGGAGCGACCCTGATTGTGCCTTGCTGGCCGAGCTCCTACATCCCTGGCGCGGACTCCGCCTCGG
Organism: Gemmatimonadales bacterium; assembly: GCA_035695405.1. Classification (GTDB taxonomy): domain Bacteria; phylum Gemmatimonadota; class Gemmatimonadetes; order Gemmatimonadales; family GWC2-71-9; genus CAVVWJ01. Next base: position 7,618 of record DASSED010000167.1, read on the forward strand.
ATCCGGTCTCGTCCGCAACCAATGCGCGTAACTCTTTGCTGGGCTTGAAGACGGGCACCGGACGCGCAGCTACTTCAACTGGATCGCCGGTGCGGGGGTTGCGGGCCATGCGCGTCTTCCGGCGCCGAATCTTGAAGGTGCCGAAACCGCGAACCTCGATATTGTGCTGTTGCTTAAGCGCTTCCTTCACCGCCTCCAAGAACGCGTCTACTACCCGGGCGCAATCCTTTTTGGAGATCATGGGTCCTGCGGTCTTGGCGATCGAGGCGGTCACCTGTTCAACGAGATCGGCCTTGGTCATTCATCCCCCAGGAGGATTTCAGGCAACGGAGCACAGGGAGGGCCAGCCAATGGCCGATACTACGAGCTTACCCCTTGTCTGTCAAGGGCTTGGGAGAGAGCCCAGGAACTCGGCGAAGTGGGGAAGCGCGTCGTGAGGACCGGGTGACGCCTCCGGGTGATATTGAACCGCGAAAAGAGGAAGCTCCCGGTGGCGAATGCCTTCGATCGTTCCATCGTTGAGGTTGAGGTGTGTGACCTCGAGTGAAGGGGCCCCGGGTATTCCCTTCGCATCTCCAACTACCGCAAAGCCATGATTTTGCGTGGTAATCAGGACCAGATCGGTCCGGACATCGCGCACCGGATGGTTACCGCCCCGGTGCCCGTAGGGGAGCTTGGTGGTGGATCCGCCGTACGCCAGTCCGATCAACTGATGGCCCAGGCAGATGCCGAACGTGGGGAGGCCCGCCCCGGAGAGCTCACGGATAGCATCCAGCGCATAGTGCACCGCAGCGGGGTCACCAGGACCGTTGGAAAGAAAGAGGCCGTCCGGCTTTAGCTCACGCACCGCCGCAGCGGGAGTGGTCGCCGGCACCACGGTCACTCGGCACCCGGACGCAACCAGCATCCGTACAATGTTCCGCTTCATGCCGAAGTCGTACGCCACCACATGCGGGCCTGCTCCCTCGCTGTGCCGTGAGCCAACGCTCGCACGCGAAGCCAGGTCGAGCCCTTCCATGGAAGGCGAGGCTTGGAGCTGCTCCTTGAGCGCTGAGGTGGGTTCGTGTCCCTCGGCCACAACCCCGCGCATGGCACCGCGCTCTCTCAGATGACGAGTGAGCCGTCGAGTATCGATCCCTTCGATAACCGGGACGCCGGCCGAGCCGAGCCATTCATCGAGCGTCTGAGTCGCACGCCAGTTGGAGGAATGCCGCGAGAGCTCGCGCACCACCACGCCGCTCACCTGCGGCTTGGGCGACTCCATATCGTCGGGATTCACCCCGTAATTTCCGATCATGGGCGCGGTCATCACCACGATCTGCCCCAGATAGCTGGGGTCGGTAAATGTCTCCTGGTAGCCGGTGAGATTGGTGGTGAACACCACTTCACCGAAGGCAGGCTGAAACCGGCGGCCACTGGAGCCGGCGAACCACGCGCCGTCCTCCAGCAGCACGAATGCCGGCGTGGTCACTGTTTAGGCTTGGGAGCCGGCTGCGGAGTGGTGGTCGTCGGCGCCTTGGAAGAGGGCGTCGAGGGTTGGGGCGACGGACCTATCGGAAGCTGGGACTGCCCTTTGGGTGCCTCGGCGGACGGCTGAGCTGGTGCTCCAGACTGATTCGGTGCACCGGAAGGCCCACTGGGCGCGCCCAGCGGCAGTGGCGCCTGCGTCGGCGCCGCCGGACTGGCCGCTCGAAGTCGCTCCTGCAGCCGGCTCGAGCCGGCCCCCCGGGGCGTGAACGACAGCAAGAGGGACAGCAGCATGAACACGCCGCCGCACCACCAAGTCATCTTGGTGAGGATGGTGACCGCCTGCCTGCCTCCCAGGACGGTATCGGTGGTCCCACCACCGAGCGAGGCGAGTCCCCCGCCCTGGCCGGCCTGGAGCAGGACCACGACCGAGAGGAGCAGGGCGTCGAGGATGAGGAGCGTGACGAGGAATGCGAACATGGTGGCGGTAATTGTAAGTGGGACTGTTGCGAGAGTCAAAACTCGGGAGTCAGGAGTCGGGTCGCCAGTGAATTCTGGTACGGCTCCAGCACTTTGGCGCATACACATTCTAGGGAACACACTATCGTCGAGGAATGGGGAACTATAGAGATCTCACTGTATGGCACCGCGCGCACAAGTTGGCTCTAGCTGTTTACAAGTGTACGGCTGCCTTCCCTGATCGTGAGCGCTACGGGCTTACTTCCCAACTACGACGCGCAGCTATCTCGATTACGTCCAACATCGCAGAAGGCGGAGGCCGCGGGAGCGACGGCGAGCTAACGAGATTTCTGAGAATTGCTCGGGGATCCACTCGCGAACTGGAGTGTCAGTTGCTGATCTGCCGGGATCTCGGACTTTTTTCTAAGCCAACATGGTCTGTTTTAAACAGCGATTGTCAGGAGATTAGCAAGATGCTTCAGGGCTTGATCAACTCGTTCAAAGCACACCACATCACAACTTCCGATCGCCCGAACCCCCGAACCCCC
>DASSED010000168.1:0-7568 GCA_035695405.1 Gemmatimonadales bacterium
CGGTGGCCTGGTTGATCAGCGGGCACATCGTGGGCGATCGGCCATGGTCCACGATGATGCCTGCGACGCGGGACGCAATTGCCGATTTCATGTCGGCAACCTGCTTGGCATCATCGGCCCGCGCGTCGTACCGCTGCATGGTAAAGCCGATCGCATCGGCCTGCTGCTGGGCGCCCTTGGTCCACTGCTCGAAGTAGTCACCGGCCCCGCTGTACTGGATCAGGGCGATCTTCACCAGCCCTTTGTCGAAGGGAGCCGGCTTTTCCGCCGGCGTGGCGCCGGCATCGGTGCGAGCCGCATCGGGCCGATCGTGATCGCGGTTGGGCGAGCAGGCGATGACGAGGAGAGCGGTCCACCGCCCGAGTCCGGAGATCGTGTTGCTCCGCATGTGTCCCCCATGTGATAAGGCTCTCATCCCGAAGGAGCGGAGCGACTGAGGGGATCTACTCCGCAGGTATTTGAACGTCATGGAGTAGATCCCTCGCTACGCTCGGGATGAGGTTCCTTCTTACCTTCACGGACCGCCTTACCGCCTTACCGCCTTACCGCCTTACCGCCTTACCGCCTCGATTGCCGCACCCAGCTCGGTGTACGCCTTGGCATCGATCTCCCGGAACGGGATCGCCCGATAGGCGATTCTCCCGCTCGGTCCCACCACGAACAGGTTGCGGTTGGTCATCCCCGGCTCGCTGGCAAGGGCGCCGTAGCGCCGGGCAACAGTGAGCCCACTGTCGCTGGCGAACAGAAAGGGAAACTCCGAGTCTCGGGCCCACGAGGCCAGGGCGGTGTCCGGGTCGGCGCTGATGGCGATGAGCACCACCTGCCGGCCGTTCTTGAAGAGCGTCGCGTACTGATCACGGTACGCGTTCATCTGAATGGTTCAGCCGCTGGTTCGCGCCTTATAGAAGAACGCCAGAACGACGGTTTTCCCCTTGAAGTCGGAGAGATGGACCGGACCGGCGAGAACGCCAAACCGCGTGGCGCCCTTCATAGTGAAATCGGGTGCGACCGCGCCGACGTCGAGCGGAGGTGTGGCCGCAGGTGGGGACTGCTGGGCACCGAGCCCCAGCGGCGTAGTGGCAAGAGAGAGGATCAGGGGGAGTGTTCGCATGAGGACATCCATCGCGTGTGGAGGATGAGGGATGAAGCTTGACAGCCTGTGCACCGGAGGTCAATTAGGGGCACTCACGAACAACCCAAACCCCCGGAGGCAGCCATGTTCATCGTGGTCCAACACTCCATCTCCGATCCGTCGGTCTTCTGGAACTCGGCCGACCCCAACACGCTCCCCAAGGATGTGAAGCTCCACCACACCTTCCCCACACCCGATGGCACCCGCGCCGTGTGCCTCTGGGAAGCGGATTCGATCGAGGCGGTGCGCAACATTCTGGAGCCGATCAGCCAAGGGGTGAGCCGGAACGAGTATTTCCAGGTGGAGAATAAGGAAGGATATGTTCGTCCCTCGCAGGTTCCCCAGACGGCGACAGCCGGGCGGTAATGGAAGCGGTGAGCGGTGAGCGGCTCACCGCTCACCGCAACCTTGTGTCATTTCGTTTCGGTCATCGCCCCCACTTTCGGGCGGAGACTGTCATCCTGAGCGCAGCGCAGGAGAAACCTCCCGCCCCGCTCTGAGCGCGAGTTGCCCTGGTGCAGCAGGGTCACGCCCAGTCCAAGAGTGACCTGCCCGGCCAAGAGAGTCATCGATCCATCCTGAAAACGAGCGCCCCCCGACTCTCAGGGAGCTGTCCGCCGACTGAAAGAATGCCGCTCCACTCTGTGGAGTCCCGCCCCGCGCAAAGAGTGAGCTGGTCCGTCCCCCAAGAGGACGGCGGCAGGTCTCGAGCGAGTGAGCCGGCCGGCAATCGACCCGTTCCCGGATTTCAGCATACCGTCCAACCTTGGTAACCACTGGCGGCTCAGCGGGAGCGAGCCGGTCCGTTCTCGAAGACATCTGCTCCAGGATTTCAGCCCGCTGTCCCCGTTTGTGAGTGAGCTGCTCCAAACGCCGAGCGAGTCGCTCCTCCTCCGAAGTGAATCGCCCGTTCAAGAAAATGTCCGGGCTGTCTCCCGCAGTGTTCCGTCCGTCGATGCCGGCGACTCGCCCCCGCACGCCCGGACAACTTTTCTCCCCAACATCCGGAAGAACGCGCAAAGTGAGCCATCCCCCCCCTTGCCCCCCTTGTCTGAATCAGAAGTTTGCCCTATAGTAGCAGCACAACCGCTCCTCGTGGTGATTTGCGGCGTATTGCAGCCACGTTAAACAACTGCTAAAAAGCCTCGCGTCCCGCGTGTCTTTTTGGCACCGGGCGCTTTTCTTTCCCGGTCCACTCAGACATTCCAGGATGGAGGCGGGAAGGAAGCACCGATGCTTGTATCCGGCGGAATCGTCTCTTCTCCGAAGCGTCCGGCTCGAGACGTCGACGAGACTCGTTTCACGCTCCTGCCCCTTCGCTGCGCCGTGTGCGGCGCGCGGTACGAGCCGGCTCCGGTCGCGATTTGCGAGCAGTGCCTGGGCCCACTCGAGCCGGAGTACCCCGCGGCCGAAGCCCCACCCACCCGTGCGACCATCGCTTCGCGGGAGCGCTCACTTTGGCGCTACCGCGAGTTCCTCCCCCTCGACGGGCCGCCCGAGCTCTCGCCTGATAGCGGCTTCACTCCGCTGCTCGAGGCTCCCACGCTCGCTCGCCGCTTGGGCGTCGCCCGCGCGTGGCTCAAGAACGATAGCGTGTCACACCCGTCGCTCTCCTTCAAGGACCGGGTGGTCGCCGTCGCCATCAACGCTGCCCGGGCATTCGGCCTCGATACGGTCGGCTGCGCCTCGACCGGCAACCTGGCGAATGCGGTGGCGGCCCAGGCGGCCCGCGCCGGTATGCCCGCCTGGATCTTCATCCCTCACGATTTGGAGCCGGCCAAGGTCATCGCCACCGCCGTCTACCGGCCCCACCTGGTACGGATCCGCGGAACCTACGACGACGTCAACCGGCTCTGCACCCAGGCCGCCGACCGGTTTCGCTGGGGCATCGTCAACGTGAACCTGCGGAGCTATTACGGCGAAGGGTCCAAGACCGTGGCCTTTGAGATCGCGGAGCAGCTGGGCTGGCGTTTGCCGACTGCGGTGATCGCACCGATGGCGGGTGGCTCGCTCCTGACCAAGCTCAACAAGGGGTTCAACGAGTTCCGCCGTGCCGGTTTGGTGAGCGATGAGCTCCCTCGCCTCTTCGGAGCCCAGGCCGAGGGCTGCGCGCCGATCGTGCGGCTGGTGCGGGAGAACAGCGAGGTGATCCAGCCGGCGATCCCCAATACCATCGCCCGGTCGCTGGCCATCGGCAGCCCGGCCGACGGGGTGTTCGCGGCCCGGGCCATCCGGAAGACCGGTGGCTGGGCCGCGGCGGTGTCGGATCAGGAGCTGGTCGCGGGCATCCGGCTGTTGGCGGAGACCAGCGGCGTGTTTGCCGAGACTGCCGGCGGCGTGACCGTCGCGGCTGCGCTGGCGCTCGCCGCCGGCGGGCATCTACGAGCGGATGACGAGGTGGTGCTCTGCATCACCGGAAACGGTCTCAAGACAGTGGACCCATTGAGCGATATCATCAGCGATCTACCCACGATCGCGCCCCGGCTGCGTGACCTGGCCCAGCTGGTCGAACAGCCGGCTTTACCTTAAGGAGATCCTGCGATGCCAGTGACCTTGACCCTACCCACAGTTCTCAGCCGACTGACCCATGGACAAGCGACCTTGGAGGCGAGCGGCACCACGGTGGGAGAAGTGGTGACCCAGGTTGCCGACCGATTCCCTTCTCTGGGCCCCCGTCTCAGGGATGAGAAGGGCGGAGCCTATCCTTTCATCGCGTTTTATCTCAATGACCAGGACACCCGGTTCCTGGGAGGGCTCGATGCACCGGTCACGGAGGGCGATGAGATTACGGTGGTGCTTGCAGTGGCGGGGGGGTAAGCAGCGGGACGGGCGGACGGTCAACCTGTCCGCCCTAATCTCCCCCGATCGGGTACCCAAAAAACTACTCCCACCGGGAATCGTGCTCCCGCGGTCCTCTCACGATCTTGCGCTCATTCTCAGGCAGGATCACTCGCCCACCGGAGAGGACTATGAGTACACAATGGACCATCAGGACGATTACCCTTGCGGGCGTGATCTGGGGGGTCGCGGCATTGATCAACGCGTGCAGCAACGACCCGAGCGGGCCCACAACCACGACCTTCGTCGCCCAACTGAGCGGCGCCAACGAGGTCCCGGCCATCAGCGGCGGCGCCAGCGGCACCGCGATCTTCACCCTCAGCGGCAAGTCGCTCAGTTACGCGGTGAGCGTGAACGGCCTGTCGGGCAACGCGGCCGCCTCCCACATTCACATGGGCGCGGCGGGATCGAACGGCGGTATTCTGGTTCCCTTCACCGCGGCGCCGGTGCAGTCCGGCCAAGTGGCCTCCGGCACCATCGATCTCACCCAGCCGGTCTCCAACGGCCAGACCAGCATCTCGGGCGACTCACTGCTGACCCTCCTCAACAACGGGCAGCTCTATACCAACGTGCACACTGCCGCCCATCCCGCCGGAGAGATCCGGGGGCAGATCACCAGGTCACAGAGCTCGGGTGGAAGTGGGAGCGGCTATTGAGAGGGCGACCCGCTAACGCACGCTCAGTCGAGGTGAACCAATCCGCGACCTAGTGCCACTCGCACCGCCTCGGTGCGGGTGGCCACTTTGAGTTTGGCAAAGATGCTCTTCAGGTGGATCTTCACCGTCTCGGCGGTGCGCCCGATCGCGACCGCGATCTCCTTGTTGCTCTTCCCCTGCGCCATCAGCCCCAGCACCTCCAGCTCTCTGGGCGTGAGCTCGTCCTCGCGATGCTGGGCCAGGCCGGCAGCGATCGCCGGTGGAATCACCCATTCGCCCCGGCACACCGCGCGGATCGCGGCGATGACCTCGGTCATCAGCATGTGCTTGAGCAGGTAGCCCCGCGCTCCGGCATCGAGCGCGCGCCGCACGTCCGCATCACCTTGATAGGTGGTGAGCGCGAGGACTCGGGCATCGGGAAACTCGGTGGTGATCCTCGCGGTCGCGTCGACGCCGCCGAGCACCGGCATGCGGAGATCCATCAGCACCACGTCCGGCCGGTGCTCCCGATAGAGCGCGATCGCCTGCTCCCCGTTCTCGGCCTGAGCCGCGACCCGCAGGTCCTCCTCCGCCAGCACCACCGCCGCGAGTCCCGCGCGCACCGCGGGGTGGTCGTCGGCAATCAGGATTCGAGTCGTAGCTACGCCGGTGGACACGTTCTGGTGCTGGGACACTTGGCCTCTCAGAAAAACCTCAAGAAACGAATGCGAGACTGATCCAGCAATTCCCCATTCGGGGAGACTCTCAAGTGCGCGCCGCCTGCTCCCCCAGTTGATCGGGTATCCGGAGCGCCACGGTGGTGCCACAGTTGGGGGCGCTCCGCACCCGGAGCCTGCCGTGCAGTTCGGTGGCGCGCTCCTTCATCCCGAGCAGGCCCCAGTGCCCGCCGTAGGCCCGGAACGCCGGATCGACCCGAAAGCCCACCCCATCGTCCGAGATGCTGAGCCTGAGACCCTGTGGCCGGTAGGAGAGACGCACCCGCACGGCGCACGCGTCCGCGTGCTTGATGGTGTTCCGGAGCGACTCCCGCAGCACCCGCGCGGTCGCGGTCTCCATCTCCGGCGTGAGCGGGCGCTCGCGACCATTGACCTCGAAGTCGAGCGACAGGTTGGTGCCCCGGATGATCTCCTCAGCGATCTGCCTCAGCGCAGTCGGGAAATGCCCCGGAGCAGTCGACGGCGCGCGCAGATCCCATACGGCTTGACGTGCGTCGTCCAGTGTGCGTTGAGCCAGACCGATCACCTGGTCGAGCGCGGCCGCGGTCTCCGAGTCGGCAGTGCGGCGCGCCACCGCGGTGAGCTGGAGGGCGACGCCGGTGAAGCCCTGCAGCACCGTATCGTGGATCTCCCGAGCCAATCGGGTACGCTCCTCCAGCGCCGCAGTGAACCGGGCGGCGAGCGCCCGCTCCTGCGCGCGACGGGCCTGCGCCTGCGCCTGCCGGGTGGCGGTCACGTCCTGGACTGCGCCGATGAACTCGACACCCGCCCGATGCTTCGCCGCCCGGGCCACGACGTGCACGTACTTGACCCGTCCGTCCGGCATCAGCAGCCGATGGTCAAGGTCCCAATCCTCCTTGTCGTGGGTGATCCGGTCGATCGCCTCCTGCACCCTCATCATGTCCTCGGGATGGGTCCGCCGCAGCACATCGTCGACGGTCGGCTTCACCGTGTGGGGATCGTACTCGAAGATCCGGAACGTCTCCTCCGACCAGCGGAGCTCGGAGCGCGACAGGTCCCAGCCGAAGCTTCCCGTCCGGCTCAGCCGTTGCGCCTCCGCTAAATAGGCCTCGCTCTCCCGGAGCTTGGCTTCCGCCAGCTTGAGATCGTGGATGTCGGTGCCGGTGCCGTACCACTTCACGATCTCGCCCTGCTGGTTCCGAAGCGGTACCGCCCGGCGCAGTACCCAGCGGTACGTCCCGTCGGCTGCGCGCAGCCGCGCGGCCAGCTCGTACGGTCTCCCCGCCGCGATCGCGGCCTTGCGCTCCGCCTGCACCCAGGCCGACTCGTCGGGATGGAGTGTCTCCAGCCAGCGCTGGCCGATCGCCGCCGAGGTGGAGAAACCGACGAACCTTCGCCACGCGCGGTTCATGTAGTCCACCGTGCCGTCGGGAGCGGTGCTCCACACGATGGTGGGGATGGTGTCGATCGCGAGCTTGAGATCGTTCCGCGCCGCCTGGACGTCGGCCAGTGCCCGCCGCCGGCGCGACTCGAGGACGATGACGGCCACCGCGGTCGCCTCGAAGCCGGCCAGAATGGCCATCTCCTCCGGCAGGGTCGCCTCGGGCTCGGGATGCAAGGGTCCTCCCAGCAGCAGGAGCGACCCGATGCCCACTACCGACAGTGCGAACGCGACAGCAGCGCCGACGATCGGAGTCACCAGCGCGACGAGCAGGAGTGAGAGAAAGGCGGAGAGGGCCAGGCCGAGGCGGAGGTGCGCGCACAGCGCGACCAGCAACACCAGGCCCACCGCGGACAGCAGCGCTGGCGCGACCGATCGCCGGATGAGTTGGAGTGTGCTGGGTGCCACCCGAGCTCCCGAGTTTCACCGGATCAGGGATGGATACTAGGCGGTACCGGCAACCGCCACTCCCCAAATGGGGAGGATAGAGCCTCGGGGTGGTCCCCCAAACAGGGAAAGAAAAGACTCTCCGTCTCGGGAATGTCGTGCAACCGGCCAGCGCGCCACATTGGGCCCGGTTCGAAACCGGAACGACGCCACCCGAGCCGGGTGGGTTCAGGAGTTTTCTTGGGATCGGAGGGCGCGATGGCGCAGCAGTACGAGGGTTTACCGGCAGCGGCCAACATCGAGCAGGCCATCATCCTGGCCCAGCTCCTGATTGTGAGAGACCTGGAGCGCCGGGCGCAGTCTGATCCGGTCGCGCAGCTGCTGCGCGAAAGCGAGTTGTCCTTGCTGCGGTCGGAATGACGCGGCCTGGAGAATTG
>DASSED010000169.1:0-7195 GCA_035695405.1 Gemmatimonadales bacterium
ACCTCTTCCTGACGTATGGCACCTCCGAAATTTCTCATCGTGGCCGATGGCGATTTCAGTCCCATGACCTCGAAAACCGCCAACTCCGTCATTCGCTACCTCCCGGAGCGAACTGTTGGCGTGTTGGACCGCGAGCACGCCGGCCAGAGTGTGCAGGAGGTTCTCGGCTTCGGCGGGGCGATACCGGTGGTCGGGACGATGGCGGCGGGGTTGGCGTTGGGTCCCACCGCCATTCTCATCGGCATCGCACCGCAAGGGGGCAAGCTCCCCGACGAGTGGCGGGTCTGGCTGGCGCAAGCGCTGGATGCCCGGTGCGATGTCTGGAATGGGCTCCACACCCACTTGTCCGACGACCCGGTCCTCTCGGCTAAGGCGCGGGCGACCGGGGCCAGGATATACGACCTTCGAAAGCCTCCAACGGACCTACCGGTAGCCTCCGGGGCGGCGAAGTCCGTCGAGCCGTACGTGGTGCTTACGGTTGGGACCGACTGCAACGTGGGGAAGATGACGGCCCAGCTGCAGCTCGCTCGCGAGCTGAACGCCTCGGGACTTCGCACCCGATTCGTCCCCACTGGTCAAACCGGGATCATGATCGAGGGTTGGGGCATCGCGGTTGATGCGGTTATAGCCGACTTTGTGGCCGGTGCGGCGGAGCGGCTCGTGCTTCAAGGCAGTGAGAACGCGGACATCGTCCTGGTGGAAGGGCAGTGCAGCATCAATCACCCGGGCTATTCTGCCGTGACTCTAGGGCTGTTGCATGGATCCTGTCCCGATGCGCTGATCCTGTGTCACCAGTCCACGCGGGAATACATCGGAGACTATCGCGAGGCGGCCTGGCTGCGCATCCCACCATTGGGGGAATACATCCGGCTGTACGAGACTATCGCCGCAGCGGTTCACCCCACCAAGGTCATCGGCATTTCGCTCAATACTTACGATATGAGTGTCGAAGCCGCGCGTCGGGCGTGCGAAGCCGCGGCGCGGGAGACCGGCGTGCCTGCCACCGATCCGGTGCGATTCGATCCCGGACCCCTGCTGGACGCAGTTCGCCAGGGGCGTCAGGCCTATCTCGGAGCGCGGAAGCGGCTGGTACCTGCCTGATCTCCGGCGCGTAAAATCGTTCCCCCGCGCGGGATTCTGATGAGAATTGTTTTCAGGCCGATCTCCAGTTTACTCCATGGTTACCGGTCCACCGCTCCCCCTCCGTTCCAATCTTCCCATCGTCGACCTTGTGGCCATGGGTACCAGCTCAGGCGCTACCCTGGGCGTGTGGTACCGTGGGGTGGCACCGCCAATGCACTTGCATGCTGTGGCCCACCGCCAGCGGTGTCACATGCTGGTGAGCGAAGACCTGGGCTTTCTTCTGGGGCAATGCAGCCATGTGGCTGTCCGGGAGGCACACCGTCCTCTGGTGCTCGAAGCCAATGAGATCATCCATTGGCGGGCGTTGCAGGTCATTACCGGAACACCACACTTACCCTGCCTCGAGCGCTTGGCTGAGGTCTTTCCAGGGGCTCGCGTCGGACTGAGTGGCTTCAGCGTTCCGCTTCCACGTCATACTCCCGAAGAAATTATGGCGCATTGTGTGGCGCAGGGAATCGAGGTGAAAGGAAGCCGTATCGTCTATCAGCCGTTACGTTCCCAGGTCTGAGCATCACTCTGCCCCCCGGCGCTCGCCGGTTGACGTGATGCTGTCCCTGCCTCTACGTTAGCCCTACGGTGGTTGAGTCGTCCCTCCGCAACTCAAATGTCTAACGGGAGTTAACGTGGCGCCGCTGGGCACGATCCGCGACATCATCGACCGATTGGGTGAAATCCTCAGGATCGATGGGGACATGGCCGTTCGGGGTGGATTGCGAGTGCTCATCATTTGGGCACTCGCGTGGTTCGGGCTCCGGGTGGTTCGTCTTGCTGCGCGCCGTATCGAACTCTCCGTCGATGACGGAGACGACTCGGTCACCACCCTGAGGGAAAAGCGCGGGCGCACGATCTCCCAGCTGCTCCGAAGCGTGGGTCGGGTTGTGATCGTCACCATTGCCATCCTGCTCACCTTGAATGTGTTCATCAACATCGCTCCCATCCTCGCAGGCGCCGGCATCCTGGGTCTCGCCGTATCGTTTGGTGCGCAAAGCCTGGTTCGGGATATCATCTCGGGCTTCTTCATCCTGCTCGAGAATCAGTTTGCGGTCGGCGACGTGATCGAGGCCGTAGGAAAGAGCGGCGTGGTCGAACGCATGACCATGCGTGTGGTCGTGTTACGGGATCTCGAGGGGACCATGCATGTGATCCCCAACGGGGAGTTGAAGGTGGTGAGCAACAAGACGCGGGGATGGGCCCGCGCGGTGGTGGATATCTCGGTTCCCTATACGGAGGATGTCGATCGGGCCCTGGCAGTGGTGCGCGATGAGTCGGCCCAGTTCTCCACCGATCCTACCTGGGGCCTGCAGCTGGACGGGCCAGTCGAGGTGCTGGGCGTCGAGTCCATGACCGACAACTCGGTGGTGATTCGATCCCTTCTCAAGACGCAGCCTGGATCCCAATGGAATGTCGCCCGGGAGTTCCGGCGCCGGCTGATCAATCGCTTCGCCAAAGAATCCATCGAGAGTCCCTTCCAGCAGCGGCGGGTACACGTCACCATCAAGGGCGGTGCCGAGGGCGAGGCGATGGCGACCGCAGCAGCTGGGGCCACCGGCTGATGGGGCTCCGGCTCTACAATACGCTCACCCGGCAGGTTGATCCTTTCGAGCCTCTGCAGCCCGGACGGGTGTCCCTCTATACCTGCGGACCCACGGTCTACAACTACGCGCATATCGGAAACTTCCGGACGTTTCTCTTCGAGGATCTCCTGCGCCGCTGGCTGGAGGCGAGCGGCTACGAGGTCTTTCACATCATGAATCTCACGGACGTCGATGATAAGACCATCGCCGGCGCACGGGCCGCCGGCACGCCGCTCCGGGAATACACCAGGCAGTACATCGAGGCTTTTCACGAAGACCGACAATATCTCCGCATCAAAGACGCGACTGTCTATCCCAGAGCCACGGATTACGTCGGCTCCATGATCGCTTTGGTCCAGGGTCTCCTGGATCGGGGTGTTGCCTATAAGGGAGAGGATGGCTCGGTCTATTTCTCGATCGCCCGGTTCCCAGCCTACGGGAAGCTTTCGCGCATCGACATCCGGGAGCTCAAAACCGGGGCAGGAGGTGGAGTGAGCAGTGACGAATACTCCAAGGAGGATGCCCGCGACTTCGCCCTCTGGAAAGCGGCCAAGCCGGACGATGAAGCCGTGGGCGCAGTGTGGGATGCCCCGTTCGGACGCGGCAGACCCGGGTGGCACCTGGAGTGCTCGGCCATGGCGCTGGAGTTGATTCGGAAACAGTGGGGAACTCAGGTGCTCGACATCCATGCCGGCGGCGTGGACCTGATCTTCCCCCATCATGAGGACGAGATCGCGCAGAGCTGTGCCTTCACGGGGAAAGATCTTTTCGCCCGCTTCTGGCTGCATGGGGAGTTCTTGAACATCCGGGGCAGCAAGATGTCCAAACGGTTCGGCAACATCACCACTCCCCGTGATCTCCGGGAGGATGGTGTGGATGCCGGTGCCATACGGCTTCTCATGTTCCAGACTCACTACCGTCAAAAGCTGGATCTCACTGATGAGGCATTGGTCGGAGCTCAGGAAGCCTCCCGCCGGTTGGGAGAATTTCAGCTCCGGCTAGCAGAGCACGTGGGGCCATCGGATTCTCCCCGCTTCCGTGCCGCTGCGGAGAACCTCGCTGGTCAGCTCACCGAGGCGCTGAACGATGATCTCAATGCCCCCCGCGCCGTAGCCGCCGTGTTTGCCTATATGAATGAAGGTCACGCCGCACTCGATGAAACGCAGTCTCCCGGACCCACGGCTCTGGCTGCCTGGCAAATGGCCGAAGGGGTGCTGGCCATCGGGAGCGTGGTTCAGGCACTCAAGATTCCCGGTGCGGGAACAGGGCCCCGCCCCGGTGGCTTACAACAGGTCGAAGTTCTGGAGACTCCCCCTCAGGACCAGAGTGATGACACCCAGCGGGCCTGGGCCACCGAGTGGGCCCTTCGCCGGAAGGATGCCAAGTCTCAGCGGAACTACCCGGAGGCCGACAGGATTCGCGCGCTTCTCCGAGAGGCCGGATGGGATGTTCGCGATGGGAAGGATGGCTCGATGGAGGTGGTCCGGATCCGGCGAGCGAGCTGACCGCCCAGCCGCCGGCATTTCGCCTGCTAGCCGGCTCGAAATCGCTTCAGATTTCTCTCCAACAGGACACATAACGCAATCCTCCACAGCGGATCGAGCGCACTGCTGGGGCTTGCGGGACCCATGCGCCTTCGCGCCCGCGTGAGGAGCCGCTCCAACCGGGGACGGGCCAGAAGTGCCTGGCGGGCTGCTCGCTTGAGCCGGATCTTCCCGCTGGTCTGCCGGTTCACCGGACTTACCGCAGAAGCGAAGAATTCATCCCGAGCCCGCTCAAACGCGGTTCGGTCGATCATGGCACCGAGGGGTCCCGCCTCCAGGTTGGAGTACTCCAGCAACCCGCGGAAAAAGCTCCGCATGGGCTCCCGGTACCGGAGGTCGTACGACCAGTCGGGGAGGCTCGGGACCTCCATTTCGGGGTACGTCATCGTTCTGGGCAGGAACCGCTTCAGCATGGTCACATACAGGTTTTTGTGGACCCGAAATGCTTGAGGCACTCGTCGAACCACGTCCAGAACCTCGTTTGCGAGGAATGGCCGGCGCATTTCCGAGGAAATTTCCCGATAGTAGCCGAGACTAAAGATGAATCGAGCAACCCGACCATGGAGATAAAGAAAATCCTTCCGGTCGGTGGGATCCGGATTCTCGCATGGTTCCATGATCTCATTGATCGATTGGTGATAGCTCGATTCCAGCCGATCCACCTCGCTGCTTCGAAGGATCGATCGAAGGCGACTCGGCAAGAATGGTGGCAGCACGTGTGCGCGCGCCTCGATTTCATTCCCGGCGTAGCCCCGCCACCCCCAGGCCTCATCACCTACGAACGTGAAATCGGCTCCCGTGTGATAGAAATTGCGAACCGCGCCCATACCTTCGCCGTACCGGCCGATATTGTCGTTGGCCAACTCGGAGACATAGACCCAGTCCTCGGCTATTTCTGCCAGCTGGTCGGTGTCGTACGCCAGGAACGAGAAGTCCAGGCCGAACTCCTCGGCCAAGCGTTTGGCGATCCACGCGTCCGAGCCGGGAATGTCGTCACGCATGCCCCAGCCCAGCGCACGGGTAGGCATCGCGCCAAGCTGCTGGAGCACGCCCAGGATCCCACGGGAATCCAAACCTCCGGATAGGAAGAGATCGAACTCCCGGGGAGAGTCGGACAGGTGGAGCTGGTGAGCCCGCCGGGTACTCTCGAACAGTGCTTCGACCGCCGAGCCCCGGCGGGAGAGCGCGGGCGCGGGATCGTACACGATCTTCCAATAGCGTTCCCGTGACAGCGTGCCGGTGGAAAGGTCACAACTCAGAATACTGCCGGGCTCGAGCGCATGGACCCCAGAGTAGATGGTGTGGCGACCCAGATTGTAGCCGGTGGTGAGCAGATTGATGAGGCCTGACTCGGCGAGCTCAGGGTCCCAATCTGCTGCGGTCGCGAGCGCCTTGACCTCCGGCCCAAAGGCGAGAACACTGCCGATCCGTCGGTAATACACTGGCTGACTCCCCACCCGATCGGTGCCCACGTGAAGGCGCTGGGAATCCAGATCGACAACGACAATGACAAAGCTGCCATCATAACTTTCCCGCAAATGACGAAGGCCGTCGGCCTGGTAATGATCAATGATCTGGTTGGCTGAGATACGACGCGGGCGAGAATCTTGAGTGAAGATGGCTCCGGTTACCAGAACAGAGCATCGAGGATGTTGGTTAGGATTCCCGCTGGCAAACTCTCCTTGCGAAGGCCGCCCGACGTATCCCAGGGTCACCGTTGGCGAGATCGGATAGAGAGAGGTCCGATAGGTATCCAGGTACGACAGCTTCGTCAGCGCGCGCGCCATCCTCCCGGTATCTGCTGCGCCGACGAGTCCGATGATACCAGGCATTCCTGTTCTCCGACATGCGGGTTGTCAGCCTAGGCACCCATACCCCCCTCGAAGTGTCCTGGTCGAGGAGCTGGCCCAAAATGATACTCGCATCGATTGGCACTTGCTCTCGTCGAGTGAAGCTGATCTTTTTTACGCCAGTGCGCTGACGTAGCTCAATTGGTAGAGCAGCTGATTTGTAATCAGCAGGTTAGGGGTTCGATTCCCCTCGTCAGCTCGGGAGAGAGAGCCTGGCTGGAATCGGGCTGCGTAGAGCGGCGGCGGCGGGCAGTTCGGCCGCCGTTTTGACCGTCACGTCGTCCGCCCCAGGGGTGTCGTTTAACCCAGCCCGTTGACTCACTGTAACTTGGTTCTTATCATACTGGTCTGTCATTTTTCGGCCTACACTAAACCCCGCTGTGTGGTTCGGCGGGGTTGTGTCTCAGATGCGGGTACGTCTCGACTCGGTGGGGTGACCGAGTGGCTAATGGTAGCAGACTGTAAATCTGCCGGGCTAACGCCCTACGTAGGTTCGAATCCTACCCCCACCATGGAAGCGGGGAAGACGGCAAGCGGGGAAGCGGGGCAGTAGGGTCGGGCTCGAGCGGTGGAACTAGGACTATCGATCGGCGGATGCACCACCTTCCCCGCGTCCCCGCTGTCCTACTTCCCCGCTGACACGCGGGTGTAGCTCAGTTGGTAGAGCATCAGCCTTCCAAGCTGAGGGTCGCGGGTTCGAGTCCCGTCGCCCGCTTGTTGGAAAGGACGGAGAGGACGGAGGGGCGGGTGGGTACCGCCGACTGAGAAGCCGCTCGCGTAGCTCAGTTGGTAGAGCGCATCCTTGGTAAGGATGAGGTCCGCGGTTCAATCCCGCGCGCGAGCTTGTTAAGAAGACACGAGTCACGAGTCAGGGGACTGATCAGGCAGGCTGACGACTCGGGATTCGGGACCAGCACCCTAACCGGTTAATCGGGAACGAAGCGACCATGGCCAAGGCCAAATTTGAGCGTACCAAGCCGCATGTGAACGTGGGGACGATCGGGCACGTGGACCACGGGAAGACGACGTTGACGGCGGCGATCACGGCGATCCAGGCGAAGAAGGGGCTGGCGCAGTTTACGGC